>CAZDQS010000018.1:0-1164 GCA_964507855.1 uncultured Candidatus Saccharibacteria bacterium | reverse complement strand
GTGGCGTGGCCACTGGCCCTGTACTGGGCGTCCCCGGCCGCGGCGGTCATCACCGGGTGCGTGCTGCTGCTGTACGTCGTGGCGACGCTGGCCGCGGTCCGTGACGCGAGGCTCCGGGAGGAGATCCGGCAGCTCCGCTACGACCTGGCCGCAGCGGAACAGATCATCAAGCTGAAGTCGGCGGGTGACCCGTCCTCACCCACCGCGCAGCTCCGCCCGATCGGGGACAGCAGGGAGCTGACATGACCGCCCCCTACTGGGAAGACGACCACGTCCAGCTCTACCTCGGTGATATGCGCGAGGTGCTGCCCGCCCTCGGCGTCACCGTCGATCTCGTGCTCGCCGATCCTCCCTACAGCGAGACCTCCCTGGCGTGGGACCGGTGGCCGGACGGCTGGCCCGCCGTCGCCGCCGAGGTCACCTCTTCCATGTGGTGCTTCGGCAGCATGCGCATGTTCCTCGACCGGTCCGACGAGTTCGCGGACTGGCGACTGAGTCAGGACGTGATCGTTGAGAAGAGCAACGGATCCGGGGCGGCCACCGACCGCTTCCGGCGCGTCCACGAACACGCCCTGCACTGGTACCGGGGTGCATGGCGGGACGTGCACCATGACGTCCCCACCGTGCCAGCGCCGCCCGAGAAGATCGCCCGAAACGGCGGCAGTGCCCGCCGCACACAGGCCCTACATCTCGGCGCGTATGGCACCGCGAAAGCGTGGACCGACAACGGCACCCGCCTCATGCGGTCGGTGTTGCGGGTCAAGTCCATGCGTGGCCAGGCAATCCACCCCACTGAGAAGTCGATCGAGGCGCTCCGCCCGCTGATCGAGTACGCCTGCCCGCCCGGCGGCCTCGTGGTCGACCCGTTCGCGGGCTCCGGCTCCACGCTCGACGCCGCCCGCCTCGCCGGCCGCCGCGCGATCGGCATCGAGGCGCACGAGCCGTACGCCGAGGCCGCCGCGCGCCGTCTCGCTCAGGCACCGATGGAGATCGCATGAGCGACGACATCCGCCCCGACCAGGACACCGAACCAGGGCTGCGCCGCTCAGACACACGCCCCCTGCCCTTCGGTCTGCCGTTCGAGACTCCTGCGGAGGCTTCCGCCCCGTCGCGTGGACGCCACCGCAGGGACATGCCGACGCTCGCGCAGATCGCCCTGTGGGG
>CAZDQS010000017.1:0-1186 GCA_964507855.1 uncultured Candidatus Saccharibacteria bacterium | reverse complement strand
GGCACTGGCGGTCGCTACGGTCATGGCGAGGATGGCGAGAGCGGCGCGCATCGGTCACACCTTCATGCCGCCGATCTTTTCAAGCATCTCGCGTCGGCCAGGAGGCGGATCGCCCATGATGGCGGCCGTAACGTTCTGCTTGGCTGCTGGCCTTACTGGAGCGGGAGATTGCGGGGGAGCGGCCTTGCGCGTAGGTGCCGTCTCGTCAGCCCACTTCGGCAGGACAACCTCTATCCAGCCGTCCTCGACCTTTTCCCACTGGCACCACAGCGTCGCCTCGCTGCGATCGACAAACGCGGGCTGGTGACCAAGCTTGATGTTGTACCAGCCGCCCTTAGCCGTCTCGCGATATTCGACCTCGGCTTGGGCCGCGCTCTTGTTCTTGCGCAGCCGGATGAGGCCATGATGTTCAGCCTCACCGATCAGGACCTCGATGCCGTCCTTGTCGCCCCAGCCGAACTCCTTTGCCGTTGCCGCGCTGACTATGAACGTCATGCGGGCGGGCGAACGCTTGGTCTGCCTGAGCGAAACCTTGATCCCGGTCCCGACCGAAGCAGGGTTGATCTGGATAACTGCCTTTGCCCAAGCCATCACGCCGCCTCCGCGTCTGCATCAGCGAAGGGATCGTGCCCAGCGATCAGCTCGTCGCCGCCTTCATCGGCCGCTCCGTCCATGACGTGTGACAGATCCTTGTTGGCGAAGGCATTGCCGTCGTTGAACCCACGCTGCCACTCCTGACCGGCCATGCTGTCGGCGCCGTACGGATTGATGTTTTCCTTCCTGAGCTTCCCGGCCGCCAAGCCTTCGTCATAGGCGCGCTCTTCTATCGGGGTACGGTCCGTTTCGAAGAGTTCGATCTGGCGGGCCAGGCCATGCCCGAGCATCCTTGCGATGCGGATGCGGCGCTGCATGGTGGCGATGACTTCACCGGAGTCCTTTTCCTCCAGTTCCATCGCCCATTTCACATCGGCCTTGGTGAAGCCGATGTTCTTGAGGCGCTTATAGACCTCGTTGATCTCCTGCATTTCCTCGCCGATCGAGGACTTGTGTTCCTTGATCTGGCGGAAGCCGTTCAGGAACTGCTGTTCCTCGAACTGCCGGCGATCGTCTTCGACGTTGTGTCCAGTCTCTGCAGTCATTTCACGATCCTTTCCTCGCCCGCCGACGCCTCCGGAGAGCCGCGCAC
>CAZDQS010000016.1:0-1253 GCA_964507855.1 uncultured Candidatus Saccharibacteria bacterium | reverse complement strand
GTCTGTCTGCCCCCAGTAGTCCCCCACGACGTGACCGGCGTGGAGAGCGGCGTACACGCCGCCCACGCGTCCCAGGCTCACCGTGCCTCCCTGGCGCTGTCGTTGCGGGTGTCGTCGTGCTCGGCGGCGTGCTGGTGGTCCGGCCCGAGAGCCTGAAGCAGCTCGTCGGGGTCGCCGCCGTGGACGTGGACGAACTCGGCGTAGATCTGCTCGACGGCGGCTTCACCGCCGGGGATGGCGCGGTTCCTGCGGATCGCCGCGGCGTGCCGTTCGGCCAGGGTCACCGGGTCACCTCCTCGACTGGCACCCGCGCAGGGTGGCCCTGGGCGGCGTGTTTGCGTGCGGCTCCGAACGCGCCGCGCAGTGTCTTGTAGTTGACGCCGGCGTGCGGGTCCGGGCCGCCGTTCCGGGACGCGTAGAGGCAGACGCCGCACCGCCACGCGAACCCGGTACGGAGCGGGTTGCCGTACACGAGCGGGGCCTCCCCCACAGTGATCTGCCCCGGGGTGGGTTCGACGAGCGCAGCGACGGCGTAGGTGGCGTGGTCGGCGCCGACCTTCGCGGCGGCCTGCATCCACAGGGTGCGGGCCTTGGGTAGGTCCCCGTCGCGGATGGCGTCGACCACGCCCCGCGCCCACGGCGGGGCGGTGGCTCGGGTGTAGGTGCGGATGTCGGTCATCGGCGGGGGCTCCCGTCCGGCCAGTGGTTCTCCAGCAGAGCCTCGACGTGGCCGCGGCAGTACCCCATCGGGGCGTTCGGCGCGGACGGCTTGTGGCACATAGTGTCCCGCTGACCCCAGTGGGAGTCGCCCGCGTCCCAGCAGCACTCTCCCTTGTCGAAGGCGGACTTCTCCTCGCGTGTGAACCGGTCGGGGTCGGTGTAGGGGGTGACGGTGCGGTTTTTGAGGTCAGGCATGGTGTCTCCGTTCTGGTGTTCCGTGGGGCCGCCCCCGCCACGGGGCAACGGGGGCGGCCACGACAAGGGGTTAGGCCGCGGCCTGGTGACCGGGCAGGTCGGTGAGTACGGACAGGCGCTTGTGGCCCGCGGCAGTGATCCGGTACCGGACACCCGCCTCCACGGCCTGCACGATCAGCCCAGCGGCGCGGAGAGCGTCGATCTGGGTCTTCGCGACGTCCGGGGTGACGTGGGCGTGGTCGGCGATCTCCCGGCACGTGGCCGGCTGCTGCTGAACGGCGCGGAGGATGGCGTGCTCCACGGCATCCCAAGCGGTGGACGTGGACATGAGCGGGTCC
>CAZDQS010000015.1:0-1268 GCA_964507855.1 uncultured Candidatus Saccharibacteria bacterium | reverse complement strand
CCAATCCGCAGCCTTCCTCCTCCCAGGCGGCGGACCGGCCGGCACCGACCTCCTCCCCGGTGTCGGCAAAGGCCGGCGACGTTCCTCCTCCCGCGTCGCCGGCCACCAATTCCAAGCCTGATTGCCTGGACCCTGAGCACTGCAGCGTGCCGTTCACTTCGGCCCTCTGTGCCCGCTGCAACGATGCGAGGATGAAGCGGAGGGTGGAATGAGAGAAACGCTCGTCCAGTTTGCCGGCGACGATCAGCGGCCACGGCGCAAGCCATCGGCCTACACCCTGTTCCTGCTTGGCTACGATACGGTTGAGATCGCCAAGCGTCTCGGGATCGCGGAAGCCACAGCTTCCCGCATGGTCCATGAGGAACGCTGCGCAAGGCGTGGCCTTCCTGTCGAATACGAACGGAGGCCAAGCGCATGATCGGCCTCCTGATCGTCTCTCACCTATTCGCCGTAGCAATCGGGGCTATCGGGGCCGGGGCCTATGTAGGCCGCCAGATCCGCAAGCGTGAGGCTGCTGCGGAGCTTCGCGGGCTTTTTGCCGAAGTCACCACCGTGGAAGACGCGGCGCGTCGGATGGGGGTGTGACGATGCAAAGGGCGAATTGTCATTCGATGGCCGAGGCGTGGTCACCCTGGGGGTGCGAGCCCCTTGCCCCCCGCCTCTTTCAACCTTTCGGGGTGAATACCCGAGAGGCAACTCCAGTTGAGCCTGCTTCCGATCTTCCAACTTCTGAAACTGGCTCATTCGTCATTCCTTTCCTGCCGTTCGAAATCGATCCGTTCGGCCAAACCGCTTCGTTCGACGGACACGAGCGTAGCGGAAGGAAAGGGTCATGTCCGAACCAAGACGGTGCGAATCCGCACCAAAACGGGGCGAGTCGATGAGTATTGCATACGACCACCAGAGCGTTGCGGCGAAGGAAGCGTTCGACCTTCTGAAAGCTGCGACCAAGCAGGAGTACCGCGTCTGGGGCGACACCAAGACCGCGGCGCGTGACAGGGCGGCGAGGAAAGCTGGTGTTTCACCAGCCCAAGCCGAGCGCCTGTGGAAGCACTGGCAGACCATGAAGTCGGTCAACGGGGACGTGTATCGCGCCCTCCGCAACACTTACGGGCACTTGTGCTCGTGGATCGAAGACCAGGCCGCGGCCGTCGAGCGCGAGGCCCAAAAAATCGAGGAAAGACATGCGGCTTTTGCAAGCCATCAAGCGCCTGTGCGCGGCTCTCCGGAGGCGTCGGCGGGCGAGGAAAGGATCGTGAAATGACTGC
>CAZDQS010000014.1:0-2447 GCA_964507855.1 uncultured Candidatus Saccharibacteria bacterium | reverse complement strand
GTTTGGGCTCTTCCGCGTTCGCTCGCCACTACTAGCGGAATCGTTGTTTACTTTCTCTTCCTCTGGCTACTAAGATGTTTCAGTTCGCCAGCTTACCGCTACATATCCTATGGATTCAGATATGAGTGATTGGACATGACTCCAATCGGGTTTCCCCATTCGGAAATCTTCGGTTCAAAGGTTGTTAAGCACCTCCCCGAAGCTTATCGCAGCCTACCGCGTCCTTCATCGGTGTCTTACGTCAAGGCATTCCTTGTGTGCGCTTGAGTAACTTTTTATGCATTGCAATTGACTAGTTATTGGTCAAGCCAATAACTGATGCCATTTGTCTTTACATGCGACACTATGCACGCCATATACATGCATGTGCCGTTAATTTACTTCTGTCAGCTAAATTTTTAAGTTACAAACCCTAAGACATCCCACAAAACATTACTTATGTTCTAGCCTTGGAAGCTTGAGTTTACGCTAGAAGCTTGGCGGTTTACCACGACTACCTCGTGCCTAAACTCAAGCAGCCCGCATATGATATCAGTTACAACAGGGGCGGTCAAGCCTTTTTTGCTGTAAAAGACTCTACAGTCCTACCTCTGATAAATACGCGTAAATTTCCAATCTATCTTTCCCCGAGCCAATTGTCGGTATACATAACATGTAACTGCATTAATCATAATGTAAGAAAACTCATAGCGATTGTGCATGAATGAGCAAGAATAGATGATGTTAATCTGCATATATATTGGGAGGGGCTTATGGTACAAGATGGCAGTAACCGAGGGAAGCGCTGGTCACGCATACTTGCGCCTCACAGCATTGCCATCATGGTACCCCGAGCATCTTACCTCTTTATCTTCGTTGCCCTTGTATTGTCTACTCTGTTGTTAGTGAAGTTACAGGGTGCCCCCTCTCGCTCTTCTCAGACACTCGGCGTTGACATGACCTTAGCGGAACCGCATCAAAGATCCGAGGAGCAACTCAATCATCATGAACGTGCCGAACGACACGACGCGCAAGCTATCGACCCCTCAGCCTCGGGCCAAGCCAAGGAAGCGGCAAACTCATCCGATCAATCAGATGCACAAAGCCAGCCCGCACCTGACCCAACATCTACCTCTACCGAGCTCCGTGTTAACGGCCAGAATGTAGCCGTGCCTGCAGAGGGACATGCCACAAAAACTATCCGCTCAAATGGTAGCGAAACGGTGGTTGATATTCGAGTAGATGGTGAGAGCAGCACTTCTACGGGTAGTTCCCACTCATCTACAACTATTGATGTGCGCACAGAATCAAGCTCAACCGGAGAAGATGACCCTAGCCCTGATAGTCGCTACCGAACTCCTGACAGAGGAAGATGACAATGCATATATGTAGCTCGACTTTAGGGGGAGCGGTCGATCGTCCCGTAAAGCCGGGTAGCAAGCCCGAAAAGTAAACAAAAGAAAGGAGGAGACTCGAGCAATTACTGCAACTGATAAGTAAAGGGAGGAAATGATTTATGAAAAAATTACTACGAATCGCAGCCATTGCGGTGATGGGCGTAAGCCTAGCGGCCTTTGGTGGCGGCGCTGCATTTGCTGATTCAGCAACAATTGAAGATACGGGCCCAGACTCACATAATACTGTCGAGTTCCGTGGCGAACGAGAGCTCGATGTCGAGAACGACAATGATATCCGGGTAGAAAACCGTACTGAACAACGTGCCTACTCTGGTGACGTAACAGTTCGGAGGAACACCTCTGCAAGTGGTGATCACGAAAGCGGTGAGGCACGTAACGACAGCTTGGCTCGTACGACTGTCGAAATAGATAACGCAAGTAACGGTTGTCTCTGTGATGGTTTCGGTGGTAGCGGCGACAATGAAGGTACTATCGAGAACACCGGCCCAGACTCTCGTAACCATATCACGTTCAGGAATGACGTAGAGGTAGATGTCGAGAACGATAACGAAATCGATGTCGAGAACGACACTGAGCAGAGTGCATCCTCAGGCAATGTCCGCGTAGAGCGCAATACAACTGCAAATGGTGATGCCCGTAGCGGTGATGCGGTCAACATCAATACTGTTGAAACAGTAGTTCGCGTCTCTAACTAACCTGGAACACTTCCAGATCAGTTACTGAGGTACGTTTGGCCAGCGGGGAGAGTGGAAGCGTAGTCCGCTCTTCCCCTTGCCCTCGGTGTTGCTAAAAAGCAGCACCAAGAAGCCACAAAGCCACTTGATTGATAACAAGCACGAGAGGGGGCGCCATATGCAGAAAGCCAAAAGCCTGCTTAAAAACAGTTTTATCAGTATTGTAGTTCTGGTCACTACCTTTGCATTCCCTGGTTCCGTCTTTGCTGAAAGCGCCCTACCGGAAGCTACCTCCAGTCCACAACCCTCTACTCAAACAGTCAATGAGGATACGACACCCCCCACTCACCCCGTGACAGAAAGCCCAGCAGTACCC
>CAZDQS010000013.1:0-2788 GCA_964507855.1 uncultured Candidatus Saccharibacteria bacterium | reverse complement strand
CAAGGTATCCGTACCGGAAGGTGCGGATGGATTACCTCCTTTCTAGGGAGTTTACCAACCCGAGTAGCTCTATAGACTACTTGAGGTATGGTCGATCCTCGGAATCTGCAGTTGAAACGTGGCAGATCTCCTATGAGGAAACAGTTTCACCATTTACGCTGACGTTGATTGCACTATCAGGGTTTTTAATAGTCGCCATAAGGTGGCCGAGAAGCCAAAAAAAGAAAGAGCCCTCTTGCGAGAAGGGCTCTTTTAAATTTGGGCTAAAAAATAACCCAATCTACGTGGGTTGTTTTTATGGTGGGCGATCGGGGACTTGAACCTCGGACCTCGTCATTATCAGTGACGCGCTCTAACCAGCTGAGCTAATCGCCCGTGTGTGACGGGTACGTATTATGAAGGATCTACAGGATTTCCGTCTAATATAGTGCAGCTGGCTAGAGCGTTGCGCTATAAATTGATTTTGCAGCAAGCTGCGCCAGCTGGGCTAATTATCCTTGGTGGAACCCTGAGAGCGGTAAGCTCTTGGGGCCCCATGTGTATGGTGGAGCGTCGGGGACTCGAACCCCGGACCCCCTGCTTGCAAAGCAGGTGCTCTAGCCAACTGAGCTAACGCCCCGAAATCACCGTGACATTTTAGCTGATAACACCTTAAAACACAAGCCATACCATCAAAGCCCTCACACTAGATAAAGAGACAGCCGGAAAAACTGTCTCTCTGCGGCAGGGGTAGGCTAGTATTTTAGGCAGTGTGGTGTCGACGCTGTCTTAGGGTGATAGCGCGCTCTGCTACTAGGAGCAGCGCGCCGGTCAGTAGTCCGAGTATGGGTACTAATGGAACGCCTTTCGTATTGTCGGGATTTGCTCCTGATGAGGTGGGGGCGCTTGTGGCAGTACTCAGCACAAAGCCAGTGTCTGCTTCCTCTAGGGGTTCTATGGCAGTCGCCCTGAGGTCGAGATTAGTTTGCTGATTACTAGTAGTGGAGGTAGCCGGGGAAATAGGTATGATGCGCATTTTGTTTGGAGTGCCGCCAGGTACGAATCTAAATACTGGAAGTTGCTGACTGGCGCTTCCTGCTACGCTTGTGGTTCCTGAAGATGGCGCAGGAGCCGGGGCGGTTCTATCGCCCGCAGAAGTGTTCAGCCCGAAGCTGCCCCGCCAGCTGCCGAAAACATTGATGAACAAAATACCGAACCAATCAGAGAGGGAGAACTGATTGCCTATGAGGTTGGCGATGTTTGCACTTGTCGATGCGTCTCCAGTATGGGCGCCACCAGCGGTGGTGTTACTTTGTACGGTGGCATCGCCACTCTGGGCACTAAGTGTCAGATTGTTGTTAATCTCACTATTACTTGTGGCAGATATATCTGTATCAGCCCCTACTGTAGGTAGTAATGCAGTATTGTTATTGATACCACCACCAAGCGCGGCTGTCGTGCTGCCGGCTGGTGCATCAAGAATGAGGCCCACCCAATCACCGAGGACGTTGACGAATACTAGCAAGGCATTACTGCCAATTACTTGCCGGCCAGTCAGGTTAAGGATGGTAAGGTTGTTGAGGGCGTCACCGGAGGTAGCACCGCCTGCCGTGGTATTGCCCGTGACAGTTGCGTTGCCGCTGGTGGCATTCTGAGAGACACTATTGGCAATTGTCTGGCTGTCTTTGAACTGGGCTAAGACCTCAAGATTCTCGACACTTTCATTTAGCTGTGTCCGGGGGGCATTGGCAGCGAGAAGGCTATCTAAGAAGCCGGGCGGTAACAGGATGTCACCATCAAGGCTTCCGTGGATATTAAGTACACCCAAGAATGACTGGTTAGCAGCGATTGCGGTGTTCATGAGATTCACCAAATTTGCTATGGCGTGCGCATCACCAGTCGTGGCGTCACCGGCAGTGGTGTTCTTGGTGACACTTGCATCGCCACTTTGGGCATTCAGAGTAATATCATTATTTATCTGGGCATTGGCATCTAGATTTACATTAACGCTTGTTGGGAGTGAGTCGGCAGGGCTGTTACTAGGGATGTTATCTGGGTTAATGAGGAGATCGCCAACAACATCACCGACAATATCGGTCATGAAGGTCATAAGGCCTGCTCCAAGCGGGTTCCAGCTGGATTGCAAGAGATTGAGGACAGTTGCCATTGCCAGCGCTGTGCCAGTAGTGGCGCTACCGGCAAGCGTGTTGCCGGAAACCGTCACATCTCCCGACGTGGCATTAGAATTGAGAGCATTACTTATTCGGGCGTCATAGAAGAGATCAAATATATGATCTTCCGTTGGGTCATTAACTACCTGGTTATCATTTTTTCCGGTGTCACTCGAGGGGAGGGAGCGGGCGGATGCATCAGAGTCGTTGAGGGAGGACAAGGTAGCTGCTGTACGGAGGTTATCGGTAGAGTTATCCTCGTCTGGAGTAAGGCCCAAAAGTTTGTTCAATGTATCGGTTAGAGCACTAACTGATTCGGGCGAGCGGTGGTGATCGGCATTAGTGTCTGGAGGTGCTGGATGGGTTACGGTGTTCGGTTGGTATGTTCCGCTGGGCGCATCAAAGTACCATTCCGTTGTTTCCCACTTGTTGGTGGCTGGGTTGTAACTGTATTCCTGAGGAGCTAGTGGCTTCGTCTTGCCAGTCTGGGGGTCCCAGGCGTATTTGTCACTCTCCCACATTCCGGTTGATTCATTATAGGTATACTTTGGTGCGTCTGCACCGGTAGGTTGTGTAGGGCCGGTTGACGGCACAGGAGCCGGACTAGGGCTTGGTGCCGGAGTAGACGGTGGAGGTGG
>CAZDQS010000012.1:0-2803 GCA_964507855.1 uncultured Candidatus Saccharibacteria bacterium | reverse complement strand
GAACCGGTGTAAAAGGTTTTGCAGACCTCTGCGTAACCACTCCGCCAAGGCGCCAGGATCCACTGCATTATAGCGTAAAAGCTACCCCTGTACCACTGTCGGTGTGTTGTTCGTGTATGTCATTCTATTGTCAGTTGTTAGCTAAGCTCGGAACGCACCGTGCCGGCTTTTTAAGCGTTTCTAGGCTCCACTATATGGTTCGTAACAATATCTACTAGCTCATCAGTCGGTAAGCTTGCGTTTAGGCCAACAACGTCAGGGTCACTAACTTTTGGTGCATCGTCGGAGCGCAACCCTCTGTATTGACCGTAAAGTTTGGCGAATACGACCGGCAAGCGATCGTCATAACGTTCCGTTTCGCTACGGCGTTGTCGTGAACGGTGGATTACTTCTCGAAATGGAAGCTGCAGCATAAAAATACGCAGTTCGTTTTCATCTAATTCAATATTTTTTAACGTTTCTGCTTGTGCAGTCCTGGTGCGTGTACCGCCTTCTAATATTGCAATGTGTCCTAGCTCCAAACTTTTACTAATCTGTGTATTCATCCAAGCGTGTAACTCAGATGAGGGTATAGGGCCATGCCTTAAAAAGCCTCTGATAGAATAACCACCAGTATTGTCATTTTCTCCATATCGCTCACGCCCCAATGCTTTCAGGGCATCATCTTTCTTAATGATATCAGCAGCAATATCTCTTTTTGCGAGGTTAGCAGCAAGACCTTCCGCCAAGGTGCTTTTTCCAGAATAGCTAACACCAAGCAAAGAGGCGACTTTAATCATGCTGTACATTATATCATACTTTTATATTTTTTGCAATAATTTTTCTCACAAGATACTTATGAATAAGGATAAAACCGCTAAGAAGAGCAATCCTAAGCCCTCTGGACCATATAAAAAGCCCATCTTTTAGATGGACTTTTTATATGGTGCGCGAGAGAGGACTTGAACCTCCACACCTTGCGGCACAGCCACCTCAAGGCTGCGTGTCTACCAATTCCACCACTCGCGCAAGTTATAGACTGTAATTCTTGTATAGGACTCGATCCGCCAGCTGGCGGACTCGGAACTTCATCTTTGAAAACAAGTTTTCAAGAGAAGGTTCCCTTGCGAACTGCCACTGGCAGTTCTCACCCCGACCCTTGGGTCGAAGGTTTCGTGTCCAGTACGACCAATTCAAAAACCGGTCTTATGACCTGTTTTATGAATTGGTGGGCGCTGAGGGACTCGAACCCCCGACCCTCTCGGTGTAAACGAGATGCTCTAGCCAACTGAGCTAAGCGCCCGCATGGGTCGTATGAACTAGTGTGAATTGTAAACGAGCGGCACAACTGGCTAGAGCATCGAGATGCGATTTTCGGATTTTGCGGCAAGCCGCGCCAACTGAGCTAATCACCCAATATCCAAAAGATATTACCATAATACCCCTGAAATGTCACGAAATTATACAGAGATAACCAGGATTTTTCACAGCAGGTTTACACAATCTTTTCTAATCTGTTCATGAAGGGAGGAAGAGTATGGCAGATGATGCATGGATGAGGGCACAGGAGCTACAACGGCAAGCCGACCAAAAAGCGCAGGAGCTACATAGACTTCAGCAAGAGATTGACCGCGAAGCCCAGGAGGCAAACCGCATTGCTGATGACAAACGTACTCAGGCTCGACGTCTTGAGGTGCAGGCGGGTGATGCCAACAAGGATTCCGGCGAGCGCGCTGCGATACTGGCGGTAGCATACAGGCAGTTTTCGGAAGCTGAGGATACCAAGCAGCATGCTGGCGAAGACATTGATAGAAAGCGCAACACGATTAAGCAGCTGGAACGCGAAATCATGGATCTGGAGAGCCAGGCGCGCAAGTTGCGGGCGGAAGCCCCCGGTTCAAGTCCCATTTAACCCTAGCCAGCAGAAGCTTTTCCTTTTACAATGCACGTATAAGGAGAGGTTATGGAATTTCTAATTGTATTTCTCGCTATCATTATCGGCGCCGTGCTTATATCCGGCATCCGGATTGTCAACCAATATGAGCGCGGCATTGTCCTGACGCTGGGGCGCTACACCAGCACTCGGCGGCCGGGGCTTAACGTCATCATTCCGGTGCTGCAAACCATGCGCAAGGTTGATGTGCGCTCGACACCTGTGGACGTACCAAAGCAAGAGGTCATCACCAAAGACAACGTGACAATTAATGTTGATGCAGTCGTATACTTCCGCGTGATTGTTGCTGAGAAGGCTGTGCTTGAGACCGTTAACTACCTGTATGCCACCAGCCAGTTTGCCCAGGCGGCACTCCGTGACGTAGTGGGAAACGTGGAGATGGATGAGCTGCTCAGCAAGCGCGAAGAAATCTCGCAGCAAATCAAGCAGATTGTCGACGCCGAGACAGACAAGTGGGGAATAGATGTTGAGAACGTCAAGATCCAGAATATTGAGCTGCCGCAGGATATGAAACGCGCCATGGCGCGCCAGGCCGAGGCAGAGCGCGAGCGACGGGCGACTATCATCAATGCCGATGGCGAGAAGCTGGCTGCCCAGACCATTGCCGAAGCTGCCGGTATGCTGGCCCAGACGCCCGGTGCCATCAACTTGCGTACACTCAATACGCTCGAGCGTATTTCCTCCGATCCGAACCAAAAAACTGTTTTTGTCCTCCCAACTGAAATTCTAGAAACCATTCGCGGCTTCGGCAGCCACCACAAGTAGCAATAATTGTAAATTTACCTCTTATAGTGTATGCTATACAGGTCTATTTACGGCGCTTTAGCTCAGTTGGTAGAGCAGAGGCCTGAAGAGCCTTGTGTCCCCAGT
>CAZDQS010000011.1:0-20196 GCA_964507855.1 uncultured Candidatus Saccharibacteria bacterium | reverse complement strand
GAGTCTGGGCCGTGTCTCAGTCCCAGTCTGGCTGATCATCCTCTCAGACCAGCTACCGATCGTCGCCTTGGTAAGCTTTTACCTCACCAACAAGCTAATCGGACGCAGGCCGTTCCCAAAGCGCCGAAGCTTTACTCCGAAGAGCACATGCGGTATTAGACACCATTTCTGGTGCTTATCCCTCACTTTGGGGTACGTTCCTACGCGTTACTCAGCCGTCCGCCGCTCGCCGCCAACCCGAAGGTCGCGCTGCCGCTCGACTTGCATGTATTAGGCACGCCGCCAGCGTTCATCCTGAGCCAGGATCAAACTCTCCAAAAAAGAATCTGATTAAAACTTCAGATTGAACTGACGTTGATTTGCACTATCTGAGTTTTTAACGTCCATTTCTCAAAGACACCTAAACTAATGTCCCTGAAAGCTCCGATAATCTTACCTCTTATCATCAGAGGTGTCAAGACTAATATTGAACAAAGCTAACAGATATAAACATAAACTTATTGTTGTGACTAAATCTACACGCCCCAACAGATGTATGACTCACTACTCTGTCTCAGCCGAGTCTTCACCTTCTTCGTCTTCTGCCTCTTCAACCTTTTGCACGAGAGCAAGCGACACGACGCAGTCGCCATCATTTAGACGCATAATACGCACACCCTGTGTTGCCCGACCAAGCTTCGGTATATCTTTGAGCCCCAGCCGGATAGTTTGTCCCTGCTTGGAGATAATGATTACTTCATGCGCATCTTCACCAAGCGCCTTTACTCCTACAAGCTTTCCGGTCTTATTGTTTACCACTGCGGAGCGTATACCGACACCACCTCGAGCATGTGCCGTGAACTGGCTCACCTTCGTACGCTTGCCGTAGCCATTTTCACTAATGACAAATATGCTCTCATCGTCACGAACAATATCCATGCCGATTACCTGATCGCCGTTTCGCAAGCGAATACCTCGAACGCCTCGCGAAACCCGCCCCATTGGCCGCACGTCCTTCTCATGGAAACGAATCGCCTGCCCTTGGCTCGTAGAAATAACAACTTCATTATCCCCATTTGTCATGCGTATCCAACGTAACTCATCACCTTCGTCAAGATTAATGGCAATAAGACCAGAGCTACGAACGTTAGCATACTGTTCAAACGGCGTCTTCTTTACTGTACCTCGCATAGTACACATAAAGAGATGGCCACCATTGACCTGTTTACTGACATTAATGACAGCACTCACAATCTCTTCCGGCTGCAGTTGCAAGAGGTTAACAATTGCCACGCCTTTAGCGCTCAAGCTAGCAGCTGGCACTTCGTATGTTTTAAGTCGGAATACTCTTCCCCTGTTTGTAAAGAAGAGGAGATAGTCGTGTGTTGAAGCATTCACAACGTGCTCTATCACATCTTCTTCGCGAGTTACCATACCTCGCTTACCCTTGCCACCACGCCCCTGGCGACGGTACTCAGCAATAGGGCTGCGCTTGATATAGTTAGCTGAGGTAAGTGTTACAACAACTTGCTCGTCCGGGATAAGGTCTTCATCACCCAGCCTGCCAAGTTCTTGTGGCACTACCTTTGTTCGTCGTTCATCCCCGTATTGCTTCTTCAGCTCCTTGAGCTCGTCCTTGATGATACCGAGAATCTTCTGCTCATCTGCCAAGATACTCTCAAGTTCAGCAATGAGTTTTATTAACTCGGCCAGTTCATCCTCGATCTTCTGTCGCTCCAAGCCCGCCAGCGTACGCAGCTGCATCGCAAGGATAGCTTTCGCCTGAATCTCGCTAAGGTTAAACTTGGTTATCAAGTTCTCCTGAGCCTCGTCGGTAGTTTCTGAAGCACGTATGGTTGCTATAACCTCGTCAATGTGGTCGAGAGCTATCTTTAGACCTTCAAGCACATGAGCACGCTCTCGGGCCTTTCTAAGCTCAAATTCTGTCCTGCGGCGAACCACGTTCTGACGATGCTTGATGTGCTCCTGAATAATATCCTGAAGGCCAAGGATTCGTGGCTGGATACCATCAACCAATGCAAGCATGTTGTAGTGAAATGTCAGCTGTAGCGGAGTCAACTTATAGAGCTGGTTGAGTAGTTTCTTTGGATAGGCGTCCTTCTTGAGCTCAATGACTATTCGCACCTCACCGCGCGCGCTCTCATCACGGATGTCGCTAAGACCGCTAATCTTCTTTTCCTTATAGAGGTCGGCAATCTTCTCTATTAAGCTCGCCTTGTTAACGCTGTAAGGGATTTCCGTTATTACAATTTGCTGGCGACCTTTAGCCTTTTCCACAACCTCGGCCACGCCCCGCACAACGACACCACCCTTACCGGTAGCAAAGGCCGTGCGTATCGAGTCCTTACCGTATATGACTCCCCCTGTAGGAAAGTCCGGACCCTTGATGTATTCCATCAAGTCATCCAGTGAGGCGTCTGGATGGTTAATCTGATGGATTGTGGCATCAACTATCTCGTTTAAGTTGTGTGGCGGGATATTTGTAGCCATACCGACAGCAATACCGAGCTGGCCGTTCAGAAGGAGGTTTGGCAACTTGCCTGGCAAGACTGAAGGCTCTTGCAAGCGACCGTCGTAGTTATCACGGAAATCAACGGTCTCTTTATCAATATCAACGAGCAGCTCCTCTGCAAGTCGGTGCATCTTAGCCTCGGTATAGCGCATAGCGGCCGGAGGATCACCATCCATTGAACCGAAGTTACCCTGTCCATTCACCAGCATATAGCGCATAGACCATGGCTGCGCCATACGAACCATCGCGTCATAAATAGCAGCATCGCCGTGTGGATGATAATCACCCATCACAGCACCCACAACATTCGCACTCTTACGATGCTTCGCAGATGACCGAAGGCCATCTCGGTTCATCGTGTAAAGAATACGGCGATGCACCGGCTTGAGTCCATCACGCACATCCGGAAGCGCGCGAGAAACAATAACACTCATGGAGTAACGTAAATAACTATCCTCCATGACATTCTCAACCGTCTGCAGTTCAACGGCACGGGAATGGTCCGCTTCGATCACTTCAACCTCAGGCATATGATCCTGGGTCTCTTCAATCTTTTCCTGTGGAGTGTTGTCGTCTGCCATACTAGATATCCAAATCCTTTACAAATTTCGCATGCGTCTGAATAAAGTTTTTACGTAACTCAACTTCTGTACCCATAAGCTTACTGAATATAGCATCGGCTTTCTCTGCATCTTCAATCTTCACCTGTATCAGTACACGCTTCTCAGGATTCATGGTTGTCTCGAATAATTGTTCGGCATCCATTTCACCCAAACCCTTGTAGCGTTTTTGCTCTACAAACCCGCCCTGCTTAAACCGCTCATCTTTATCGTTCAGGACAACACCTGATTTCTTTCGCGCCTCTATAGCTTTGTCCACTATTGTTGTAAGTTCATCATCACTGTAAGCATACACACTGCTCTTGCGCCCCGGCTTTACGAGCTCAAAGAGGGGCGGTTTAGCAAGGTAGAGATGCCCGCCTTCGATGAGGGGACGCATAAACCTAAAGAAAAATGTCAGGAGAAGCGTACTAATATGACTACCATCAACATCGGCATCGGTCATGATAATAACCCGGTCATAGCGAAGCCCATTCATATCAAATTGTTCGTCGATACCGACTCCAAGTGCCTTGATAAGACTTACAATTTCATTGTTCGCCAACATCTTATCCAGCCGCGCGCGCTCGACGTTGAGAACTTTACCACGCAGTGGCAAAATGGCCTGTGTCCTGCTGTCCCGTCCACTCTTTGCTGAGCCACCAGCAGAGTCACCTTCTACCAGATACAGCTCAGAATCCTTAGGGTCTTTTGAAGAGCAGTCAGCTAGCTTACCTGGCATACTCGCCCCTTCGAGAACGCCTTTGCGAATAATATTTTCGCGAGCTGCTCGCGCAGCCTTCCGTGCCCGGGCTGCAAGTAGTGCTTTGCCGGCGATCTTCCTTGCTATAGCAGGATGCTCCTCAAGGTAATAGGAGAAGTACTCGGTCATCACTTGTTCGACATAGCCACGAATTTCTGGGTTCCCCAACTTGTTCTTGGTTTGCCCCTCGAACTGGGGATCAGGCAGCTTAACGAGAATGACCGCAGTGATTCCCTCGCGGGTATCTTCACCGCTCAAGTTCTCTTCTTTTTCTTTGAGTAGGCCATTCTTACGAGCATAGTCGTTGACCACACGAGTCAATGCTGCCCGAAAGCCGGTCAAGTGGGTACCACCGTCTGGGTTGAATACATTGTTTGCGAATGCTTTTATTGTCTCTGTAAAAGCATCTGAGTATTGGATAGCGAGCTCTACCTGAACATCTTTCACCATCTTATCGACGTAGAACACGTCATCATCTATTACATCTTTACCGAAATTGAGGTGTTTGACATATGAACGTATACCGCCCTCGAAATAGAAGCCGTAACGCTCACCTGTTCTCTCATCAATTATTGATGTACGGATACCCTTTGTCAGATAGGCGGCATGACGTAACCGGTCGAGAATGGTTTCGTAGTTAAATTTTGTCGTTTCAAAAATCGATCCGTCTGGATAAAAAGTTATCTCGGTTCCAGTACGATCCGTCTTGCCTACTGCTTTGAGCTCGCCCTGCGGTACGCCAGTAGCATACTCCTGGCGATACATCTTTCCATCGCGATAAATAGTAACAACCAGCCGTGTTGAAAGTGCATTCACAACACTCACACCCACACCGTGCAGACCACCAGAGACCTTGTATCCACCGCCACCAAACTTACCACCTGCATGGAGCACCGTCAGAACGGTCTCAACAGTGCTCTTCCCTGTTTTTGGGTGAACATCAGTAGGAATACCGCGACCATTATCTATAACCGTCACCCCACCGTCCGCTTGCAGTCGCACAGATACTTCTGTTGCGTGGCCTGCGAGAGCTTCGTCAATACCGTTGTCGACAATTTCCCAGACCAGGTGATGCAAACCCTCTACACCAGTACCACCAATGTACATACCTGGTCGCTTACGTACCGGCTCAAGCCCTTCTAGAACCTGAATTTGATCAGATGAATATCCCTTTACTTTAGCCACAGTGACAATACCCTCTCTTCAGACTGTTATAACACCATAGATACGAATCTTTCGTTAAGTAAATTATAGCCCAAATTCTGCTTTTATACAAACCTAGGAAGTAGAAAAAACTTAATTTGTTCTACATCCCCTTGTACCCACGACGCTCTCGTGATTCAATACCATTAGCATAAGTAGCATAATGGTGAAGAATAAAAATGTTCAAAAAGTTACTACAAAACCTTCCCTTTAATCCCAGTCTGCTAGATCAGGTTGGGTTTTATTCCAGCCGTCTTCGCCAAGAAGCTTCAATTCGCCGGTTAAGTGTCGTCTTTATGGTATTGACGCTAGCAGTACAGTTTATTGCGCTAGCTGCACCCCCACAGTCTACCCTCGCCGCCTCAACTAATGACATCGTGTATGGCGGTATTGGCACCTCCGACCCCATAGGAAACATGCTTCGCGTCTATGATAATGATACTGATGGGAGAAACTCTGGTATCCGCGCACTCTTTGAGTCTTTCAAGATAAGCCGCGAAGACATTGCCGCGAGCCGGTTGGGAACGATAAACTCCAGAGACAAATCACTTTATTCCCTTGGACGGAACCCTCACTCTGTTCATGACCAGCCGCATGATGTAGCTGGTAAACGCTACTACCTCCGTCCACTCCACGTATGGGGATCGAACAAAAACTTTTCTGCCCTTATCGGCACCAGAAGCAATGTCATGGGTACCGAAGAAGATCGCTTCTTTGCCATCATTATTGATTGTGGCAATATTACTGTTAAATTGCGACCCCAGCCCAGCCTGTCTGCCACAAAAACAAGTACCAGCCACCAAAACGGCAGTACTGTTATGCGAGGAGAGACGATTAGGTACCGAGTCCTCTTTAGTAATGTAGGCTCGGGCACGGCCCACTTAGTCACCCTAACCGATGCAATCCCCCAGCACACGACATATAAATGGCATGGATCCGGTGGCGCCAATAAGCATGAGTATGCCGCAACACCCCAACCCCCTTTCTTGGGGCAGCCAGCAAGTCAGCACGTATGGTGGGAGTTCAATACCATGGCCGGCCACCTAGAGAACTGGTATGTTGATCTCGACGTCATCGTTAATGATGACGCACCTGACGGCGCACAAATATGTAACACTGCCTTTATACGCTCTCTGGAAGTGGAGCCAATCCAAATAAGCCCCACTGTGTGTTTAACAGTAACTGTTCCGGAAACACCCCAAGCACCACCCCCACCACCTCCTACGCCAGAACCTGGCCAACCGCTTATTACTAAAAATAAGCGCGCCAGCAATCTGACACAGAACATACAGAACGCCCACGAATCAACCGCCAAGCCCGGCGACGTCATTTCTTATCAGTTACTCACAATAAATAGCGGTGATGCCACATACGAAGATTTTCAGGTCATAGAAGAAGTAAACGATATCTTAGAATACGCCACCGTTACTGAGATAAGTGATAACGGCGAACTCGACAAAGAGGCAGGCACTATCACGTGGAAGCCTGCAGATATCAAGGCAGATGAAACCCTTACTCGTTCCTTTAAGATCCAGGTTAACGACCCCCTACCGTCTACGCCGCGCTCAAGCAGCGACCCCCTGTCGTATGACTTACGCATGGATAACGTATATGGCAACGAGATACATATTCATTTGGCACCCCCCTCTATCGCCAAGGCCACCGAGCATGCTGCCGCAACTCTCCCCAACACCGGCCCCGGCACAAGTGTTGTCATTGGGTTCGTACTTACCGTTTTCATAAGCTACTTCTTTGCTCGCAGCCGGCTTATGGCAAAAGAGCTTGATACCGTTAAAGCAGAATATGCTGCAGGAGGAGGGTTCTAGACATGAGCGAGCAGTTACGTCCATCTGCAGAATTCAAGGCCGAAACCATACAAGATGCCGAGGCCAAGCGCACCCCGGAAATCAACGTAGAAGCTGCACAAGAAGCTTTAGACAAAAAAGGAGAGCTTGCCCAGGAAGTTATCGAAAAACAAGCCATAAGCACTGAGAATGTCTCTGTGGGCGAAAAGGCAGCGCCCTCGACAGCACACCCACAACCAACGAGCTACGAACTCAAGCAGCTTGGCTATGCTCGATCTCTCACCCGTATACGCAAACGACTCTCTCCCCCTGATAGACTATTGAGCAAAATAATACATCAGCCGGCAATTGAAACCACCAGCGAGGTGGCATCCAAGACACTTGCTCGGCCCTCCGGTCTGCTAGGTGGAAGTATTTTTGCCTTCCTCGGAAGTACCCTCCTCTTGCTAGCTGCACGCCATTATGGGTTTCAGTATAACTATTTGGTGTTTGCTTTACTCTTTATAGGCGGTTTTGGCCTCGGCATGCTACTTGAGTTGGGTCTGTTTCTTGTGCGACGCAAGAAACCTTAGGCTCTTTCCGGGTTTACTTCTTATCGTCTTTTTCCGGGTCGTGCACATTACCCTCGCGATCAATATAGATCGTGTCCCCTTCGATGGGCCCTTCTTCATTGCCTGTAGCTAAAGGGCTTGAAGCTTGCTTCCGCTTCTTTATCGACTTAGACGGCTTATTTATTTTCTCTTGTGTCTGTAATTTGCGACGCAGCTCTTCTGTTTTGGCTTCTACTTCTTTTTGTGGCACTTTGCCTGCAATCGATCCTACCCCTTGCCCAGGTTTTGCGGCCGGATTAGGAAACTTAACTGAGTCACCACCCTTAAGGGATACCTGTGGTTTTGGGGCTGGCTGCGACGCGGCGGCGGCAGCCGAGACTGTAGGTGATGGTACAGCGGGAGGCACGTGTGCCCTCTGCTGCCAGGCAGGTGCTGCTGCCATCGGCTGGGCCGGAGACCGACCAGGAGATGGATACGGCGCGACAGCTGGAGGCTGTTGCCGCTTAGCTAACCACTCATCAAGGAATGATGAGCCTGCCCCCGCTGGTTTTGGTGGAGCTTGCCCAGGATATACGGGCGGCCGCTGAGCTCCGCCATATTGTGGAGGAGCCCCGAACGCAGGCCGCGGCTCTTCCTTTGTCTTCAGACGCTCAAAGATTTCTTTCTCAACTGCACCCTTAGGCCGGCCATACTTAGCTGCCGAAAGCTGCTTAAGCGCTTCTGCGAGCTGCTTATTAGGACTTCCGAGAGGTGGCATAGTAGCCATACTAAATGGTTGTGTCGGAACACCGCCAATCAGCATCCTGACAACTGAGTTCGCATTTGGAATCCGTTGCAGGTCACTCGTATCAAATACCGGTGAAAAATACTTGGCCAAGAACTCAGCATCATTCGTGCCAACACGAAAAGATACAATAGAGCCAATGTTACCGAATACAGCATCTTTTATCTCTTCTGAGAGCTGTGTCGTAAACTGGTTTGCAACAATCAAATTAAGCCGATACTTTCTGGCTTCTGACAAAATGGTGGCAAACGAATCAGTAGAAAAGTTCTGAAACTCATCCACATACAGAGAGAAATCTTGCCGCTCTTCTTCGGGCACATCAGCACGGCTCATTGCCGCTGCCTGGAATTTCATAACAAAGATCATACCGAGCAGTTTAGAGTTAAGCTCGCCAGTTCTTCCCTTGCTCAGATTTACGAGCAGAATCTTTTTGTTGTCCATAATATCGCGCAGATTAAAGGAGCTCTTGGTTTGACCGATGATATTACGCATCATTTCATTTGAAAGGAATGCGCCAAACTTACTAACAAACCACCCCAGGACTTCACTCTTATGGTAGTCGCTCGTCTGCGCCATTTCTTTGTTCCAGAAATCCAACACCGTCTGATCCGTTACATGCTGTAGCTTTTGCTTCATGTATTTGTTGTCAGTAAAGACTTTTGGAATATCAATGAAGGTCGATCCTTGCGGATCGCTCATTAACGTCAAAGCGGCGTTACGAAACCAGTGTTCGTAACGGGGGCCAATAATCCCTTGATGTTGTGGGTCGTACAACTTATAGAGCATGTTTATGGCTTCTTGTATCAGGAAGTCTTTCTGCTCAGGATTATGAAACTCGAACAGATTCAGGCCCAACGGATACTCCATATCAGCAGGGCAAAAGTAAACAACATCCTCTGTACGCTCTTTCGGCACCATTGCAAGCAACTTCTCTGCTGTCTCGCCATGTGGATCTACGAACGCAAAGCCCCTGCCTTGCAGCATGTCCTGGAGGGCTAAATTCTCCAAGAGCGTAGACTTACCTGTACCTGTCTGACCAACGACATATAAGTGCCTTCTGCGGTCATCCTCGCTCAAGCGAATAGGCTTCTTGACACCGCGGAAAATGTTGTAACCAAGCAGCAGGCCATCTTCTGGTATATTGCGCGGGCCATCAACCTGCTTCGATGACTGCCGCTCAAGCTGTGATGTTGGTATATTCTTCTGATCCGGGAAGTGGAAGAGCGTCGCTAACTCAACCGCATTCAGAACATTCTGAGTATGCTGCTGCGGGAAGAAGCGCAAAATATATGCGGTGACAAAACTCTCGATATCCTTTGCGGGGACATACTTGAAGCCGTTCTTGCCAGGCGCATCAAACAGCGCAAAGGTTGCTACAACATTGCCAAGGATAGCCTGGGCTCGCTGGGCTACGTTAGATGAGGCAACAACACGAATAAGCACTTCATACCCGGGATGACGCGTCTTATCCTCTATAGCATCGAGGATGGACTGCTCCATGGGTGAAAGCTCAGGCTTGTTGCCAGCTCCTTTGTCTCCATCCTTTTCGCCTGGTGGCTTCACGAAAGCAGTGGCTAGCTCTTTTGTCAGTGTAAAAGCCTTATCCGCCCCCTTACTCCCTTCTTTGCCCTTCCGCTTCTTGCTCGCCAACGCAGCGGCTTTCTTGCGCCATGAAGGTTCAGCAGGACGCATGAGAATTTGAATCCCAACGCCGTCTTCTTTATCAAGCGTAGAGAGGGCGTTCAGCAGAGATTGCATAGCATCACGCTTTAGGTCCTGAAACGTTGCAATAGGGTACGCAAAGTTCTCCTTGAGCACAAGTTCACCACCAATAGTTCCGTTGATACGACCCACTGGACTAAAAATATTGTGTTCAGAGACTTCTTCCAGGCGTGCAGACGGATATGCACTCACTACTGCCTGTTTAACTACATCCAGCATGGAAACTGGAACAGCAGCATAGAATTGCACAACGCCCTTCGTACCCACTATCTCAAATGCAAAATGCCGCTGCCCATAGAGCTTGTTCTTAAAGCCTTTTTTGTATTGACTTGAGATAATGTTATAGAGAATTTGAGCTTTTGAAATATTTTCGTCCACCACGTCACGAGCATCGCGGCCAGCACCATCAGCATCTTCACTCGGTGGAGGAAGATGTATATAAAGCGGCACGATCTTAAGACCACGCTCGTAATTCTTCTGCTCTCGTAAGAGCTTACGTGAGTGCAAGAAAATAACGGTGCCTACGATGGCCAGCAACGCAAGAAGGATCGATAGGACGGTAAAAAGAACTGTCATCTCTACTCACTAACCTTCACGTCCTTGTTATATCGTTTCTTGATATACTCCGCCTTCATTCTACTTAGCTCTTTGTTTTGTTCATGGGGATCGTTGCGGGTCTTCTCAACTATCGCCTTTGCGCGCTCAACCCATTCTTTCTCAATCAAATCAATGTCTTCGGCCACCATATCATCATACGTGCCAGCCTGCTGCTGAGTTACTACACTCTTACTGGGTGGCGATTGCACCGGATCTCCAGATAGCTGCATAAGCGGATTAACGGGCAGTGCAGGAGCTGACCCCTGTTGGGGTAATTCGCCCTGCTGCTCTTTTACCTCCACCTGTCCCTCTGGAAGTTGGTTCGGATCAATGCCACCATGCTCTTCTCCGGCCACGGGCTTTGGCAAATTAATATTAGGTTGATGCATAGTATCAGGTTCCATAATTAACACGAATTATAGCAAACAAAACGCACGCACAACAGATACTGCCCTAGTTGGTAAAAAAGTTTGCGCGGTTTACATAGAACACCATGATGAGTGTCATTGCGCCCCACAACAGAATATCCCTCACCGTCAACTGACCCATAGAGCTAAAAACAAGCAGAATAGTTGGCAAACCGGCAAGACCGGCTGCCATAAATGAGCGCTTGCGTAGCGCCACCTCATCGCCCACCTCCATCCGATGAATCAAAACGTGACGAAGCGGAAGGTACAGCCCAACAAAAATCAATATAAACGGCAAAAATAAGGCGGCCAATGGCAGCCTACCTGGACTCGTGTAAGCAAAGATAAGTGCAATACCCGCATAAACGACTAGGACCATCAGAGCCTTTTTTCTTTTCAATAGAGACATACTTCTAACATAGTAACGCGTTAACAGCAGTACAAAAAGCACCATTTCTTGGTGCCATAGGAATACTCACTTAGGTAGGCAGGACGGTAAATCCGCTCATTTAACATGATTGTTTAGCGCTTACCGTCCAGTGCCTTGACTGACCGCTCTCATCGCCTTTATTGGCGAATCGAGCGTTATCGGCAGGGCGTCTCTCATGCCCTTTTTGTAGTATGTGCCGTTGTGTTCCATACTATGATTTTTAGTTGAACACGGGCTTTTTGTAAGTTTTTATTTTTGCAACTTACAGGTTCATACTAGCGCATTTTATACCTAAAGTCAATATAAAGCGTTAAATATGCATATTTTCATGATGACATAATTACACTACCACATCTTATACATATTTCATTAGGCATATACACGTTGTAAATTTATTGTTGTTTATAAGTCATTATATTTTTCATAAATTATTTAAAAATCTAGCCTTGAGCATATAATCAAGTAGACAGAAAAAATACAGCTATGGTGAATAAATATTAAGGAGCATTGGCCGTCATTATAAAAAGACTTGTTGAGCTAATAACCACACGTGGATCACGAATACCCTATAAATAACCGCCAATTAGTATGAGGCTGTGGTGCCCTAGGCCGGCTATTGGCTCTTTCGCACCTACAAAGCTATCTGCAATACAACCCTGAGTTTCATTCAAAACTTTTTGACCAGTTAGCGAAAGGTATAAAGCCACTGCACTAACACGGCTTGCTACTCAACCAGCTAGCTTTTCCTTTCCCAACAAGCCTTGTTATATATGAACGGGAATTAGTACGTTCGTCTTATGCACTATGCTGGAATTAAATTGATCGTTTTTATGTGACCCGGATAATATATGTAGGTCTTTATATCTCGCTAGTTCCCAATTGATTTCGCTGCACCCGGCATGATGACGACCGTTTTATATAACCCCGTGCGCATGCAGCCAGCCGAGTCTTAGCAAAAACATGTCCATTATTAACCACCGTTTTTTGGTCCATTTTGTTGCAAAACGCTATGAACCCTCACAGCACATCCGGATAAAAAACCCTACAATCTACTCGAAATTAATGACGCTTGTTACCTATGCTTAATGCATGTCTCCAAAGTTATGCACAGGTTTATACAAAATTTATACATAAACGTATTGACATAGAAATGGGCAATTTATAAGATAGGAGTAATCCTTGAGTAACAAAATTATTCAAGGGTTCAAAAACAAAAACGACAAAGAAACAACGGCTTCTCGCAAGCCGTTGTTCCATGAAGAGGACCCCTCCCAACAACCTCTTCGTTCGAACAACCAAAACTAATCCCCAAATTTAAAAACTAAAAGCAAAAATTTCTCGGACCCCGCAATTCAAGCGGGGTCTTTTTGTTTGAGCTGGATAGTAGAGCACGGTATAGATTTATTTAAGCTTGTAATACAATTGGTACATGGGCAGTAAAGTTCGAAGCATGACAAGCTCAGGTACTGCAGGAACCATGGTGGATGTTGAGTGCCACCTTTCAAACGGACTACCAAATATTGTGATTGTGGGCTTTGCGAATCGTGCTGTTGATGAAGCGAAAGAACGTATCCGCAGCGCATTTGCGAGCGCAAATCTTGAACTACCCAGGAAACGAATAACCATTAACCTTGCGCCTGCCGATCTCCCGAAAGACGACACTGGCTTTGACCTCGCGATTGCTGCTGCAGTCCTGCATGCAAGCTCGCAGTCCAAGCTCGGGCCGCGTGACGAGGAGGCCTTTATTGGCGAACTCGGGCTTGACGCAACAGTACGCCCTGTCAGGGGAATTATTGGAAAAATCCTTTCTGCCCGTAAGGCAGGTATTGGAAGATTCTACATCCCCGCAAGCAACATGGAGCAGGCATCATTAATCCCGGACATTATCCTTATTCCAGTCTCCTCCCTGAAAGATTTATACCTACACCTTAACGGCACTGTAGAGCTCCCGATGAAAACAACTGAGGGTGGCGCACGCCTTCAAACAACCAGACGCCACCATAGTCACGATTTTCGCGATATTGTGGGGCAAGCACGTGCCAAACGCGCTATGGAGATTGCGGCAGCAGGCGCCCATAATATACTGCTCCTTGGGCCACCCGGAACCGGAAAAAGTATGCTCGCCCGTGCCCTGCCTTCCATACTCCCGCAACTCTCGCACCAAGAAACCCTGGAAGTCACGCACCTACAAAGCCTCGCGAACAAGCAGTTCGACACTATTATTACCGAGCGTCCATTCCGCGCCCCGCACCACAGTGCCAGCGATACTTCAATCATTGGTGGCGGCCAAAATCCTAAACCCGGCGAAATATCCCTGAGCCATCGTGGCGTACTGTTCTTCGATGAGTTTCCAGAGTTCTCTCGCACAACGCTAGAGGCCTTGCGTCAGCCACTCGAAGACAGACTTATAACCGTTGCCCGCGCAAAAGATACAGTCACCTATCCGGCTAATTTTATTTTGGTTGCCACCTGTAACCCTTGTCCCTGTGGCTACTACGGAACCTCGAAGCCCTGTCGATGCTTGCCCTACGAAATTATTCGGTACCAAAGAAAACTATCCGGCCCCATACTTGATCGTATAGATATGTATGTAGAAGTGGACGATGTCGCCCATGAGCGGCTGCTTACAGCGGGAGATGAAGAGTCGAGCCACAATATTGCCACGAGAGTTCAAAAGGCTCGCGGATTACAGAGCAAACGCTTCCCCACCTCTGGTAGTCTCCATCATATAAAACTCAATGCCGATATGAACAACCGGGACATAAAAGAAAAAGCCCGCCTTACAGATGAAGCACGCAATCTACTTAACACTGCCGCTGAGCGACTTGGTATTTCGGCCAGGGCATACATGCGAACTATAAAGGTCGCAAGAACAGTTGCCGATCTGGAGAATAATCCGGACATTCTACCGCCACACATCAGCGAAGCATTACAATATCGACGCCAAACATCCGCAAACCTCTAACCATAATTATTTATTGACCCCTGTTGGGATACCTGTTACAATAGTCCGGATACTAATAGTATTAACAGGAGAGGTTTTATCAATAAGTTTACCCGCCTGAATGGTGCTATTCGGGCGCCGCGTTTACGCGTTATCGATGAAGAAGGCCAGCAACTTGGTGTGCTTTCACGCGAAGAAGCACTCCGAATTGCTGAGGAGCAGGAACTAGATCTGGTGGAGATCTCACCGAACGCTGATCCTCCCGTTGCCAAAATCATTGACTGGGGCAAGTACAATTACCAACGTACGAAGCAGCAGCAGAAGAACAAGCGTAGCGCCAAGGCCACAGAGGTTAAGCAAATGCGTTTTGGCCTCAAGATTAGCGATCACGACCTCGGGGTCAAAATGCGTAAAGTAACCGACTTCCTCGAGGCAGGCCATAAGGTGAAAATAACCATTTTTTACCGCGGCCGAGAGCTAGCCCACAAAGACTTGGGCTTCAAGCTCGCCGAGAAAGTCATAGCTGACTTCGGTGATACAGTAGTCGTCGAACAGCGGCCACAGCTCGCAGGTAAACAATTAAACTTCGTCATAAGGAGCAACACTCATGCCAAAGCTAAAATCGCATAGCGGCACAAAGAAGCGCGTCCGCCTCACCCCTACTGGTAAGGCTGTACACCGCCGTTCAACTGGCAATCACTTCCTACAGAAGAAATCAGCAGCCAGAAAACGCCGGATTAACACAGTATCCAGCTTTGAAGGTAAAGCGCTACGGAATATTAAACTCAAGCTCGGTGCTTAAAGCCCGTCCGTAGTCACAGAAGGAGAACAACATGAGAGTTAAACGAGGCGTTACAACGCACAAGAAGCATCAGAAAATTCGCAAAGCCACTAAGGGGATGACCCGTGGGAACCGGTCGTCAATCAAGCGTGGCAAGCAGGCTGTTACAAGAGCGCTACAGAACGCATACCGTGACCGCCGTAACCAGAAGCGAAGCATCCGCTCACTCTGGAATATCCGCATCAACGCCGCAGCGCGCCAGAACGGCACTACCTATTCACGGCTCATTGCAGCCCTGAAAAAAGCAAACATTGGATTGGATCGCAAAGTCTTAAGCGAACTTGCCACCAACGAACCCGCTGCTTTTACCGCTGTCGTCGAAGCTTCCCAAAAGAAATAACCAGTCTAAAGAGACTTGTTAAAAAACCATCCCTGAGCGGATGGTTTTTTGTTTATGTATACCTTAATTCTGATATAGTGAGGTTAAATCAAGGTGTAAGGTGTTATGGAGCAAACCCCTACCACATCCGAGGTGAGGCCAACTATCTTAGTGATATTCGGCATTACAGGAGATCTAGCGCGCAAAAAACTTTTGCCGGCAATCTTTCGGCTTGCCTCCTCCGGTAAAATTAACGCTGACAACCTCCGCATCATCGGTGTAACTCGTCAGGCTATCACTGCGGAAGACTTCCTATCACCCCTTACCCACGCAAGGCGTTACAAGCGGCAAACCGTTCGCGAAATAGTAGAGATGCTGGAACTTTACCAAATGGACATCACCCTTTCAGCTCACTACAGCCAGCTTAAGAGCCACATAAAGGCCCTGGAGCGATCCCTTGGCTGGCGCAGCCAAAAGCTCATCTACCTCTCTATGCCACCTCAGATATTTGGCCCGGTTATCGACCTACTTGGCGAGTCAGGACTCAACCGGTTTCCTTCCCGCCGGAACACTCGCCTCCTTGTTGAAAAGCCTTTCGGCTTCGACACGACCTCTGCAGCCGAACTAATAGAGCGCACAACCCGCCAATTCACTGAGCAACAGATTTATCGCATCGACCATTACCTTGCCAAAGAAACGGTCCAGAATATACTTACCTTCCGCCTGCACAACCCGCTTTTCAGAGCCATTTGGAACCGTCGATCAATTGAAAGCATCACTATAACCGCAAGCGAAGAGATAGGGATTGAGGGCAGGAGTGTTTTTTATGAACAGACGGGCGCGCTCCGAGACCTCATACAAAGTCACCTTATGCAGCTCATGGCCCTGATTGCGATGGAAGAGCCCTCACGCCTCTCAGCAAGCCGGATTCGGGCTGAGAAGCTTAAACTTCTCCATGCCGTCCAGCCGGCAAGTTCCAATTTTGCTATACGCGGTCAATATGGAGGTTATCGTGATGACGTCGGCAATCCAGTGTCTGCCAAAGAAACGTTTGCAGCAATCAAACTATTTATTGACACTCCTCGCTGGAAAGGTGTACCGGTTATCCTGCGCACCGGTAAAGCCCTTGATAAAAAGTCGACTACTATTACATTAACTTTTAAGAACCGCTTACTTACCGGGAGACCAAAGAACCGGCTCGTCTTACGGCTGCAACCTGATGAAGGCATTAGGCTTGATGTCCTCGCGAAAGTCCCTGGCTTTGACAACAAAATTAAACGTGTCGGATTGGACTTTGGTTATGAGCAGAGTTTTCGCATGCGCCAGCCCGAGGCATACGAGCGCATACTGTATGACGCTATTATCGGTGAACAAACCCTTTTTGCGAGCGGAGATGAAATAATGGCCGCCTGGCGCATCCTCCAGCCCGTTATTGAAGCCTGGGACCGAAATACCGATGATCTCATTATGTATCCTCGGGGCAGAAGCGCCGCCCAACTTTCTCGCAAACTAACAATTAAAAAAGCCACCCTTTAGGGATGGCTTTTTCTTAATGTAGTCAGATTGTCCGTAAGCCGGGTTCTGTTCTAGCTAGTCATCTATCTAGTATCGATGTTGCCACCGACATCAAGCGGATCTTGTGACAAGCCCCAGGCGGGAAACCTATTCAGGACTCATCTCCTTGCAGCAGACAGGGTTTACCTCCCCCAGCTGTCACCAGCCAAGGCTGTGGGCTCTTACCCCACTCGTTTCACCCTTACCCTTAAGAGGGCGGTTTCGTTTCTGTGGCACTTTCCCTAGGGTTACCCCCGGTTGCAGTTAGCAACTGCCTTTCCCTATGCTGCCCGGACTTTCCTCGTGCAATGCACGCGACCAGCCGACAACCTGACACCTAGATTATACCATAAGTGTCATTGTTTTGCGACTGTATCAAGCGTTTCATTAACCTCAGCGTCAGCAAGCTTATTAAGCTCCCGCGGAACATGGGTAAAGTTTACCTTCTTGAACGTGGCAACCAAATCCTTAATAGCCTGATGTACCGGCCAAAGATCTCTGTTCTTGACCTTAAATATACCCTTCATCTGATTCACGACCAACAGGCTATCAAGATACACATCCACTTCTTCGGCGCCAAACTTCTTGGCCTCCTCGAGGCCCACTTTGAGCGCATGATACTCTGCCTGGTTATTTGTCGTTATGCCAAGGTATGTACCAGATTTTTTAACAATAGATCCGTCCATATCAAGCAGTACATAACCGCTGGCCGAAGGGCCTGGGTTACCTCGAGATCCGCCATCAGCGTACAATTTCAGCTTAGGTATGTGCACGTATGCTCCGCTCTCTTCTTTCACCTGCGGATGGGGATACGGCGTAAAGTTAAATCGGATAGCCTTCACAACTACATCCGGATCAATATCCTTGCCATAGTAGGTCTGTAGCGTCAGAAGTACTTCCTGGTCGTCTGCAGCAATTTCTCCGTACCGCTTAGCAAGCACTTCATTAATGATTGCCGTCCCTATGGCCTTCCCAGACTTTTTATCTATGAACTCTACCTCATCATTAACAGAGAGGTCTTTGTCATCATTAATACGCCATGTCTCCTGGAGATCACCCTCAAGGAGGGCTTTTACCTGGGGTGGGCCAAACTTCAGTGTCTTCATCACCTTATTTTACCGCATACCAGATGCTTACGCTTGGCTTTATGCTATATTTCTCCTACAATACCCACTTGCTTATGAAAATTTCCGATTTTGATTATGCCCTTCCAGATACCAGTATTGCACAATTTCCGCCTGAGGTCCGAGGTCAAAGCCGACTGCTCGTTCTTGATCGAAGCTCAGGGGCGATAGAACATCACAAATACTCAGATCTGGTAAATCACTTCTCTTCAGGAGATGTGCTGGTATTAAATGACACAAAAGTCATAAAGGCACGCCTGATTGCCACTACGCCCTCGGGTCACACGCGCGAGCTTCTGCTCCTCGAACAACATGGTCATGAGGTATCCCGCCACCGAAGAAAATGCATTTATCGTGGTAAGCTTAGCCCTGGCGACACCCTGATAGTAGACGCGGCCAAAATTAAGGTCACCCAGGTATACGACGGTGGCATTACCGAAATTGAGTCAGATCATGATATCCTCTCCCTGGCCGAACACGAAGGTACCGTTCCCCTGCCGCCCTATATGAAACGTCAAGCCACGCAAGACGATATCAATCGTTATCAAACGGTGTTTGCCCAGAAACCCGGTTCAGTAGCCGCCCCCACGGCCTCGCTCAACTTTACATCCGAACTCGCAAAACAACTCACGGCAAAGGGGGTGCAGATTGTATACCTCACTCTTCACGTGGGTTTAGGCACCTTCCTGCCTATTAGAACTGACGAGGTCGAAGAACATCAGATGCACAGCGAGTATTTTGAAATTTCAAAGGCAACCCTCGATACTCTGCAGCGCGCAAAACATGAAAGTCGCAAAATAACTGCCCTCGGCACGACTGTGGCGAGAACCCTTGAGTACGCCGCTGACGATATCCTCTCTCCATCCACGAGTGACATTACTGGCGAAGCAGACATTTTCATATACCCTGGCTACCAGTTCCGGGTTGTCGATCAACTCCTGACAAATTTCCATGCTCCCCGGTCCACTGTTCTGATGCTGGCCGCTACTTTTGCGGGATGGGATAACCTAAAACATGCTTATCAAGCCGCTCTTAATGAGGGCTACCAGTTCCTCTCCTACGGTGATTCTATGCTCATTAAATAAAGACTTATTTCAGGCGCAGGTCCTCGATAACGAGCTGCTTACCCTTGAGGCGGATAATTACTTTCTGCTTCTCACGCCATCCTAGCTCACGGATAAATTCAATCGGCAGGCTCACGCTATATGTACCACTGTTATTGCGCGTTAAATTCCTGATATTTCTCTCTTCTACTATCCTTCTCCCCATACCCATCCTTTCTTTACATAAGCATTATATCAGATTTATATCAGATTTTAATCGGATTTATTAAAAACTTTACATCTGTTGACACTCGCCCTATGAACGCCTACAGTCATACCCTAATGAAGCAAAGATATAGAAGCGCGATAGCAGCCGCCACTCTTGTGCCCGGTACTTATCTTGCCCTGCCCCACCTGAGCCATACGCAGGCCTATGTACTTGACCAACTAGCGGTAGCTGCCAATAACACTGCCGCGTACCGTGCCGAGAGTCGCAACGAACCCCAAGAACGGGTTATGACCCTCCGTGCTAAAGCTGATTTTTACAGAGAACAAGCCCAGGAGCATGGACACCATGTCCAAGCGGGGGGTGCAATATTGCTTGGTAACATCATACTGGCCGGCGTGACGCACACGTTTATTCTTCCCCGGCTCGGCCGCAGAGTGATTGACTCAGTACAGGAAGAATGCGAGTTATCCGACGGTGTTAGCTTACGCCAACAACCTGCAATGATGCCCGCCACGAGCCAAGAAGTCACAATCCCAGCAACTTCCGTACACGTAGAAGTGTAAGCTTTTTCAGAAACAACTTATATACGATATACTTGTCTCTGTTTACGGGGTGTGGCGCAGCTCCCTATGAGACAAACCTACGGTTTTTCTCATCGCGCCGGGGGCGAAATGAATTCGCCTCTCGGGCTGCTCTTTTCCCTCAGTGAACACAATCGGGGTGTGGCGCAGTTGGCTAGCGCGTACGGCTGGGGGCCGTGAGGTCGCAG
>CAZDQS010000010.1:0-21171 GCA_964507855.1 uncultured Candidatus Saccharibacteria bacterium | reverse complement strand
GGGCAGTGGGGGCTGAGACGGTTGCGTTTGGATCGCAAGACGCTTCAACCGAGGTTGTGACAGATGATGTCTATGGGCCATTTCTTGCGCCCGTTGATTATACAATTCTCTCTCCAGTTGCAGCAGCGTTGCGCGGGAATGCTGGCAGCGGTGATATCACTGTTGATCTTGAGATGTGTGCATCCGGGATCTCCGGGCCTTGGGTTTCAGTATTTGCGGCGGAAGATATGCCAAAAATTCCGGCTGGACAAAGAACCGATCTGTCAGGGGATCCTTCTACGACTAGCCTGCCAGCTGGCGGGGCCTTACGAGCTAAGGTGATCTCCGCGCCAACCGCAGGGGGGTCTATGTCTTGGGTAAATCCGGCCGGAGCGGGTGACGGTGATACGGCTGCTGTCACGACAAGGGATATCCCGATACCAGATGACATACAGGCGGGTGATCTTATGGTCGCGGTACTTTTTATTTCCTCTGCAGCGCCCTCGTGGCCTTCGGGGTGGTCTGCGCTTGATTCTCCGTGGCCAGTAGGCACTGATGCGACACTTGGGCCATTCTACGCCTGTTTGGCAACCAAGATTGCATCAGAATCGGAATCGCTTACGCAGGCTGTAACATTTTCTTCCAGCCCGGCTCCTATAATAACTTTGGCAGTCAGAAACGGAGCATTAGTGACTGCGTCTTCAGACGGTTCAGCACATACTGTGGCTGATACTTCTGGCGTGACGCCAAGTGGACTGTCTACCTCTAGTCCGGACTGTATTGTTGTCCACTTGGCAATGCCTCGTCACACCGGTGGGCTTACCCCGGATCTTATTGCATGGGATGGTGGGCTTTCGTCAGATTTGCAGCAGGCAACTGCTCGAGGTGCGTCAACTAACTTTGCTATAGCGGTTACTCATGAGGTCCAGGAATCAGCAGGCTCCATTACGCAGCGAACGGCGTCATGGACTAATAACGCACGTAATGTCATGGCAACATTGGTATTTGAGAGCTCGAGCGGTGCTGCGGCAACGGGCTTAGAAGTTATAACAAGGCTTAGGCCGACGGTATGAGTACTGTTCTGTGGCGTTTACCTCTGTGGGAGAGTGCTCCTGTGTCTTCGCCTCGTCCATCTTTCCTGAAGCCACCTATAACGGGACTTATACCGCGCCAGGTTTCGCAGGTAGGCGCACGAGCAGGAGATCTGGGGGGTGTTGTCGCTGATTGCTATTGGTCACTATTGCAACCAAATGAAGGCGGGGAGATTGATCAAACTGGTACCGCGAAAGGCTCATGGAAAGAGATAGCAGATGCTCTTGCAACAGGTTTACCTGTGCGTCTGAGAATAAAATGTGGTGTCCATTCTCCAGAGTGGGCAATGGATTTAGGGGGTGAGCGGTTAACTATCATTAACCCCAGTGACCCTGCAGAGACTCACGAGGTGCCTCGATGGTGGAAGCCAGAGTATTTAGCGGCATGGGGTGATTTTATGGGCAAAATGGCGGCATTGCTTGATTTGAATCCCCAGATAAGGGAGGTCGCATCCCATCCGGCTACGACTATCTTTGCCGAACCTTTCCAGAGGGGTACGAAAAATGTTGCCGCAGCAACTGGGCCTAATGCTGGCAAGACAAATGTCCAAGTATACCACGAGGCTGGCTTAACCGGTGTACAGCTCGATAACAAGGGGAAGATTATTGCTCCTGATCCACTTGATACGGCGGCAATCTTATGGCCAACTCAGTTAGAGGCAAATGGCTCTCCAAGGTGGCGAAACTTGGGCTGGCAGCAGACTCGGTATTATCTGCCGTTTAATCCATTGCAATCATGGAAAGTGACAAGCACGTCACCCTTTGAATTTTCTCCAGTCTCAAATCCAGTATCATGGACGGCGACAGCGATTGGTACGATTGCCGCATCAATGCAATCGAGGGTAATACTGGGTAATAACTCGCTCAGGGTGCCGTTGAGCCAGGCTGGGGTAAAATACCCGGGCATGTACCACGATATTACAGCTGAACTTTCAGCCAATAGCTATCAGACAGCGACAGCTTCACGTCTGCAGGCGGCATATCAAGTCGCACATCCAGGTGCGACTCAAGCCGAAGCGCTGGCCGCTACTCTGGACGTAGCATTTGGGGCCATATCGTCTTCAAATGATCCTGAAGGACTAGTAACGAGTCCGGCGACACATCTGCGTGCTCGTTCAGTTGAGCTCCCTGATGGTTGGGCATCACTCCTGACACCGGAACAATGCAACGCATATAATGAGCTTGCTGAGAGTATGCCAAGCGGTGACTAAGTGTTTTCCGAGCCGGGGGTTTACCCTGGGGTGATACAAGGGACGGATTTAATCGTCCCTTGTTCATATTCGTTCCATAGCAATTCAATTCAATTATTCTATTAAGTTATAAATAAAACATTCTCAAAATATACCATGTACGATATATAGAGTCTTGACTCGATAAACTAAGTCCTGTACACTGAATCCTTGTGTTAAAAGGAGGGGAATACCTTGCGTACGAAAATAGCACTCCGCGCAGTTGCCCGGGTTGCTGGCATAAAGATTAGCGAAGCCGTTAGATTCAAGCGGTACAATCCACTATTTGGGGAAGAGCTTCATATTGACGAAGAGCTCATTAACCTTGAGGAGGCGCTAAGAAGTTACCAAAAGGCTACGGAGACAATAGACAATTACCCAAAGATACGAAAGCATTTGCTGCGAGAGCGCAAGGCTATTCTGAAACACTGTCTTGGTTTGGTAGCACGGATGCTTTATGGTCACCGTTTGCCGCGCGAGTACCAGCCACGTGATATTAATTATGCTATACGAAAAATCACCCAACTGCTTGTCGATGACGCTCGTCAGACGGGCTACACCCTTACAGCGAGCACCATAGAGGCGCTGCGGCCATTTATGAGCTGGCGACAGCGCTTTGCTTACAGAGAAGTAGCTAATCCACTACCGCAGGCCATGGGTGTTGCACGTCCTATGTACCGTCGCCTGGCATCGGCAATACCATTTCTTTAAGAGTGATTCTGGTTTATGAAAAGCCCGCTTATGCTACACTTGAGCGTATGAAAGTGTATGTGCTGTACCGGCCAAACTCTGAATATTCACGTCAGGTTGAAGAATACGTGTATGAGTTTCGTCGACGTGAGCATGGACGGAGAGTGGAGCTCGTTGACCTTGATACCCGCGAGGGGGCGGCAATGGCCAGTCTGTATGATGTGGTTAGGTATCCTGCAATTCTAGCCACCGCGGATGATGGTAGGGCGCTTAAGGTGTGGCAGGGAACCGAAGAAGTGCCGCCGACCATGAATGATCTTGCCTACTATGCCAGGGCATGATAGTTGCAAAAAGTACTACGTATACGGTATAGTAAAACCGTACAATTTGGTAAATCCGTCTGAGTGGCTATCAACCACGAGGAGCGGGAAGAACAGCGAAAAAGTCTCTATGTCACTTCGCTCAGTAGAACCCGCCGGGTACGCCCGTTACAGCAGCAATTAAGCCCCAAGCAGGATGGTACCGCCCCGGCGTCCGGAGCTCCTGCACTACAAGGGGATTTTTTTTATTTAACAGGAGTTTACATAATGGCCGATAGGAAGAAACATTTTCTAGCCGAGATTGAAGAGCAGCTTCTTGCGAGATGGGAAGAAGAAAAGACGTTTAAACAAAGTCTTGAGAACCGCAAAGGCGGCAAACTGTTTAGCTTTTATGATGGGCCGCCATTCGCCAACGGCGTACCGCACTACGGACATCTCGTCCAAACGACTATCAAGGACTCGGTGACTCGCTATAAAACCATGCAGGGCTACTATGTGCCGCGACGTGTGGGATGGGATACGCATGGTTTGCCAGTGGAGTATGCAATTGAAAAAGAACATGGCTTCCGGGGCAAGAAGGATATTCTCGAGTACGGTATCGAGAAATTTAACGCCGAGGCACGTGATTCGGTTTTTAAGTACAAAGATGTATGGGAGCAGATGTTCCGACGCGTCGGTCGCTGGGCGGATTATGACCAAACCTATGCGACTCTCGAGGAGAGCTATATTGAAAGTGTCTGGTGGGTGTTTAAGACTATTTATGACAAAGGGCTGATCTATAAAGATTTTCGTAGCTCGCCATATTGTCCGCGCTGCGCGACGCCTTTGAGTAACTTTGAGCTTAATCAGGGATACCAGGATAATGTGCCAGACCCTAGCCTGTTCGTGAAGTTTAAGGTCAAGGATCAGGATGCGTACTTGCTTGGGTGGACGACAACGCCGTGGAGCTTGCCGGGCAATGCCGCAATCGCCGTCAAGCCTGACGCCCGGTATGTCTATGTGCAGCTGCAGGACGACGAAGGCAGAGAAGAGACGATCATCCTTGCCCGTGAGCGCTTAAGTGTTCTTAATGTTGAAACATACCACATCACCAAAGAGCTGACAGGCTCGGAGCTAGTCGGCCTAGAGTACGAACCACTCTTTGAGCTGGAGAACCTTGATCAATACAAAGGCCATGAAAATCTGTACAAGGTGTGGGGTGCAAGCTTTGTTAGCATTGATGATGGCTCAGGTGTGCTGCACGTAGCACCGGCATTTGGTGAGGACGACTTAGCGCTTGGTAAGGAGAAAAACCTTCCTGTGCTGCTGACTGTTGACGAGAATGGTCACGTGCGGACCGATATGGGCTTGCCAGAGGAGTTTGCTGGCAAATTCTTTAAGTCTGCCGATGAGCCGATTATTGCCTATCTAACCCACCAGAACCGCGTCTATGCGGCTGAGACGTTTACGCATACTTATCCTTTCTGTTGGCGCTGTGATACGCCGCTTTTGTACTATGCTACCGATAACTGGATGGTGAAGGTTACGGCGATCAAAGAGCAGCTCATTGCCAACAACCAGCAGATTAACTGGACGCCTGGACACATACGCGACGGTCGCTTCGGCAAATGGCTGGAAAATGCCCGTGATTGGGGAATCAGTCGGAATCGTTTCTGGGGTGCGCCATTGCCAGTTTGGGTAACAGACGATGGAGAGATCGTTGTTATCGGTAGCGTAGAAGAGTTAAGGAAGCGGGCTGTTAACCCAGAGAAGGTGGGTGACTTACACCGACCATATATCGATGAAGTGGAGGTTAAGACTGATTCTGGTAAGGTCGCTCGTCGTATTCCAGAAGTGTTTGACTGCTGGTTTGAGTCCGGCAGCATGCCGTATGCCCAAGACCACTATCCGTTTGAAAAGAAGCAGGAATGGGAAGCTAAGTATCCGGCTGATTTTATTGCTGAAGCCATTGATCAGACGCGTGGATGGTTCTATACACTGCATGTTTTGGCAACGGCTTTGTTTGATAAGCCAGCATTCCAAAACGTTATTTGTAGCGGATGGGTAGTCGCCGCCGACGGAGAGAAGCTTAGCAAGCGCAAGAAGAACTATGCGCCAATGGATGAGGTATTCGACCAGTTCGGCGTTGATACCTTGCGCTATTTTATGGCCTCTAGCCCGATTGTTAATGGCGAGGACGTACGCTTTAGTGTCGATTACTTACGCGATGTGCAGCGCAAAATCTTTATGACACTGAACAACATCTATACTTTTTACAAGCTGTATGCGGACGTAGACGGTTGGAAGCCAAGCAATCCACTTGAACGGCCGGAGAGTGATAATGTGCTGGACATATGGATGTTGGCGCGCTTGGACGAAGCAATTGCCGAAGTCACAAAAGCAATGGACGAATATCGGCTGGATAGGGCGACACGGCCAATCGCCGACTTACTTGATGATGCCTCCAACTGGTATGTGCGTCGTTCTCGCCGCCGTTTCTGGAAGAGTGAGGATGATACCGATAAGAACCAGGCATATGCTACCTTGCACTACACGCTGTTGCGGCTGTGTCAGTTGCTGGCGCCATTCTCGCCGTTTCTTGCAGACCACGTATGGCGTAAGTTGGCAGCCGACAATAAAAACATGCCCGCCTCGGTGCACCTCAGTGATTGGCCGGCAATCAATACGCCCGATCATAAGGCGCTCGAAGAGATGTCCCAGGTTCGAAACTACATCAATGAAGGTCTGAGCCAGCGGGCTGCCGCTGGAATAAAGGTACGGCAACCGCTCGCACAAGTCGCTGTACCGCAGGTAGCGCCTGCCTATGCGGCCATAATTACTGAAGAGCTGAATGTTAAGAAAGTTGTTCACGGCGAATCAGTCAGGCTGGACACAAAAGTAACACCTCATCTCAAGCGGGAAGGGCTCATGCGCGAGGTGATACGAAACGTCCAGAATGCCCGCAAGCAAGCGGGGTTAAGTGTTGATGATCGAATTGCTCTCCAGCTCGTTGCTGAGGACACTGAGCTTCAGAAGACTATCGAGGAGCATGGTGAGACAATAAAGCAGGAAACGCTTGCAGTGTCTTTGGAGGACGTTAAGACGGCAGATTTTGAGTCAACAGTTAAGGTTGAAGGCCACCCGCTGCACATAAGGTTGGCCAAAACAGAGGCGTAACACTTTACAGTTTACGCTTAATCTGTTAATATCTCTTGGTAACTAAATTTTAAGCAAAGAGTGTTTCGATGAAAAAAGCTGTAATCGCGACAGGTGGCAAGCAGTACCTAGTCGTAGAAGGGGAAACCCTTGAGGTAGAACTGCTCAAGCTAGAAGGCAAAACTGCTTCTTTTGCGCCGCTTCTAGTTATTGACGGTGATAAAGTCGCCGTTGGGGCTCCTGAAGTTGCAGGAGCTAAGGTATCTGCTGAAATTGTAGATCCAGAAGTAAAAGCAGATAAAGTAACGGCCATTCGATATAAGTCGAAGAAGCGGGTACGCAAGGTCCGTGGTCATCGTCAGCGACATACGCGGATTAAAATTACAAAGATCAGCTAACCCCAAGACTTGATAAGAAAATCCCTGTGAAACCCACAGGGATTTTCTTATTTGCCAAGCAGGGGGTGTGGAAAACTTTTCATAATATCAGCTTCAATATAACAATTGGTGTTATAAATACAATAAATATTCAATGAGTGTTAAAACATATTGTGTAATGTCATAAGATATAATGACCACTGGTAATAAGAATATAGTTGAAACTATTACAACAAAAGATTAATGAATATGACGTAATTAAATCAACAAGTTAATGCATTACGGCTGCGTGCATTTTTTGTTCTAAAGGGGTTGAACGGTGATGTAACCACGGTCATACTAAGTACAGGTTTTTAAAAGCCGTAAAAGTATATCGGCGTAAATACAAAAACCAAAACAAACACAAAAATGACGGTAAAAACACCTCGCAAACGAGTACTGTTCGGACGCACCCTCACCACGGTGAGCATAGGTGTGCTTTTTGCTGTTTTGACCCTAGGAGTAGGTGTTTTTCGCCTGGGGCAACCTGCGCAAGCAGCAACCAGTTCGACGCTTAACTTCCAGGCAAGACTGCAGACCTCTTCAGGCAATATCGTACCTGATGGCGACTACCACATTGAGTTTAAGCTCTACGACGCAAGTACCGCTGGTAACTTGCTGTGGACTGAAACTCGAACCACTGGTGATCTTGTACGGGTAGTGAATGGGTATTTCAGTGTTAACTTGGGTTCGGTGACCCCGTTTGGTAGTACGATTAACTGGGATCAAGACTTGTGGCTAACGATGAACATTGGTGGTAGCGCCGGGGCGGCCAGCTGGGATGGTGAAATGTCTCCGCGTATTAAGCTTACCGGGGTCCCATATGCTTTTAGCGCCGGAAAACTTGTAAAGCGGACCGATGGCAGTAACAGTACAACAATTGAGTTCGCAACACCGAGCGGGAACAACACGATTACCGCACCAGCAGCCAGCGGAACAATTTGTTTAACCAGTGGTAACTGTGCGGGCCAAGGCGGTACCGGAGATATCCTGCAAGGTGGAAACAGTTTTGGTTCAGCCATGACCATCGGTACTAACGACACTCATCCGCTCAACTTAGAGACAGATGGCACTGTTAGGCTACAGGTGCGAGCGAATGGTGACGTTGCGATCGACACAAATACTTTATTTGTTGATGCTGCAAGCAATCGCGTGGGTATTGGAACTGACTCTCCATCTGAGATGCTTCATCTTTATCATGCTTCGGGTAACGCCAAGATACGCTTTGAGCGAGGTACCAATACTGTAAAGACGGAGTTGCAGTTCAAGCCAGCTGGAACAATTAATTCTTCAAATGTTGTGTGGGGTTTTGGCTTGTATGAAAATAGCAACAGCTTCTCGATTACAACCGGCGATGGTTCGGTAGATACTTATCGATTTACCATAACCAATGACGGCAGGGTAGGTATTGGCACAGCCGATCCAGGAGCATTTAAGCTCAATGTTGACGGGTCGGCTAACGCGACAAGCCTGTATCAGAATGGTAGCCAGGTGTGTGACACAAGTGGCAACTGTGCTGGCGTAGGCGGCACCGGTGACATCCTGCAGGGCGGAAACAGTTTTGGCGTAGCAATGACAATTGGTACAAACGACGGACATGGCCTTAACCTTGAGACCAACGGCACAACTCATGCGACTATTGGGACGACCGGACAGACAGTATTCCAGAACTCAGTTAATTCAACGAGTGCTTTTGCCGTAAAAAACGCATCAGGAACTCTGAGTGTTTTAGGAGTTAACACAGAAGATGCAAATGTAGTTATCAGAGGTGGTTCTGGTGGCTTGCCTACACTGAGCGGAGGAACCGCCCTGGCGGTCATAGGCGGGAGTGGCGCCTCGCACGGAACAGGACTTTCTATCATCGGTGGATCGAGTGGTGTATCGGAGCTAAAATTTGGCAATAATGCCGACGAAGATATCGGTAGGCTTTCATATGATCATTCCACGGAAACGATGAGTCTCTGGACGAACAATACTCAGCAACTTACCATTGACACCAGCGGCAATGCAAGCCTCGTCGGTAATCTAACACTGCAAGCTAACAGCTCTCTTGTTATCACCGGTGGCGGTGCTTTCCCAGGCTCACCCGTCGAGGGTCAGATTTTCTATCGTACTGATACCGACCAGCTCTATGTCTATACGGGCTCTCGGTGGCAGGCTGACCGCAGCACTGCTACCAAGATCGTGGCCGCTAGTGACTCCCAGAATAAGGAGAAGGCCGACTTTATCGCTGCCGGGTCTAGTAGTGATGAAGATGCTATCAATGCAGCCATAGCTGCGTTACCGGCTAGTGGCGGTACCGTTTATCTGCTGGAAGGTACATTTACCGTTGATGGCACCATAGCCGTACCAAGCAATGTAACCATCACAGGCTCAGGCGCCGGCACAGTCGTAACCATAAAGGCCGATGGTGGTGTTGCGAACGACTTTAGTGTCTTTACGAATGCAGACACGGTTAACGGAAACAGCGGTATAACAATCACAAACCTAGCCATTAATGGTAATAAGGCCAACAATGGTGCTAGCAGTAATGCAGGTGTGGCGCTAACGAAGGTTGGATCGGGAAGTGGCAGTTCTGCAGTAGCGGGAGCGAAACTGTCGCACCTTTGGATTAAGAACATGCGGTCGGCTGGTATATATCTTGATACATCAAATAACAACATCATTACTCACGTAACAGTTATCAATGCTACGGGTGATGGTATCCAGCTGTATGGTTCCGATTACAACTCTATTACCAATGTGATTTCACAAGGTAACCAAGAAGGTATTAGGTTGGAAAATGGTTCTGATTTTGTCACTATCTCTGGCAATACTATAGAAGGCAACGGTGAAGAGGGTATAAATGTAAACGGCTCTAATTGCGCGACAATTACAGGCAACACAATAGTAAACAGTGGTACGCGTGGTGTGTCGATTCATAGTAGTAGCTTATGCGGTGTGGTGAGCGGAAACTTCATAGGTGATAACGGTGGCGCTGGAGTGCGAGTAGCAACGGCGCACAGTATGCTTATTAGTGGTAACACAATATCAAATAATGGTGGTTCTGGTAGTGAGTCGGGTGTAGATATTGTTGGCAATGCAAACGGCAACCAGATTGTATCGAATAGGATCACGGACACTGCAGGGACGGGCTATGCTATCAACATAAACTCATCGTTGGCGGATGATACGTATCTGTCGAATAACCATTTTAGTGGTACGGGAGCAGCATCTATTAGTGATAGTGGCACAAACACTGTCTATGCTAACCAGGCAACCGGAGCTAATGGGGCAAACATTGTCAACCGATCGTCAAACTCTACGACGGCGTTCCAGATACAGAACACGTCTGGTACTCGGTTGCTAGCGGCTGATTCAACCAACAGCAGGATTGTAATTGGTCAGTCGAGCAGCTTGGACGGTACTCTCACTTTTGCAAATGCCACAAATGCGAACATGGTCTCAATCAAGAGTGGTGTAACCAGCACTTCCTATACTCTAACCCTGCCGACCGCCTTAGGTAGCAGTGGAGATTGTCTGGTTGATACTGATGGCGCCGGTACTCTTGGTTTCGCTGCCTGTGGCGGTGTTGGCGGCGACATCTTGCAGGGCGGCAATACCTTCGGTGCGGATATGACGATTGGTACGAATGATGCGTACAGTCTCAATCTTGAGACTAATGGAAACACCGTAGCAAGCTTTGATACTGACGGCGCCGTACTCTTCCAGAACGCAGTTGATTCAACCGCTGCGTTCCAGATCCAGGATGCTGCAGGTACAAGCAATCTCTTTGTGGCTGATACTACAAATGGCAGGATCGGTATTGGCACAGCAGCCCCTGGAAACAAGCTGTCGATTAATACGTTAATTACTGCCAGCAGTGATACGCAGGTGGCAATCGGTACAGGAGGCGCTGACAATCGCGGTCTTGTTGTCCAGGGGGTAGTAGGCCAGTCTGCTGATTTGCTGCGGCTAGAAAGTAGCTCTGGAATCGCACGCTTGCAAGTAACCGGAAGTGGCAGGGTCCTTGTGCGCAACGATTCTACAACCGCGTTCCAGATACATGATGGGGCAGGGACTTCCAATCTATTTATTGCAGACTCGGTTAATACACGCATCGGTATCGGCACGGCAACCCCGACACAAGCCCTCGATGTTAACGGAACCATCCGGACGGCAGGCGCTCTGGAGGTAGGTTCGCAGAATATCGACGCTTTCTATACCGGTTCAGTAAACTCATATATATATGTCAGTGGTGGAGGTGGGGCTAGCTATCCATTTAATACTTATGGGAATCTCATCCTGCAGTCACGATCCTCTGCAGGCCGGGATATATTACTTGTTACTGGTGCAACGCCCGCAACACGGCTCATCGTGAAAGATACGGGCGAAGTAGGTATTGGTACTGGCGTATCGGTCGGAGCGCAGCTTCAAGTTACTTCATCAGAGGTTGGCAGGAATCTGTTCAAAGTGACCGATGGTACGTCAAGTTCAGTTGACGTCTTGACAATTGCGGATGAAGGGGCGACGACCTTCCGCAACCGGACAAACTCCTCTTCCGCATTTCAAGTACAGCGGTCAGATGGTGCTGTTGTCTTCGGAGTCGGTACTTCTGGCTATAACGTTGGTGTAGGTAGTGCGCCAGTTGCTGGTACAAGACTGAATGTTACACAAAATGTAACAGGTAGCACCGTCACGGTTAAGAATTACGCTAGCTTCATAGACAACACCAATACAGGTGCTCAGAATACCGCAATTGGTCACGAGATTACGCTTATAGATGCAGGTACAACCTATGCAAATACCTTACATGGACTGAATTTGATAGTGAGTGATACGGGCTCGCAAGCAAAAAATGTCCGGGGTCTCTTAGTCGATACTTCCGGTACAACCAACGCCTCCGCAAGTGTTACGACAGCTCTATTTAAGGCAGCCGATTCAGAGACCGCATTCCAGGTAATTGATGCCGCCTCAGCAGCGCTCTTTACGGTTGATACTGCCAATACGATTGTTAAGGTTGGTACAACAGGCTCAGCTACTCTGGCTGGAGCATCTTTGCTGACAACCTCAGCGGAAGTAACTACCACTTTACGAATTGGCACTGCCACCGATGGGGTAGAGTTTAGCGCTAGTGGCGCCCCTGTTTATCGCGGTGATGCGCGGCCAACGAGGAGTATAATGCTTGTGCCTGAATATCCTGGTGCAACTATGTCCCCAGATGGCAGTAATAACTCAGGAGCTATGACTTCGGACTTCTGTTCGGGCGTATCATTGCTAGGTATCAATACAAGTGTATGTGACACGACAGAGCAGCATAACTATTATTCTTGGACCTCTACAAGCGGTGACAACGACTACGATATATACATTCGCTATCAGATGCCAAGCGACTTCTCGGTCTTTGCTGCTGACGATACGATCAAGATGTACGGATGGCGAACTGATGGCACAAACAACAAGGTTGAACTAGCAATGTTCCAGGCGGATGGTACACAGTGTGGCACGACAACGAATGTTGCAACTGGTACGGCCACCTGGACCCAGGTCGCGCTTGACGGCAACGAAACCTCGTGCAGTGTCCAGGCGAATGATGTCATCACCTTCCGCATACGATTGACGGCAACTGCTAGCGAGTTTGCCCGTGCCGGAGAAATAAGCTTCGAATATAGGAGTTCATTCTGATGCGTGAATTCGACTTTCTGCCAGTAAAGTCTCCGGTGTACGAGCGAGGCAAGTATGCTCACTACTCGACGCGACGCGCACCAAAAGTGGCGAAGGTGGATACGGTGGCGTATGAGCAAGAGAGGGTCACAGAGCCGCCGGTTAATGAGGATATGAAGCGAAAAAAACTATCCTTGCCCGTAAAATTTAGGTTCCGCATGGGAATAGCATTGGTTGTAGCGGTGCTGATAAGCAGCGTAATTTATCCGGCGCTTGGGAACTGGTTCGGCAAGGTAGAGGCCGCCGGCCTGCAATCTATTCAGACAGGCAGTGTGACAATGAACAATGCAACTGAGACTGCAACGCTCGGTACAGCAGTAGACATGAGCAAGGCATTTGTATTGTGCGACCACCGCAGCAATACATCTGATGCATCACGTAACCTTGTGCGTTGCCAACTAACCGCTTCTGATACGGTGACATTTAATATTGGAGGGGCCAACTCCAGCACCGTTGTGCATTGGCGAGTCATCGAGTTCATCAATGGCGTGTCCGTGCAGCGAAATACTGAAGTTTTTGGATCGGGGGATACGACGCGAAATGTCACAATCTCATCTATTGACACAAGTCAGACATTCTCGGCTATAAGTGTGTCCACGGCGTTGACGGCATCAAACTCGGACGAGCAGCGAACCATACGCAGTCGTTTTACTACAGCGACAAATCTGGAGCTAGCGCGCAATGAATCAGGCGTTACCACGACTGTCGACTGGCAAGTGGTTAGCATCACAGATGGTTCGGCGAGCGTGCAGCATGGCACAGTAGACCTTACGAGTGGGTTATCTGCAACGGCTACGATAAGTAGTATTGATCCAGAAAAGACATTTTTGCTATTTTCGGGCGCGGCGTTATCTACCGCGGCGGGCGTTGAAGGGCGATTTTATGTAACAGGGGATGTGACCGATGCGACGACACTTACATTTGAGCGAGGCGTAAATTCCAGCGGCGTAAACCTTGCATATCAGGCAATTACATTTGCTGGCGGTATAAAGGTGCAGAGGGGGTCGCTTGCTACTGGCAGTGGCGGAACCACCGAATTAATCGATATTACGCTGCCTTCCGCCGTGAACACTGGTCGTAGTTTTGCCATGATTAGTGTTTCTAGTGATGGCACAGGCAACCAAGCAATTGATGAACTTGCCTGGTCTTCAGAAATTACGTCGAGTACTAATCTACGCATAGAGCGGGTGAATGATACAGTTGCGTCGACCGTGGCGTGGCAGGTGGTGGAGTTTTTGCCTGATCCTACGCTGTCACAAGCGAATTACCGGTGGTTTAATAATGCTGATACGATTGGTGCCCCGGATACTGATTGGTGGAATGCATCTTGGTCATCACGACGTAAGATCACGTTAGATACATCAAGTTTGGCGGCTACAACAACAGTAGAGTCGCGGATTAATAGTGCCAGTGATGACGCGGAAGAATTCCCAAATACCTCACTGGATAGATTCAGTACAGACCTGGAGCTTATCAATGAGCCAGTACAGGGCGACCAGATAGTCGGGATGCGTTTTACGAACATTACTGTTCCGAAAGGGGCAACTATCACCAATGCTTATATCCAGTTTACGGTTGACGAAACGAGCAGTGGCACAACTAATCTCACGTTTCATGCCGAGGCTTCTGATAACGCGACGACGTATGTATCAAACGGTGATATTAGCGGTCGTACCCGCACGAGCGCATCTGTAGCATGGAACAATGTTCCAGCCTGGAATGTGGTAGGTGCCGCAGGAGCAGATCAACGAACACCCAATTTATCTAACATTATTCAGGAGGTGGTAGACAGATCGGGTTGGAGCAGTGGCAATGCGTTAGCTATCAATGTAACAGGTAGCGGGCGCAGGACGGCCCTCAGTTACGACGGATCAAGTGCTGACGCACCTCTCCTTCACGTGGAGTACAAGGAGGATAAGGCGCTAACTGACTTCCCGATACGCGTGTCCCTTACGTCAAGTGAGATAGATTATGCGAAGACACAAAGTGCTGGGGAGGATATCCGGTTCGTTGACGAGGATGATGAGACTGTCTTGTCGCATGAAATAGAGGTGTGGGACGAGGGTGGCACAAGTGAGGTTTGGGTCAAGGTTCCTGAGTTGCGGCTTGGTACAAACGAGGAGTATATCTGGATGTACTACGATAACGCAGATGCAGAGGATGGACAGGACGCCAGTGGTGTTTGGAGTAACGGGTATGAGGGCGTCTACCACATGAGCCAGGATCCTTCCGGATCTGCGCCACAAATGCTGGACAGTAGTGGCAATAACCGGCATGGTACCGTGGGCGGTGGCCTATCGAGTGTTGATTCAATTTCTGCAAAAATCGGCAAAGGCCTGCTCTTTGATGGAACTGATGACTACGTGCAAATTTCGGGCTTGATGGATACTCCTAGCCAGCTAACTATGGAGGCGTGGTCAAGGCTTGAGAGTTCTGACCCTGCGAGTGACGAATCAAGTGTTGTCTCGATTGGTGACTATGCTTGGATTCGCATGGGTAATGACTGGATTATCGGTGACTATTACTATGGCAGTGATTGGCACGAAACGCTTGAGGATATAGATTTTCTTGGGCAGGGCTTGCGACACGTTGCTTACACTGTTAATCCCGGCGACAGTAATCAGCAAATTTTTGTGGATGGAACGGCCATCGTTACTACGACGCACTCAGATGCGCTTGTCTGGACAGGACTCGGGGCTAATACTCATATTGGTCGGCATGGTAACGGCAGTGCAAGCTTTGACTTCGGTGGCTTGATTGACGAGGTGCGCTTCTCGAGCATAGCGCGGACGTCCGAGTGGATGGCCGCCCAGTACGTCAGCATGGAGAACGGGTTGAATAGTTTTGGCAGCGAAGAGAGCTATATGGTCAGTTGGTGGGATATGTCCTGGACCTCACGTCGAAAAATTACATTCGACAATTCGGCGAGCAGCGAAGATCTCATTAACTTCCCAGTACGCGTTTCCTTGTCTGCAGGCAATATCGACTACACCAAGACGCAAAATAGTGGCCAGGACCTTCGATTTATTGACGGAGATGGCACGGTATTGTCACATGAAATAGAGACATGGGATGAAAGTGGCACGAGTGAAGTGTGGGTCAAAATACCCAAACTCAATGCAAGTTCGAGCACAGACTTTATATATATGTACTACAACAACGCGGCGGTTGGCGATGGCCAAGATCCTACAGGTGTGTGGGATAGCTCGCACTCAGGAGTGTGGCACCTGGACGAGGATCCAACAATTTCCGCCCCACAAATGAGTGATAGTACAGGGAACGGAAATCACGGAACTACCCAAGGCTCTATATCAAACGCCTCTTACCCAATTGCCGGTCAGATTAATGGCGCAGTTGATTTTGATGGCACTAATGATTATGTTCAAGTATCAGATAGTGAGTCGCTTTCACCCACGAGCGCGATCACGGTAGAGGCGTGGTTTAAGGGGTCGGTAGAAAATACTGGCGGTCTGATAGGCATTGTTAACAAAAGTCATGGCGGTGGAGTCAATAACCAGCCCTATGGTTTGCATATAGAGGACGGTGTCGTCGGCTTTGTGACGACACTTACCTTCAGCAATACGTATTCGGCTCTGTATGATGGCATAACAGATGATACTTGGTACTACGTAGTGGGAACGTATGATGGAGAAAATATGCAACTCTATGTCAACGGTACTCTGCAGGATACTACCGCGTCACCGGGGATAGTCGATAATGACGCCAACCTCAATATTGGCCAGCAAAAGGATGGCTTCAACCGTTTCTTTGATGGCATCATTGATGAGGTGCGTGTGCACAGTACGAATCGGTCTTCTGAATGGATAGAGGCGCAGTATATATCTATGAGCAATAATATGAACAGTTTTGGTCCTGAAGAAACAGCTGGTGTCGAAATCGAGGATATCAAGCCGCTTAAACCCGAGAATACTCCTATTGTGCTAGGGCTTCCTCAACTATTGCGGTTAAGGATAAACCTTTCGATTGCAGATGATGCCTTAGCTGCAGGAATAGCCAGCTTTAAGTTGCAGTATGCTACTTCTATCAGCGGCTCATGGACTGACGTCGGTGCGGCCGGGAGTGGAGAAGCGTGGCGGTTTGCTGACAACCCAACGCCAGGTGACGGCAGTACCCTTATTGGCGCGAAATTGTCCGGGACTACCTCGCTGCAATCATATACAGAAAGCAACCCGACGGTTGTTAACCCGGCGGCAGACGATATAGGAGGGTACGCTGAGTGGGACTTCGTGCTTGACCCCGCTAATGCGGCTTCTGCTACAACCTACTATTTCAGAATGGTGAAGGCTGACGGTACGGAGCTGAGTAGCTATGAAAATTATCCTCAGATTGCTGTAGTTTACCCCGAACATAAGATGCGTCACGGTCGATGGTTTGATGTGGGCAGCGGCGCCGAGCAGGAGTTTGTGTTGTAGTTGCAAGCTTCGTGAAGAGGAGCCATTTGTATTTAAGTTGTGGGGCTATTCAAATCCCACAAAGATAGGCGTCAAAAGATATACAAAAGCGGTTTTACATATCTATTATGCTTGCTTATACTCAGCTTGAAGGAAGGCAAGCTACGTGAAAAATCCATGTTAGCAAAACTTAACCAAAAGTCACGAACAGTAGGTAGATCCGCAGCTAAGCGGCTAATTGGCATTGCAGGTATTATTTTTGTTAGCTCTCTCCTTGTTGCGGCATGGCACATGACAGGCAGTACGATAAAAAATCATTACTCTGATGGGGAGTCTTCTGTTTTGGCGGATTCGGCAACTAAGCCAAAGCTAAGGTGGCGGCCGCCAGTTCTCACGGAGCCAGTCACTATTAATGTCGCGAAGACGGTAGAAGTGCAATCGCTCAGACTAGATAACAGCAAGGACTATGTTATTAGTTTGCCGGCTGCCGAAAAAATCCCAGGCATAATACTTATTGGAGGGCGCAATATCATGATAATTGGAGGACATATAGAGGTTCCTGCCCACGATCCCGCAGATAAGGGGTATCGTGCGGTTACGATTCGGGATGGCAATGACTCTGGTATCGTAGATGGCAGAATCATCCATATAGAAGGCGTTCTTATCACTGCGGCTGGAGAGGGCGATGCTTTCGGTATAGCAGCACCAAGTGCCATAATTCAACTACAAAACATTCGGGCTGTTGACCTGCATGGTCATTATGACCGTTCCCATGCTGATGTAATTCAGCCATACGGAGGGGTCAAAGAGTTGCGCATAGATCGCTTTACTGGGGCAAGTAACTACAACAATCTCTATTTCAGGCGTGAAAATAACCCCCTTGGCCCTGAAATTGGGACGGTTCGAATCTCAAACACGAACATATACGGGTACAACAATCCTGCAGGACATAACCCCGCCTCTACACTGAATACGATCAGTCTTGGCACACAGCCTGCGGGTGATGATAATTCTGAAACAGTGATTTGCGAACTTACCAACCCGGTGTATTTTGATGAATTCTACGGCACGCCACCGCCGGGGGTATCGCTCGGTAAGTTTGTCTGGCCTCCTTCTGGTGGGTCTCGGTCGTGTCGGGCGGAGGTAGCGCCGGACGGTATGTCGGTAGACTGGCCGTTATGGCGCGGCAGCAAAGTTTTTGGTATTGTAAAACTCGGTCCACCGCCGTCGGGCGATTTCGTGAAAGAGACTGATACTGGTCTTGGGTATGTATCTCCCGGCTATGTTACTGATGAAGCGCCAGCGGATACCACGCCTCCCACAGTTCCTGCAGAAGTGACTGCTGTAGCGGGTGATAGCCAAGTGACTGTTAGTTGGGAGGCGAGCACGGACGACACGGCAGTTGCGAGCTATACGGTCCGTCATCGCGTTGCTGGTGCCACGACCTGGACGAACATAACAGATATCACGGATACATCATATACTTTGACGGGGCTAGAGAACGGCACGAGCTATGAGTTTCAGGTTCGAGCAAAGGACGCCACAGACAATAGGAGTACATATTCAAAAACGGTGACGGCTACACCTGTCGCGACGGCCAAGGAAGGGGATATAGATGGTGACGGTGATGTCGATGCAGATGATCTTAGTCAGATACTGCGAGACTATGGCTTAAGTTCCGAATTCCACCCCCGGAGCGATATCAATGGTGACGGGTTGGTGGATGCGTTTGATTTGAGCCGAGTGATATTTTATTACGGCTCATAAGAAGACGATCACTACCAGTGGTTGAGGCAGTTTACGTATGAGCAGTAAAATGATAGGCTTATGCATAGTTGAGCACAGAGGGTAAAAGACAAAATTGAAACGTATAATAGCAATCCTTAATCAGAAGGGTGGTGTCGGCAAGACGACAACCGCCATCAATCTCGCGGCTTATCTTGCACGCGATGGCAAGACTGTCTTGCTCGTCGATCTGGATCCGCAGGGCAATGCTACTAGTGGTCTTGGGCTTGCAAAGGATGGGTTTGAGGCTGGTAGTTATAATGTCCTCCTTGGCCAAACTGAGCTAGAGAATGTATTAGTTGAGACACATATCGGCGGTTTGTTTGTTCTGCCCACAAATGCTCACCTTGCTGCAGCTGAAGTAGAGCTGGTTTCTAATAAGGAGCGCGAACATGCCCTGAAGCGTGCACTTAGTAAAACTGATTTTGACTACATTATTATTGATTGTCCTCCGGCACTGGGGCTGCTGACCATCAACGCACTAACAGCTGCTACCCATGTACTTATTCCGGTCCAAGCAGAATATTACGCACTGGAAGGGCTGGGGCAGTTACTTGATGTCATGCAACGGGTGCGCCAGGGGCTTAATCCTCACCTGAACCTACTTGGGGTTGTACTCACTATGTTTAATAGCCGGACCACGTTGTCCGAACAGGTGAAGGCCGAAGTGCAAAAACATTTTGCCGGAAAAGTGTTCACGACAGTTATTCCGCGCAATGTGCGGTTGGCCGAGGCGCCAAGTTACGGACGATCTATATTTGAGCACGACCGGTGGTCAAAAGGTGCGCGGGCATATAAGCAACTAGCACGAGAACTTGAAAAGAGAATGGAGAGAGGGTAATGAATAAAAGAAGTGGATTGGGAAGGGGTTTCGATACGCTCATTCCGCAAAACTTTACACCGGATATACTGCTCGAAGAAGATGAACGAGTACAAAAATTGTTCATTAGTGACATTGAACCTAACCGTGACCAGCCGCGTAAGTATTTTGATGAGCAGGCTCTGAGCGAGCTGGCCGATTCGATACGCCAGTACGGCATCCTGCAGCCCCTTGTTGTGACACCACGCGGTGGAGGTAAGTATCAACTGGTGGCAGGTGAGAGGCGGTGGCGCGCCGCGCAGCTTGCCGGCCTAGAGACTGTGCCAGCAATAGTTCGTACAAGCAAGGAGCTCGAGCAGCTAGAGATAGCCATAGTAGAAAACGTACAGCGCGTAGACCTGTCGCCACTTGAACAAGCGGTATCAATACAGCGGTTACATGACCAATTTAATCTAAGTTATGAAACGATAGCCCAGCGCCTTGGTAAAGCGGTGCCTACTGTCAACAACATTGTGCGACTCTTGCAATTGCCGAAAGCTGCACAAGAAGCATTGCAGCAAGGTGAGATCAGCGAAGGGCATGCCCGGTCGATTTTGGCATTGAGAGATGACCCTGGAAAGCAAACCGAGCTGCTGGCGCTTATTAAGAAACACAGATGGTCTGTGCGCCAGGCTGAACAATTCGTAACAGCACAAAAGGCTGGGGCGAAAACAGCCCGTGCAGCGCGCGAAAAAATTCGTACCACCACTCCCGCAACAGAGAAGTTGAGCAAGCAACTGTCGGCACCGGTTAGTATCCGGCGTACGGCAAAGGGCGGCAAGCTTGAAATCGGATTTAAATCTGATGATGAGCTTGAGGCGCTTGTAAAGAAAATTTCAGAAACGTTACGCTAACCCCTCACGTAAGTTGTGCGAACTGTTGCTAGAACTGTTTTGCTGACTCGAAGGGGTAGACGCGCAGGGCGAGTTTCCCAACGATATCTCTCGCCTTGATTGGCCCGAATGTACGTGAGTCGAGGGAATTGAGTCGGTTATCTCCAACGACAAAAATCTCATCGTTATCAATAACAAATTCAGCAGTACCGGGAGTACTGGAGCTGCTTAATGTATAGCCGGTTGTTTTGTCGGGATCGAAACCGTTTGGGTTCTGGTCATTGTAGACGGTTATTCGTCCGTCCCTGACAACTACGCGTTCACCGGGAAGCGCAATGACGCGTTTAATAAGCTGTTTTTCTGATTGTCCGCCCGAAGAAGCGGATCGGTTAAACACGATAATATCACCACGACTTGGAATGTAAGTACTGCCAGTTATCTTCGCCCAGGTAATGGGTGTCTTGAGTACGATGAGCCGATCATTGTTCCTGAGCGTCAGTTCCATACTTGGCCCATCAACCTGGTATGACTGGAAAACGAATGTGATAAGCAACAGGGCGATAATAGGCGCAGCAATAAAAATAACTATTGTTGAGACAATGTTTTTGATGCCATCTCGTTCTGCCTTCAAGACCACCTCGCCTTGTGTCATTGGTTCGGGCGGCTCATCGGAAATTTCTTCTTCGGGTTCTGGCGGCTTTGGGGGGATGGGCTGGCTG
>CAZDQS010000009.1:0-22855 GCA_964507855.1 uncultured Candidatus Saccharibacteria bacterium | reverse complement strand
ATAAGCGCTGAAAGCATATTAAGCGCGAAACTAGCCTCAAGATTAGATTTCCCTACGAGGACACTGAAAGACGATCAGTTTGATAGGCGCAAGGTGTAAGTGCGGTAACGTATTCAGCCGAAGCGTACTAATAGTCCCATTGACTTTTTATGTCTTCGCACGAGGTTATCTTCGTGAGAAGAAGCGATTGACTAGTTATTGGTGCGAATAACAAGCTCCGGACGCCGGAGTGCACCATCCATTTGCTTTACAATTTACTATGTCACCCGTGCGCAAAGCATGGACACCGTGAAAGGCTGCGTCTCCCATTAAAGGGAAAAGAGCAGCCGGAGACGGCCGATTCATTCGGCCGCCCCCGCGCGATGAGAAAAACCGCAGGTTTGTCTCATTAGGCGAAGCCTCCTCGGTGCCCATGGCGAGAGGGAAACACCTGTTCCCATGCCGAACACAGCAGTTAAGCCTCTCAGCGGTTACAATACTTGGGGTCCACCCCTGGGAAAATAGCACGGTGCCGAATTATAGAATAAGCCCTCGGAATACGAGGGCTTTTCTCTTTATGATGAAACCTGTATGGGTTATTTTTTGAGCCGACAAAAGTATGACATTTGTTGAGTTCCTTTTTTATAATAAATAAAGAACTTAGAATGAGCCCACTACATCTGGCAGTCTCTAAAGAGAATTCTTTGCTTAAACAAACTTGTATAATGTGCTCGATCGATTACCTGGAGCTGTAAGGGTATAATTAATTGAATCTACGACTTAGATAACAGACTAGATAAACCTCTGCCTACTTCTTCTTGGGGGAGGACAAACAAGCGACCGCTCATAACAAATTCTGGACCTGCTAGTATTTTTCCCTCATGCAAGGGGTATCTTTTAAATCCTTTGCGAATTGTTCCCCAGTGATGAGGACTGGTATGATATAGCTCGCCATCTTCGCCAAGTGCAATGCCCTCGTCCTCAACCATGAATCGTGTCTCGAAGACCTCGCCGAGCTGAGTCCGTTCGTAGGGTATTCGTACCACATCCCAACCCAGGACAATACCGTATTTAGGGTTAGCTCCACCCATGTTATATCGTAATCTCTTAACATATCTGATAGCAAGCTCATGCTGAAGGCCTGTTCTACCGAGGTGTTTTGCAGTTTCTGCTGCCTCTATTCTTAATGACTCCAATCCCGCTTCTTTCATGCCTAAAGGATATCATATGCCCCATTCGGATAAAAAATGGTTGTGGTTTTATATTACGAATTTGTAGTTGGTTGTATTTTGTAGGGCACATGGAACAGTTACAACACCCCCTGGGAAAATAGCACGGTGCCGAATTATAAAAAGGACTTCCGAATAGGAAGTCCTTTTTCTTTTGATTGATGCACTGGAGAGACTTATGATATTGTTCGGATAGGTAAACCTAAAACAAAGGAAAAGTAATATGTACGGAACTAATGGCACAGGCAGTGCGCTGGGAGCATCAGCTACCGTTGTAGTTGCCACTACAGGCATGTTGGCCGTAACAGGTACGGATATCGATCTGTATATCAAGGTAGTCGCAGCTACTTCTTACCTATTTCTTCTGGCAACAATAGCATCATTTATGCTCAAGAGAAGGGCGGCTAGGAAGGCAGCCAAGCGCTAAGGATCTTACATGAGCCTCGCTGATATTTATGTCATCTGTTTGGCTTACGGTCTATTGAACCTGTTTACAATATGCATGCTTATAATTCTTGCCAATCTTCATGATATTCGTGACATAAAGCGTGGTAATGTTGCCAAGCGTAGCGAAGTGACCCCTGACACCGCACCATTTTTGCGTTTTTCTATTATTGTGCCGGCACACAACGAAGAGAAGGTAATAGCAAGGTGTCTTGCTTCACTTGTCGCGCTCGAATACGCAGACTTTGAAGTTATTATCATCAATGACGGCTCAAAGGACGATACTGATGCAGTTGTACGCGCTGCCTTGATAAATATTGAGCATTCAGAGCTAGCAAGGGCTAAACGGATTCGGTTCTTATATGTTGGGGTGCCAAAAAACCGGGGTAAAGCTAGCGTGATGAATGAAGCGCTTGCTTATTGTAGCGGTGAAATTATCGTGTGTATGGATGCAGATGCTACCTTTAAGCCCGATGCTTTGAGTCGGGCAGCAGTTTATTTCCAAGATGTGCGTACAGCGGTAATAGCAGTCAACAACAAGCTTGTAATAGGTAAGAACTGGCTGGATATACTGCAGCGCTTTGATTTCATCGCTAACTATCGGTCTAAGAAGGCATACGATATGCTGAACGCAGAGTATATCGTCAGCGGTATTGGTGCGATGTATCGGAGAAAAGCCCTCGATAAGATTGGTGGCATTCCTCGGGAGACGATGACAGAGGATATAGATACATCTTTGCTCATATCGTTACTTGGCAATAAATACTTTCGCATAAAGTATGCTGAAGATATTGTGACCTACATGGAGCCCGTGCATAGTTTCAGGGATCTGTTGAAACAGCGGTTTCGTTGGAAATTCGGCAACATGCAGGCTATGTTCAAGAGCCGCAGCAGATTATTTAGTGATGAAACTGCCGTGAGTCGTTCACTGAGGTTCTGGCGCTTTCCGTTAGCTATTTGGGCCGAGGTCTCAATGGTAGTGGAGCTGGCCTTCATGGCGTTTATGGTGTATATCTCTGTTTTTTTAGGCAACGGGCTCTTCCTGTTGGCCTCCTATATTGTGGCGACAGGCCTCTGTGCACTGACTATATTGGCAGATGAGACAGAGAGCAGTGAAAATAAGAGAAAGCTTCTGCCATTTATTCCTGCAATGTATCTCCTTAGTCTGGTGATGAATGTAGTGCAGCTATACGCTTCTATTCGCTGTATTTTCAATATTCGCCAGCTCTGGAGTCCAAAAGGTAATTATGCCTGGAAATCGCCTATCCGTCATGGAGTGGGACTACATAAGCAATAATCAGGAAGGTAATGTTGACATAAGCAAGTTTGTGTGTTACCATAAGCATAGTTTCGAAAGAAGCATACACAAAAAGAGGGTAAAAACGCCCTCTTTTTGTTTGTTTTTCGAGCAGTACTAACTAATGGTGGGACAGGAGCTATAAAATGGCTGGAACAAAGGCTGGCGGCAAGGCTGCTGCTAACACTAACAAATCTAAGTACGGTCCGGACTTTTACGCTCGGATTGGTGCCATGGGTGGCAAGAAGGGCCGCACCGGTGGTTTCTATGCAAACCGCGAACTGGCTCGTATTGCTGGTGCTAAAGGTGGTCGTATTTCACGACGCACCAAGAAGACTGAAGCTTAATTAGCTTTAGGCTACACAAAAGTCGCTTGTCGGATACCGGCGGGCGACTTTTTATTTGTGTCTGTGAGCCGTCTGTACGGCCGGCAGAAGCGTGACGCACTTACTTTCCATATACATAAACAGTTAAAGCATTGGTACGTCTCGGTGTCCTTCTGGAGGCTTCTGGCGCCACAGGAAGGACAGGTGCTGCGCCGGTGCAGCCAATCGCGGTATGTATCAAGGCAGTCCTGAATGTGGTCACCATCAATAAGGCAATCATAGTGGCGTGCTAATTTCTCGGCTGCGTGCCAGGCTGCAGCTTCGAGCTTTAATAATTCAAAGTCCGATTGATAGGTATTGTGGCTAAGAATGGCGTGACCAAGCTCATGTAACAATGACCAAGCATCTACTTCTTTCGACAGCCTTTTATAGGTAATCCGCTTATCTTCGGGGCTCCAGCAAAAAGCAGCACCCTTTACAAACGTAATGTTTGGGTAGTCTGCTTTAACTTTTGTGAGCAGTTGCTTCATGATGCTGTTTGATGAGTTCATAGCAGCCATAAATAACAGCTTCATCGGGGTTTTTGGCTCGTACAATTGGGGGAACAGTCAGCATCTCGTTTTCGTAAATAGCAAGCTGTTCTTTGAGGCGATCTTCATACTTAGCCAGGTGGGCGCCGGCGCCACCGCCGATAACGATAACCTCGGGGGTTAGGGTGGCTATGAGGCTGGTGATACCAATGGCGAGGTTGCGCCCAATCTCATACCAGGCGCGTGGATCGGTGATTTCACCGACACGCTTGCCATACTTCTCAGCAACCGCACGGCCAGAGGCAAATTCCTCCCAGCGCATAAGTTGCCCGTCGTGTTCCAGTAGCATGTGGCCGGCTTCTACATTTTCAAAATCTTCATCAATCTTACCATCAATGATAAGTGCAGCGCCAATTCCAGTGCTGACGGTCAAGTAAAGTACTTTTCTGAACTCATCTTTGAGAAGTACAGCTTCAGACAGGCCAGCCAACTTGGCATCGTTTTCGAACAGAACCGGGCAATTCAGGATACTCTGTACGTCCTGGACTATCGGAACGTTTTCCCAAGGGAGGTTACCAAAGGCAATACCAATACCCCTGTCCCGGTCTAGGCGACCTGGAGCTGCTACGCAGGCGTGCTCAAAAGAATCTGTAGTAAGATTAGCAACAGCTTTAGAAAGTTCACCCTTGAAATCACTGTAATCTTTAGGCGTAGGGAACTTGAATTGTTCGGTGACCTTGCCAGATTTATCAAAACTGGCAAGTAATGTCTTTGTGCCCCCAATATCTATCGCCAAATACATATTGCCCCAAGTGTACCACACTTTGAGTGGTTTCTTTACTTAAGGGCTGGTAACAGATATAATAGGAGGTAATCTTGCAAATGTAGTGTCTTTTGCGTGTCAAAAGTCCAATGCATTTGTCAGAAATATTTTATAAGGAGGATTGGCATACATGCCAAAGAACAGCATTACAACAATGGACGAATTGCTGGCGTCCGTTAATATTCCACAGCTTAAGGCTGGTGACGTCGTAGAAGGGGTTATTACCTCTGTACGCAAACATGAGGTTTGGGTTGACTTAGGCCCGAGCGGTGTTGGTGTCGTCATGCGCCGTGAAATCGGCCACAGTCAGAAATTAGAAGAAGGCCAGACGGTCACAACAAGTGTTGTTGATCCGGAATTGGATGAAGGTTATGCGCTTCTCAGTATGCGCCGGGCAGCAAAAGACCGGGGTTGGGAAGAGTTGCAGCGTGTTTTTGAATCTGAAGAAATCATCGAGGTTGTGCCGTATGATGCGAACCGAGGTGGATTATTGATTGAGCTTGAAGGTATCCGGGGTTTCTTGCCGGTATCGCAACTGTCTGCTGGACATTATCCGCGTGTATCTGGTGCCGATAAGGATGAGATCCTACAGAAACTAAGCTCCTTGGTCAATAAGTCATTGCGTGTCCGAATATTGGATGTTAGCCGCAAGGACAACAAGCTTATCTTCTCTGAGAAGGAAGCTATCAAGGATGACATGCAGGCACGCTTGAGCGAGCTGAAGGTAGGTGACGTTGTTGAAGGTGTCATCACGGGTGTTATTGATTTTGGGGCGTTCGTTAATGTTGACGGTATCGAAGGTCTTATCCATATCTCTGAGATTTCATGGGAGCGTGTTGAAGATCCTCGTAACTACGTTAAGACGGGTGAGACGGTCAAAGCTAAGATTATTGCAATCGACAAGGACCGCCTGAGCTTAAGCCTCAAGCAAATGACGGAAGACCCGTGGCTGCAAGAGGTGAAGGCTTTCAACAAAGGTGATGTTGTCGAAGGCAAGGTGACGCGCATTACGCCGTTTGGCGCTTTTGTTCAGCTAAGCCCTGCCGTAGAAGCTCTTGTACATGTTTCTGAGATGGGCGGCGAAGACAACGTTAACCCGGAAGAGATCTTCCGCCTGAACGAGAAAAAGCAGTTCAAAGTACTCGATATCGATACTGAGGCACGCAAGATCGCGCTGAGCCTTAAAGACACGAAATAAGCGTATGTAAAAGTACACGGGCAGCAAGCCAGAAAGGAGGTAAGTCATGGCCGAAAGAACAATCGAAGTAGAAGACATGATTACGGTCGGTGCGCTTGCCGAAAAGTTGCAGCTGCCTGTGACAAAACTTATCGCCGAGCTCATGAAGAACGGCGTGATGGCTACTGTGAATGAGCGGATTGACTTTGATACCGCCCAGATTATTGTTGAGGAGCTAGGGCTTGACGTTGAGCTTGCGAAAAGAGCCACAGAAACGGCCACGGCTTCTCGGGAAAAGCGTACGCTGAGTGACAAAGCGGTGGGTCGGCCACCGGTCATCGCGGTGATGGGGCATGTTGACCATGGCAAAACGACATTGCTTGATGCGATCCGAACCTCTCAGGTCGCTAAAGGCGAGGCTGGAGGCATAACCCAGCACATTTCTGCCTATCAGGTGACACATAACGATCGTGTTATTACGTTTCTGGACACACCGGGCCACGAAGCTTTTGCAGCGCTGCGGGAGCATGGTGCCCAGCTGACTGACTTGGTGGTTATTGTCGTAGCTGCGGATGATGGGATCAAGCCGCAGACTATTGAGGCAATTCGCTTTGCGCGCAAGGCCGGAGTCAAGATGGTAGTTGCTATCACGAAGATGGATAAGCCTGAAGCCAACCCGGACCGCGTCAAGCAACAGCTGGCTGAGCAGGAATTGTTGGTAGAGGAGTGGGGTGGTGATACGGTTTGTGTTGGAGTTTCTGCTAAGACGGGCCAGGGGATACCTGAGTTGTTAGACATGGTGTTGCTAGTTGCCGACGTGGAAGATCTGCGTGCGGATGAGACGGTGCCTGGCAGAGGGCTTATCATAGAGGCCCACATGGAAAAAGGACGCGGACCGGTAGCAATGGCGCTTATCGAGGAAGGTACTGTGAAAAACGGTGATTTTGTTGTAGCTGGCGCAACATATGCAAAGGTCCGTAATCTGGAAAATGCTGCCGGGGAGCCTATCAAAGTTGGCACTCCTTCTATGCCGGTTGTTATCACGGGCTTTAAGGCCTTGCCTGAGTTTGCTGATGAATTTTTTGTAGTTGAAAATGAGAAAGTGGCGAGGAGTCGCGCTTCCGAGACAGAGCAAAATCGCAGCCATGGTGGCGGTCGAACTGACGTCACAAGCAGTGAGCTTATACGCATTATCAACCGTAGCCGCGAACTCCAGGAGCTCAACGTGGTCGTAAAGGCCGATGTTCAGGGGTCGCTGACCTCCGTTATCGACAGCCTCAAGACCCTTGATACCGATGAAGTGGCAGTTCGCATTGTTGGCTCTGGAGTAGGTGCCATAAGTGAAAATGATGTCCACTTAGCGGCAACTAGTAACGCGGTCATTTATGGATTCAATGTCACCATGCCACCCAATATCAAGCAGCTTGCCAGCCGCGATCGAGTACCGATACGTCTGTATAAAATTATCTATGAACTCATTGATGACGCCAAGGCAGAGCTCACAAAGCTGCTTGCACCGGAAATTGTTGAGACCGAGCTCGGTAGGCTTGTGGTAAAGGGTGTCTTCAAGATTACAAAGACAGAGGTCATTTGTGGCGGTGAAGTGACAAAAGGAAAGTTGACTGTGCCGGCTATGGCTCGCGTGATGCGCGGCGATGAAGTTCTTGCAGAGGTAGAGGTAGTCAGCCTGAAGCGCGGACCGCAAGAGGCAAAAGAAGTGTTTGAAGGTGAAATGTGTGGTCTGAGCTTTAAGTCTTCCTCGCGCGTTGAGGTGCAGGAAGGCGACCGTATTGAATTCTTTCGCCGTGAAACCGTTGCAAGAAGCCTCTAGACCCCGTATAAATAAAGCTTGTCATGGAACCTTTACCACCATTGCCCGGTCCGGAAAGCGAGCGTAAGTCGGAGAAGTCAAAACGGCGGTGGGTTCGACGTATTTGGGATGAGGCAAGGGACTTTACAACCAGCTGGTTTGAACGGCAGTTCGGCCCGCGTCGACCAGAGCTTGAAGATGACGATGAAGACGACGAGACAGACAAACCGCGTCGATCGTTATGGCGTAGATTTTTAGGATTACCTGTTAAAAATACAGTAACAAGAGAAGAGGTGCCCTTTGCAACGAGTGCGTCCATAGAAGGGTCACGCCCTGAACAGGCGGAACATGTTAGCCGCGCGGACCAGGCAGAGAACCAGCAGGCTGGGGAAGGCATTTCTGCTGAAGAGCTGGAGGCGGCTGGGGATAGTGCTGAGAGAATGCCTGATGAAACAGAAGATTTTGCCGGTTATGCAGCGAGTATCGAACGAGAAGAGCAGGCCGATACTCTGCCTGAACGAGAGAGTGACGAAGAGTCAGTTGAATTGCCACCGCCCGTGCCTTATGCCGCTGGAGCGACCAAGCGACCGATACCAGAGCCAATTATTCACCTAAGGGAAAGAGGCGAAGCGGATGCGCTAGATCCTGACCCTATATTTGAGCGTACTCCACATACCGGAGCTGAAAGGTCTGACCCTGAGGCGCGGTACGTGCGTAATCGTAGGGCAGAGCACCTGGCTGCAGGGGCATTGGTGGGTGCGATCGGTGTTGACTTGCTTTCCCGCGGACGAGACCGGGCAATTCGTCAGGAGCAGAAGGTGCAAAAACAAGAGATTAAGGAGCATGCAAAAGTCCTTGAGCGTCTTGAGGCTAATCAGCGCAAAGACGTGGTTGCCCCCATCCGCTCATCTGAGCAGCCTCCGGTTTACCCAGGGCGTTCAAACGCCTATAAGGCAGAATCTATGATAGTTCCTAGGCAAGCTGCCAGTGAGATTAGGGATACACCTTCTGGCAATCGTGTTGAGGTAGCTGCACGTCCTGTACCAGCGCCGGAGGTTGTTGTTCGGAATAGCGAGCGGCAGCATGTACCCGAAGAGGCCCAGTATATCGGGCGGCGTCCGGAAGAGGTGCTCGTGCAAGTAGAAGAGGCGGCTGAGAAAAATGAGCCGCTTGAAGGGGCATACGAGCGCCGGGCTGAAGTTCGCGACCAGAGAGACGGTTCGGCAAAAGATAAGGCGGCAGCATTTCTGGAAGGCTCACGGGGTGGCCAGGATACCAGCGGTGCATACGGAAGCGGATATTTTGCGCACGAGGACCAAAAGAAGGGGCTCATGCAATCAGTTCAGCAGAAGCTCCAGGGCAACGATCAGTACAAGACAGCGGTAGTAAGCGGGCTTTGGGGCGCGCTTATAATCCTTGTCTTGGTTGCGGTATTAGTCGCTACAAGATAAGATAGTAAGTAATTAAGAAGGGCTGTTTCGATGTTTAAGCTTGATGATAACCTGCTTCGAGAACTTGGACTTGGGGCGTTACCAGCGGAAGAAAAAAACCGTATGCTGGCACATATTTATGAGACGTTGGAGATGCGCGTTGGTATGAAGCTGGCTGAACAAATGACAGATCAACAGCTGGATGAGTTTGAGGCATTTATTGACAACAACGATGAGGCTGGAGCGCTTAAGTGGCTGGAAGCGAACTTTCCAAACTACAAGCAAGTTGTTGCCGAAGAGCTGGAGGCGCTCAAGACAGAGATTAGTCAGGCGGCACCACAAATTGTTGCTGCTTCTCAGGCTGCAGGCGGTAATTACGGCCCAACTACACAGCCCCCTTCCCATTACCCGCCACAAGGTAATCCCGAGCACCAACCTGGTGCACCTGCTGCATGGCCGCAGCCGCCATCCTCGGCTGTTCCGCCGGCAGCTTCGACTCCACCGCCACCGCCTATGCCATCCTGGCCTCCCCAACATCCTCAGGATCCCGGTCTGCCACCTTCAGCACAAGACGATGATCAGCAATATCAGCAGTAGCTGGGCTTAACGGTTGGTTCCTAGTTTTTGACCGTAGCCTCGGAGAAACTCAGCGGCTGTCATTTCTTTCTTGCCCGCTGGTTTGAGTTTTTCAATTATCAAATCTCCGTTGGCAGTTGCTACGCCAATAAAACCACCTGGTGCGGGATAGGCATGACCTTCTTTGGTGCCTGAGTCGTGAACCTCAGGCGCAGCTACGTGCGCTTTTGTGATGATGACGTCTTTTCCAGCGATAGTAGCACGTGACTTCGGCCATTCGGCGAATGCCCGGATTTCTCGCTCTATGTGCTCGGCAGGCTTACTCCAGTCGATTAAGCCATCTTCCTTCGTCAATTTACGGGAGTATGTCGGTTCAACTTCGCTGTCTTGAGGTACGGGGATGATATCTCCGCTCGCATAGCGGGGCAGTATGGCTACTAATATGTTATGACTTACCTCTATGAGCGCGTCAGTCAGCTCTGGAGTAGTAGCATCTTCGGGGATAGCATAGGGCGATTGGGCAAGGATGAGCCCTTCATCCATTTTTTCATTAATGAGCATCAGGCTGACGCCCGTTGTGCGTTGGCCTGAGAGTATAGCGAAGCTAATGGGATCGGCACCGCGCCATTCAGGCAAGAGTGAGAAGTGGCTGTTGACGATACCCAAAGGAAAGGCGTCAATAACGGTCCGGGAAACAATAATGCCGAAATCTATCAGTACGCCGACTTTGCTTTCGAAAGTATGAGTTGCGATAAGGTCGTCTAGTTCATGCCGGTTGCTTACGGTGTATAGAGTGGCATCTGGAGCGCTTGCCGCCATTTCATGTTTTGTTGTCGGCTTGGTAATGACGGCTTCAACAGTAAATTCTTCAGCAAGCAGCGCAAGGCTTTTGGCCGCAACTGGTCCGCTACCAAAGAAAACAATTGACAGTTTATTCCCAGAGACTTTCATTGCCTTTAATGTCTTTCTCGTAGTTGAGCGGCTCGAGTTTGCCTTCTTTGTTTAGTTTAAAGAAAGCTTCCGGTTTGTCCTTTATGTGGTCAATGAAAACAATACCGTTGGTGTGGTCAATTTCATGCTGGAATACTCTCGCCAAAAACCCCTCGGCCGTTACTCGGAACTCTCTTCCATCTATGCCCGTGGCTTTGACGCGGACTTTGGTATGCCGGGGAACTTTGCCGTAGACATCAGTGACGCTGAGACAGCCCTCGTAATCTTCTTCTACTTCACCTTCATATTTGGTAATGACAGGGTTGATAAATGTCGTAAAGGTGCGATCTTTCTTATCTTCGAAGTTATTACGCACTACCACAACACGGAGCAGTGTATCGATCTGTACCGCTGCTAGCGCAACGCCCACTTCGTGTTCGCGGTGATCTTCCCAGTCGAGGGTGGCCGCTTCCATGTCAGAAACCAGCTGCTTAATCTCCGGCGTTATAAGACCCACTTTTTGCGATCGTTGGCGCAAGTGTGAGTTTGGCAATGTAATAATATTGTCTTTAGTGGCGCCAGTATGTGCGGCGCCGGTTACCTTAGCATTCGTCATTGCACCCTAGTATATCAGATAGAAGGGTGGCTGAGCTAACCTGTCATAGTAGGTTGATGGGGTCGAGATCGTATGTCCAGTTGGCTGGAAGGTGGGGCAGGACTTTCAGTAGTTCGGTGCGCTGGCGGGCTTTAAGAATGAGCTGCCAACGGTATTTGCCGCGTAACCGTTCCTGGAAGGCGGGCGATGGGCCAATAATCTGAATTTTGAGGCCTTGCTCCTGAAGCTTGTTGGCTAATTTTGTTGCGGCACCTCTAGCGGCTGCCTGGCTTTTGCGTTCGCAGCTCAGCTTCAATGCAAAGCAGAACGGTGGGAAATTATAATTTTTCCGCTCATTAATCTGCTGAGTATAGAAACTGTCCCAATCCTTTGCTGTTGCAGCTCTAATGGCCGGATTGTCAGGGTTGTAGGTCTGGATAATGATATGACCATCACGGTGTCCGCGGCCAACACGGCCACTCACCTGGGTAATTGCCTGGTAGGTTCGCTCGTCTGCCGTGTAGTCGGGAAAATAGAGGCTTGTGTCTGCCAGCACGACACCAACGACTGCGAGTCGCGGAAGGTCCAACCCTTTTGCGAGTAGTTGCGTTCCCACCAGTATATCGACACTGCCTTGCGCAACCGTTTCATAGTGATGCTCGAAGCGTTCTGCTTTCGTATTGTCGGTGTCGAACCGCTTGATACGAGCCCGCGGGAAGAGGCGAGATAGCTCCTCGTAAATCGCTTTTGTTCCAATGCTCTTGAACAAAATATCTGTACTTTTGCATGATGGACAACTCGACGGCACATGTTCTTTGTGGCCGCACGTGTGGCATTGCATGGTGTGATTGTCTCCGTGATAGGTAAGCGGGAGATCACAGTTAGGGCACAGAGCTTGCCAGCCGCATGACTGACAGAGTACGAGGCGAGCGGTACCGCGGCGATTAAGGAAAACAAGCGTTTGTTCACCGTTTTGCAATGACTGCTCAATAAGCTCCAAGAGCCGGCTTGACAGGTATGTGGAGCGGGTGAAGTGTGCTCGATCGCGAAGATCAATTATTTCGCTGCTTGTCTTGGTGTCGCTTTGAACAGCCTGCTCGGTGAGGCGTATGATAGGGGCATTTTTTACTGATGCGAGGTAATATTCACTCACGGAAGGGGTTGCCGAGCCTTGGATAAGCTGTGCGTTGTGTAGCTGGGCAAGCTTTCCTGCCACGCGTAAGGCGTGGTAGTGGGGGGCTTGCTCCTGCTTGAAGGCTTGTTCATGGGCTTCGTCAATGACAAGCAAGCCGAGATGACGGATAGGCGCGAACAGTGATGAGCGTGGCCCGATGACAACGACAGGTTTTGTACTTTCCAGTATCGCCAGGAATGTCTTACGTCGTTCTCTGTCTGTCAGATTTGAGTGCAAAATATATACGGGGACATCAATGTACCGTTTGAAGGCTTGGACTAGCTGAGGGGTCAGGCTGATTTCAGGGACAAGGACGAGTACAGACTTGCCTAGATGCAATTGCTCTTTGGCCAGCTCAAGATACAACCGGGTCTTCCCGGTACCAGTTGCACCGTGGAGGAGCACGCTCTTTGCCTGTGTGTTACGCATTTCTCTGATGGCGCGTTGTTGCTCTGGTGTGAGCTTCGGCAGAGGGGCTATAGCTTCCTGGTCGTTAACCGGTGGCTGCTCCTGGCCATCGGCGCGGCTTTGAGCCAGTGCGGCAGCAGGGAGGAATTGCTGGGCAATAGTACCAAGCGGTGCGGGGTAATACTCAGAGAGCCATGCGAGCAGAGACAAGATGGCTTTTGGTAACGGTTCGGGGCTTACAACCCGAATAATATCCTTTGTGGCGAAGCTGGGCTTTGGCACCATACCCGTTACAATTCCTAATGCTCTCGTGTTCCGTAAGGGGATAACAACAATGTGCCCTTTGGCTAAGACTTCAGGGTAGGAGTATGTAAGTCCCTCAGATCCTCGGTAAGACGGACTAGCGGCAATTACCTGGTAGTACCTCATGGTACTTATTATCGCATCAATTACATAAAAGCTTGCAACCTGGGGTTAGCGGTTGAAATGTAGGTCGGGTGTGGCTATACTATACGTTGTCTGAATGACAATGAGAGGCGTATGTTAGACGTATTTATAACTTCACGAGTCAGGCGAAAGATTATTGTGGTGTATGCAAAATACCCCGATTTCAAGACGCACGTCCGAGGCCTGGCCAAGTTAATAAAAGAGGACGCCGGCAATATACAGCGAGAGTTGAAGCGTTTGGAAAAAATCGGCTTTTTGATATCCGAACGACAGGGTAATACCAAGATTTATCATACCAACAAGCATTTCGTGATCTTCAAAGAACTTCAGAGCATAGTGTTGAAGTCACAACGCACCAACCAGAAGCGTACATAATTTTTTTGTTTACAGCCTTAGCACTCCATACAAGCCTTGCAAATCTTCATCTGTTGGGGTAAAATCTGACAGATATGATACAAGTTACACGTAAAGACTCCAAAGAGTCGTTAGAAAACCTCTTGCGTCGCTTTAACCGAAAGGTTCAGCAGAGTGGCGTGGTCACTGCTGTTAAGCAGAACCAATATTTTGAGAAGCCGATGAGCAAGCGTGACCGTCGCGAAAAGGCTATTATTCGTCGTGAGCGCAAAGCCCTCAAGGTGAAAAAGCTGAAGCTCGGACAGCGTTAGCAGTACAGGAGGCTTCGGTGGATGGACGGGCTCAGGAAACTGGGCTCGTCTTTACTTTATTAACAGATAAGATTCTGTTACAATTCCAAAGAAATGAGTATTAAACAACAGATTGATGCAGACCTGAAGCAAGCTATGCTTTCGGGTGATAAGACCCTTACAACCACCTTGCGTGGGCTCAAAGGGGCTATATTAAACGTAGAAGTGGCCGAAGGGAAGCGTGAACAAGGCCTTACTGATGATGAGGTCATTGCTATATTCCAGAAAGAAGCCAAGCGCCGCCAAGAGAGCGCTGACCTATTCCGCCAAGGCGGCAATACTGAAAAGGCAGAAGCCGAGCTCGTCGAGAAGGTGGTTATCGAGAAGTACTTGCCGGCTAAGATAAGCGATGATGAGCTGGTCGTAATCATTGATCAAGCAATAAGCGAGATTGAAGCCAGTGGCCCTCAGGCCATGGGGCAGGTAATAGGCAGGGTCAAGCAAAAGGTCGGCGCTCAAGCTGAGGGCGCAACAATCGCACGATTAGTAAAAGAAAGGTTAAACGGATAACATGATTATTTTTATGGGTGTAGCAGGTGCCGGTAAGAGTGTGCAGGGCCGGCGCTTGGCTGATGAGATGGGTTTGCCATGGCTTTCAACAGGTGAATTCTTGCGTATGCTTATTTCCGGCGAACGACGTAAAGCTATGGTTGCTGGCAAGCTGTTGGATGACAGTGAAATCATCGAATTGGTCCAGAAGGCTCTTTCTATGATTGATAGCCGTGATGAAGAGTTTATTATGGACGGTTTCCCGCGGACGCTCAATCAGGCTGACTGGCTGCTCAACCAGGTAAAGCACGATCAGCTAAAGGTTACGGCTGTATTTCACTTTGTTGCGTCTGAGGAGACGGTGCGCGAGCGGTTGTTGCAGCGGGGCAGGCAAGATGATACTGACGAGGCAATACAAGAGAGGTTTAGAGAGTATCAAGAGGTGACCAAGCCGATAATCGATGAGTTTAAGCGTGCAGGATTGCCGGTCTATGATATTGATGCCTCCCAGACCGTAGAAGATGTATATGCTGATATTCATGAATACATAAAAGGTAAATCCGATTAAAATCTGATTTAAATCAGATTTTCTCATCTGTAATATGGCAAATACAAGAATAAAAACTGACAAAGAGATAGATGTTATGCGAGAAGGTGGCCGGATGTTGGCGACTGTCTTGGAGGTGCTGCACAATCGGCTTGAACCTGGCATGACAACGAAAGATTTGGCCGACATTGCTAAACAGGAACTGAAAGCCCTCGGTGGCCAGCCGGCCTTTCTTGGCTATGAGGGGTTTCCTGATGTGCTGTGCGTGTCGGTAAATGACGAAGTCGTACATGGTATACCAAGCTATTCGCGTGTTATCCAGGATGGGGATTTGGTCGGGATGGATTTCGGCGTGACCTATAGAGGCTTAATCACGGATTCGGCTATTACTGTTATCGCGGGCGAGCCAAGGAGTGGCCAGGAAGAGGCTCTTGTAGCTGCCACCCGCCAATCACTGATGGCAGGAATCGATACCGTAAAAGATGGGGTCAAGGTAGGTGATATAGCGGCAGCTATCCAGGCCGTATTGGAGAAAGGCAGATACGGTATTGTCCGAGATCTTGTTGGTCATGGCGTCGGTCATGAATTACACGAGGATCCCAATATACCGAACTATGGAGCGAGAGGGACGGGGCCAATGCTGGCGGCTGGGATGACGGTGGCTATTGAGCCAATGGCTACCCTCGGTGGCTATCAGGTGTTTATGGGCAGGGATGGCTGGACGGTACTCACGCGTGACGGGTCCCGAGCGGCACATTTTGAGCATACTATCTTAATAACTGATGACGGCGCAGAAATACTAACCACCCTTTGAAGCTTAGAGTCAGAGGTGGAATTGAGTGATGGGGCGCTGGCTCAACGTGAGCGGATCGAGGCAGTGGATGAGAAAAAGTACTCTTGCATGCCAAAAAATGTGTCCAGACACGTGATAATCTTTACGCATATAAGAATGAGCGTTATACTGCCCACATGCGTGAAACTCCTGGCCCACACTACATAGGGCTTGATATTGGCACCCAAACCGTCCGGTGCGTGATAGGTATGCCTGACCCAAATGAGCCTGGCAAAGCCTCGGTAATTGGTCATGGTAGTTCTCGGAACATGGGTATGCGGAAGGGGGTTGTGGTACACCTCAACGATGTTGTGGAGGCGGTAGCACAAGCTGTTACGGAGGCGGAGCGGGTTTCCGGAGTGCCCGTCCAGAGTGCAACGGTAAATGTGAACGGAGGGCATGTTATCGGTATAAATTCTCGGGGTGTGATAGCAATTAGCGCGGCTGACCGTGAGATTACCGCTGACGATCGATTGCGCGTCGAAGAGGCAGCGACAATTGTTCAATTGCCTGCCAATCGGGAAATTATTCAGGTATTTGCGAAAAACTATCGGCTTGATGGGCAGGATAACATCAAGGATCCGGTCGGTATGCATGGGGTGCGGCTAGAGGTCGATACTCACATTGTGACAGCGGCAACACCGAACATGCGAAGCCTCGCTATGGTGTTGGAGAAAGCGCGGGTTATGCCGGCGCATTTTACCGTTTCGAGCCTCGCTGCGGCAGAGGCGGTCATGAATCGTCAGCAGAAAGAGTCTGGCACGGTGCTCCTCGACATTGGTGCCGGTACAACTAACCTTGTTGTTATCGAAGATGGTGAAGTCCAGCACGTCGCTGTTATCCCAGTGGGGGGTATCCATATTACGAATGATTTGGCAATTGGTCTCAAGACCGACCTGGATATAGCCGAGGTTGTCAAAATCCAACACGGAGGGCTGGGTAAACATGCGAGAAAGACGACAGTACGCGTCAAGCATGACGATAAAGACTACTTGTTCCCTGGTGATGACATCGAGATGATAATTGAGGCGCGGGTTGAGGAGTTATTTGAGTTGGTAGACAAGGAACTTAAGAAGATACATCGCTCCCGCAAGTTGCCGGGCGGTGTCGTGCTTGTAGGTGGTACGGCCAAGCTGCCGGGTATTGCCGACTTTGCCAAGGATAAGCTAGAGTTGGCAGCACGTATTGGGAAACTGCAGCCGCTCGGGGGCTTACTAGATACCGTTGAAGACCCAAGTTATGCAACTGCCACGGGACTTATGTTGCTTGATATGCTCCTCACGCCGGGTGCGCACACCAAGCCACTCGGTCAACCAAATGCAGGCGTGTTTGGTTTCGTAGACGGCATTATTAAGAAGTTAAAACGCCCATAAGCTCGTGCACATAATGTATTCATAGAGTCGGTAGTGTTGTAGGGTCGGCTACGAATTGCGTTGAACTCGGTAGATGCATACGTTATACTAACCGCATAAGTTGAGCATCAGAAGGGGTACCTAAGATATGCCACAAGTCGCGCCAGCTATAGAAACTTTTGCCCGAATAAAAGTTGTGGGTGTTGGAGGCGCGGGCGGCGCAGCAATTAACCGCATGGTTGAAGCTGGAGTCGAAGGTGTTGAATTTGTAGCTATTAACACTGATGCGCAGGCACTCCATCATTCTTTAGCGCAAACCAAGATCCATATCGGTAAAGATGCCACACGGGGTCTCGGCGCGGGCGCCGATCCATCTCTGGGGCAGCAGGCTGCCGAAGAGTCCAAAGATGAGATCCAAAAAGCCCTCGAAGGTGCAGATATGGTATTCGTGACGCTTGGCGCTGGTGGTGGTACGGGTAGTGGCGCCGGACCGGTGGTAGCACGAATCGCGAAGGAATGCAGCGCGCTGGTCGTGGGATTTGCAACCAAGCCCTTTGCTTTTGAAGGGGAGAAGCGTCGCAAGAATGCCGATCAAGCAATTAATGCTTTGCGGGGCTCTGTTGACACGCTTATTACTATTCCGAACGACCGGTTGCTCCAAACTATTGATCGGCAGACACCGCTGCTCGAAGCATTTAAGGTTGCTGATGATGTGCTCCGACAGGGTGTGCAGGGCATTTCCGACCTTATTACGGTACACGGGCTTATTAACCTCGACTTTGCCGACGTAAAAACCGTTATGAGCAATGCCGGGTCAGCATTGATGGGTATTGGCCGTGCTTCCGGTGAAGAGCGGGCTCTCAAGGCCGCACAGCAGGCTATAGAATCACCTTTGCTTGAGGTGTCGATTGATGGCGCCCGCGGCATACTCTTTAACGTTATCGGTGGCCATGACATGTCGATGCATGAAATCAATACTGCCGCCGAGGCTATCACCGCTGCTGCAGACCCCGATGCAAACATTATTTTCGGGGCTACTATTAATCCCGACCTAGAGGGTGAGATTATCATTACTGTAGTTGCAACCGGCTTTGATGCGGCTTACTTTGCAAGCCGACCACTTGAGCCTGCCGAGACAGCCGCTGCCGCGCCTCAGCCTGTTGAACCTCAAGTGCAGGAATCTGAAATCAAGAGTATTGATATGGATCTAGAGACGAAAGGGAATGATGATCTTAGCGGGGCTGAGGATTTCAACTCGGAGCCAAGCATCCCAAATATCTGGACTATGACGAACGACGACGATAACGGCAATGGCGACGAACAGGCATCACAAGGTACAAAAAATGGTGAGCCCGAGGAAGATGAGCTTGAAAAGCCTTCCTTTTTGCGCCGTTTACGTAAACGCCGGCAAGAAGACAAAGATAAATAAAACGCTCGCGCTTAGATAACAGATACAAATTGCATTATCTGTACTAAATAATACACCAGAATTAGCTTGTAAAAGCCCTAAGTATGGCGGTATGATAAATAGCACAAACGCTATATGTAGGGTCAGCCATAAGCGTTCGGACCTTGAAAGTAACTAAAGGAGGCAACATGGTTTGCAGTCGTTGTCACCAAGCAGATACGAAGGTAATTGAATCTCGTGATGTGGCTGATGGGCAATCGATCAGGCGCCGTCGTGAGTGCACGGTTTGCCAGCATCGGTTCACTACCTATGAGCGCATTGAGCGGCCGCAACTTGTTGTTATCAAGTCGGGCGGCAACCGCGAACTTTTTAACCGAGACAAATTACTTGCAGGATTGTATCGTGCTTGTGAAAAGACTCCTGTTACTTCCGTGCAGCTTGAACGGCTCGTGGCGGACGTAGAGCAAAATCTCTACGCGTGCGGCGAACCGGAAGTGCCATCTGCTAAGGTTGGCGAAATGGTGATGGAGCGGTTAGCTATCTTGGATGATGTGGCATATGTTCGATTTGCGAGCGTATACCGAAGGTTCAAGGACATCACTAGCTTCGAAAAAGAGCTGTCACAGATTAAGGAGTTGAAAGAAGCTGCCAAGGTCAAAGATTAGGGTACTTTGACCGTTCCCCTGGGGGCTTATGCGTACCTCTTGGTGTTTCTAAAATATACTTGCGAGCTACGGAAGAGCGGGTATAGTAGGACATGTAGAGTATGAGGCTCGAGGGGAGCTGGTCTCCGTATAAAACGGAGACGAACTCTAAACAAACAATTACAAAAACATTATTAAACATAAGGAGAGAGGCTCCTTGGGGTCGGCACTCGCAAAGGGTGCTCTTCAGGGGCGACAAAGTGAGGGTACTATGGGACAGGCAACAAGTTTAGGGCTGGGGCGACACTTTACACGTCCGAAAACCAAGGGGTATGAGGCGCTTAAATGGGTTAAGCGGGACTCAGTTATTATGAATCCGGCAACAAATAAGCCGGTATTTGAGCAGCTAGGGGTGGAGTTTCCTGATAGCTGGTCACAAAACGCAATCAATATTGTTGCACAGAAGTATTTTACGGGTACACCGGGTACGAAAGAGCGCGAGCGCTCTCTAAAGCAGCTTATTGATCGTGTTGTTGATACGATTACCCGTCATGGGCTACAGGAAGGGTACTTCGAGGCAGATGCAGAAGCGGAAGATTTCCGTGAAGAACTCAAGTACATTCTTGCCACCCAGCGTGCAGCATTCAACTCTCCTGTATGGTTCAACATTGGTGCCTCAGAGCGCTCTCAGCAGGCCAGTGCTTGTTTTATCCTCGGCATTGAGGACACCATGGAGTCTATCCTCAACTGGTACAAAGAAGAGGGGATGATTTTTAAGGGTGGTTCTGGTTCAGGGATTAACTTAAGCCCCATCCGCTCATCGGTCGAGCGGCTCGGTAAGAGCGCTGGTACGGCTTCTGGACCGCTCAGCTTTATGCGCGGTGCTGATGCGTCTGCTGGGGCAATCAAGAGTGGAGGCAAAACCCGTCGGGCAGCCAAGATGGTTATCCTGAATGTCGATCACCCGGATATCGAGGAGTTTATCTGGAGCAAGGCCATTGAAGAACGCAAAGCGCGGGTGCTCCAGGAATCTGGCTTTGACATGAGCCTGGACGGTAAGGACGCCTTTTCTGTCCAGTATCAGAACGCTAACAACTCTGTGCGTGTAACAGATGAGTTTATGCAGGCAGTAGTGGACGATAAGGACTGGGAGCTTCGGGAAGTTACTACCGGCAAAGCAGTTAGGAAGATTAAGGCCCGTGATCTGATGCGGCAGTTTGCCGAAGCAGCGTGGGAATGTGCCGACCCGGGCATGCAGTATGACACTACCATTAACCGCTGGCACACGGCACCAAATGCCGGGCGCATTAACGGCTCCAACCCCTGTAGTGAATACATGCACCTTGATAACTCAGCTTGTAACCTGGCTTCAATTAACCTACTCAAGTACCTTAAGGATGATGGTACCTTTGACATTGAAGCTTTCAAGCACACGGTTGAGCTGATCTTTACGGCTCAGGAGATACTAGTCGGTTACTCAGAGTACCCAACTGAAAGTATTGGCAAGAATGCCAAAGCCTACCGTGAGCTGGGGCTCGGCTACGCCAACCTTGGTGCGCTCCTGATGGCCCAGGGCTTGCCGTATGACTCTGATGAGGGCCGTGCCCAAGCTGCAGCCATTACCGCGCTCATGACAGGGCATGCTTATGCGACCAGCGCAAAGATTGCTCGGCGGGTTGGTCCGTTTGCCGGTTACCACAAAGACCGTGAGGGTATGCTGAATGTGCTTAAGATGCATCGTGAGGAAGTTTCCCAGATTGACGCCAGCTTGGTCAGTGAAGAGCTGCTTAGCGCCGCTGCGGCTGCTTGGGATGAAGCGGTCGAGTTTGGGCAAATGTACGGCGTGCGCAACTCTCAGGCTAGCGTGCTTGCGCCAACCGGCACAATTGGTCTCATGATGGACTGCGATACGACTGGCATTGAGCCGGACCTGGGGCTTGTAAAAGTGAAGAAGCTGGTCGGCGGCGGTACCATGAGTATCGTTAACCAGACCGTACCACGCGCACTGAAGGCTCTCGGTTACGCAAAGAAGGAAATTGACGATATTGTGAACTACATTGACGTCGAGAAAACTATCACCGGCGCGCCGCACTTAAAGCCGGAACACAAAGCAGTCTTCGCGTGCTCTATGGGCGACAACGCTATCCATTACATGGGCCATGTGAAGATGATGGCTGCTGTCCAGCCGTTTATCTCCGGCGCTATAAGCAAGACTGTAAATATGCCAGAGGATGTGACGGTTGAAGATGTTGAGCAGCTGCACATCGAGTCCTGGAAGATGGGATTGAAGGCAGTTGCGATCTATCGCGATAACTGTAAGGTGGCTCAGCCGCTCAGTATGGCCAAGAAAGACGGCGACAAGAAGGATGAGCCAGCAGCTGCCGTAGAATCTGTGAACGATAAGATTGTTGTAAAGGGCGCAGTACGCCGCAAGTTGCCACGGGTACGTACGAGCAAGACATACCACTTCGAGATTGCTGACCTGGATGGTTACTTCACGGTTGGTGAGTACGAAGATGGTATGCCGGGTGAATTGTTTATTAATATATCCAAGCAGGGTTCAACCTTGTCTGGCCTGATGGACTCATTCGCTATCTCTGTCAGTCACGGCCTGCAATACGGTGTGCCACTCAAGAGTTACGTAAAGACGCTGCGCGGCACCAGCTTCGCGCCATCAGGCATCACGGATGATCCTGATATCCGTACAGCAAGCTCGATTACGGACTACATCTTTCGTCGACTGGCGCTCGATTATCTGTCATTTGATGATCGGCTGGAACTAGGCTTGGCATCATTAGAGGATGTGCCGGCTGAGGAGATTCAGACAAGCCTCTTATCTGATGACTCTTCAGCGACAATCTCTAAAGAGGTAGTCGTCTCCGCGAAAGTCGAGGCTCCTGTTGTCAGTGTGACAACCGAACCGAGTGTGACTACAGTTGCGAAACCGGCGGCCGTCTCTCAGGATGACACAGCACCGCTCTGCTACAACTGTGGTAACCAAACCCAGCGAGCCGGCAGCTGCTATGTCTGTACTGCCTGCGGGAGTACAACCGGCTGTAGCTAAGATGAAGTAGAGAGGAGCTCACAAAAGAGGCGGATAACCCGCCTCTTTTTAGTAGAAGAAGGGTAAGCTAGGGGACATATTGACACGCACAGGTGTAAGCAAGTAGATTAAGCATAACAAGATAGGTAAAAATAAAAGTTCAAGGGGGCAGAGTAAGTGGCAAGACTTCCGGAACCTGGCGGCGACGAAGGTACATGGGGAGACATTCTCAATAATTTTCTCTCAGTGGCACATAATGGCGACGGAACCCTCAAAGACACAGGAGTAGTAGCTGCCAAATATGTAAAGCCAGGTACAGGTATACCTAAATCTGATCTATCGGCTGCAGTCCAGGCATCTCTTGAAAAGGCCGATGCCTTCGGCGACCCTGGTGGAGACCTTACGGCCATTGCGGCATTAACTCCAAATAATGACGATATATTGCAGCGCAAAAGCGGTGCGTGGACGAATCGTACCCCTAGCCAGCTGAAGCAGGACCTTGGTCTCGATAACGTCGATAATACGAGTGATGCCAACAAGCCGATTTCTACCGCCACACAGGAAGCCCTAGATGCCATTGATGATACGCTAGGTGAAGGTGTTGTAGGCGGGGAGGAGACCGTTGCTGACAGGCTTGCGGTAATAGAATCCTCTATTGAGG
>CAZDQS010000008.1:0-26750 GCA_964507855.1 uncultured Candidatus Saccharibacteria bacterium | reverse complement strand
CGCCATCGCCACCTCCACCCCCGCCACCGGCCTGCAGTCCTCAGAATCTCTCAATAGAAAATTCATCGACACTCTACCACCTGCGATGGACGAGCAATACTGCGTTTAGAGCGATGGATTATGCTCAGCCGGTCAATATCCCTCCCTGTACGTATCTGGTCAGTATTACTACCCATGATGCTTCTCATCCGAACGGAGGCTTTCAGCCACATGAGCGAATGTTCCTGGAGGGTTATGCGGCAGACGGGACATTGCAGTTCAGAACCGGACTTACAGACGATATTCCTGACGACGCCACCACGATTGACACGGATGTAGGCACGGTAACATTTTCACAGACCGTCACACGGCTACGGTTCGTGCACGTAGGCAACTGGCCAAACGAGCCTGAGCGGTCACAAGGACGAACCTCCGGCCAAGGTAACAGCCTCGATCCGCTGGTAATCAGATTTTTATCGGCACCCTAAACCTACGCCAATAATTTAATTCGCGTGGCTGTAATTACAGCTGACAGGATTAGGTGTCTTGGCTGCGGTGGAAGCGTTCGTGGACGGCTTTGAGGTGGGGGTCAGTTACGTGCGTATAGATCTGGGTAGTGGCAATATTGCTGTGGCCAAGCATGGCTTGGACAGCTCTCAGGTCAGCGCCGTTCATCAGCAGATCCGTAGCAAAGCTGTGCCGGAGTGTGTGGGGCGAAACGTGCTTGGTGATGCCGGCGAGCAGGGCATAGCGGCTAACAAGTCGCTGTACGCTGCGGGCAGTCAAGCGGTGGTAGTTACCGGTTACATCAACACGCTTCGTGCCCGCGTAGCGGATAAACAGTGGCTTTGTTGTGTCTTGTCTGGCCTCGAGGTATTTTTGTAGCCAATCTGCCGCTGACTGACTAATGAAGACCGGCCTGTCTTTTTGTCCTTTACCTCGCACCATAAACTCCCGGCGCTTCAGGTTGACATGATCTCTGTCCAGCCCGACCAGTTCGGAAACGCGTAACCCCGAAGAGAAGAGCAGTTCCAGAATCGCCCGGTCGCGCAAACCAGCAAGGGTAGTGGTGTCCGGTTGTGCCAGCAGGCGCTCAACTTCTTCTGGTGTTAAAAACGTGACTTGCTTTCGCCGCGTGCGCGCAAGTTCGATTTTGTCTGGGGTAAGGGCGGGGATGTTGCGCTTGGCACAAAATTTCAGAAAGCTTCTGAGAGCAATAAGGTGATAGTTTTGGGTTGTGGCATGTAGCTCGTCGGATACGTTGGTACCAAGCCGGTTGAGCCACAGTCGCCACTTGCGGACGAGTTCAGGTGTAATGTCGCTAACACTGATATCGCCAGCAAAATCAATCAGCCGCGTCAGGTAGTGGTCATAATTGCGGATAGTCTTTTGTGAGCGGTTTTGTTCAATTTCCAAGTACTCGAGGAAATCTGTTTTAGCCCGTGCGAACAACATATCTACATTGTACGACATTCCGGCTGTAGTCTGGCGAGTACATTTGTTACAATGTCTCAAAATATAAGAGAGGATGTTAATGGAACGAACACTGATTATTCTCAAACCTGATGCAATACAGCGTGGGCTGGTGGGGGAGATCATTACACGCCTTGAGCGCAAAGGGCTGAAGCTTCTGGGTATGAAAATGATGCGACTGGATAGCGCGCTTCTGCAGGCACACTATGCGCACCTCTTGAGGCAGCCGTTTTACAAAGGTATCGAGAACTTCATGCAGAGTTCGCCAGTCGTTGTGATGGCGTGGGAGGGGTACGAATGTGTTAACTCCGTGCGTGTCCTTGTGGGGGCGACAAATCCGCGCCAAGCTGAGGCTGGCACTATCCGAGGGGATTTTGCTATTGGCCAGGGCAGGAATTTGATTCATGCCTCAGACAGCAAGGAAAATGGCGAGAAGGAAATCAAACGGTTCTTCAAGCAAAGCGAGCTGTTCGATTACAACAAGTCCGAATATCTACACGTCTACGAAGATTACGAACGGGAATAGCCTAAAGGGAGCTCTAAGGCTAGTGTTCCTCGAACGGACTCGAGAAAAAGTCCCGCCTACAGCGGGACTCTGGCGTGCATCATGGTATCCCCGAACGGATTCGAACCCGAGAACGCCCAGTGGGCTTTCGAGTTCACGCTGGACAAACTTTTCTGATTGGTGAGCTGTTGAGGCTGAACCAGCCTTCATTGATTGTATGGCGCTGAGGTTCGAGCCGCCCGCCAAAAAGTACAAAAGTCCCGCCTACAGCGGGACTCTGGCGTGCATCATGGTATCCCCGAACGGATTCGAACCGCTATCTGCTCCTTAGGACGGAGTTATTCTATCCATTGAACTACGGGGACGTCTCAGTCGCGTATTATATCCTATCACAAGAGTAATTTCTTGGCTTATCATAGCGGTAACGGTAAGATATAGGTAAGTATGGCTAAGCAACAAGCGGCAGACCAGCCTGAGGGCGGACCGGTAAAGTACTTCGAGGACCAGTTCGATGACGAGGAGGTTTTGTATGTCTTCCGGAAGCACCCGATCGTTATGCGCGTCGGTTTTGTGTTGGGCATGTTGGGACCCTTGGTAGGCGTTATACCCGCCTCGGTGAAGCCGGAGCTGGGGTTCGGGTGGTTTTTTGGCGGTCTTGGTGGCGGCTGTGTCTTGGGGTTCCTGATTTTCTTCCCCTCGTGGATTAACTGGTACTATAGCGTGTTTATTATTACCAGTCAGCGGCTTATCCAGATAACCCAAAAAGGCCTGTTTACCCGTTCAGTTGTAGATTTGAACCTGAAACAAATTCAATCCATCAACTATGAGATCAAAGGTCTGCAGGCAACTTTATTTGGTTTTGGTACAATATTAATTCAGACGTATATCGGCGACCTTGTGTTGCACGAAGTACACAATCCGGCAAAAATAACAAAGAACCTGGCCAATGTGCTGAGGGAATATGGGGGGCAACCAGTACCATACCCTGGCCCCGGGGTAGGAGAGGATATCGAGCCAGATGAAATCTAAGGTCAAAAAAGTTCTCGCGAAGCGGCCACACTTGCGTCGCAATAAAAAAGACGAGTTTAACGAGAATGTACCGCGCATTACCAATGATACGGTGGCGGCACACCGCGAGGAAGTCATCGGGGCTGCCCGCAAGTATATCTATCCGCTCCAACATTCCAAGCACAAGATTGTGCTAATCACGACTGGAATCACGGTCGCGTTCCTTGTTATCTTCACCTCTTACTGCTTGCTTGCGCTTTATCGATTTCAGTCAAACTCCACGTTTCTTTACCGGGTCACGCAGGTTGTCCCGTTTCCGATTGCGCGTGCTGGCTCGGATCTGGTGGCCTACGAAAACTATTTGTTTGAACTTCGGCACTATACACACTATTACGAAACACAGGTCAAAACTGACTTTGATGATCCGAAGAATCGTCCGCAGCTGGAAGAGTTCAAGAAGCGGGCCCTCGATAAAGTCATTAATGATGCTTACGTAAAGAAACTTGCCAAGCAGCACGACATTACCGTGAGTAACCAGGAGGTAGAAGACCAGATCGCTATCGTTCGCAATCAAAACCGTTTAGGCGGCAGCGACCGGGTATTTGAGGACGTGTTGAAAGATTATTGGGGGTGGACTGTTGATGACTTCAAGCGATCTCTGAGTGCCTCGCTCCTCGCACAAAAAGTTGTTTCAACCTTGGACACCGAGACGCATGAGCGGGCAGCGGCTGCTGCGGCTGAACTAAAAGCCGGTGCGGACTTTGCCGAAGTAGCCAAGAAGTACTCTGATGATGCAGCGACAAAGGACAATGGTGGTGAGTTTGGTTTCCCGATTGACAGGGCAAACCGTAACCTCACTGCACAAACGACTGACGCTTTGTTCAAGCTGCAATCGGGGCAGGTGTCGGATGTTGTTAATATCGGTACGGCACTTGAGATAGTGAAAAATATTGAGGTAAACGGCGAAAAGGTGCGTGGAGCACATATTTTGTTCGATTTTAAAGATATCAACGACTACATTAATGACCTCAAGGAGCAGCAGCCAGCGCGTGTCTATATTGGGATCTAGTCGTGCTGCTTGAACAATAGGGGTAAATTTGTTATGATTGCCCCCGTTAAGTTGTTACTTGCAGCTAAACTAAGGTTTTCGACCCAATAGCTTATTGGCCCTCGAAACCCTAAGATGAGGTGCAGCGATAAGCTGGTCGGCTTGAATGAGCTAACCAGAATAATCAATGTGTGCCGATGCGGGCCCGTGGTGTAGAGGCCTAACATGCCTCCCTGTCACGGAGGAGATCGCCGGTTCGAATCCGGTCGGGCCCGCCAAGATGCAAACAAGTACCACCCCGATGGGGTGGTTTTTGTTTGCATGCCGAGCAAGCTCGGCAGGGACTCGAACCTCAGCGCCATATAATAAGTGCGGGTATGCGCTGCTTCATAATCCTGGCCAAGTTGTATAAGCTTTTCTAGCGTGAACTCGAAAGCCCACTGGGCTTTCTCGGGTTCGAATCCGGTCGGGCCCGCCAAGAGGCGAGATATGAAATCTTACAGATGCAGCTGTGTGAATAGGCTATTGTGTTCGGATGTTCAAGCGTTTTAGTAGGGTGTATATCTTAATATGGTTGCTTCGGCGGTTGAGACGTCGCCGGCAGGGGTAGGCTGTGGCTGCTATTGAAAAAGATAAGCGTGGCTCATCGAAAGAAGGTGGCTTAGAGAAGATCAGTCGACTATACCGGAACTGGAATGTTGTCGGGGCGGTTGCGCTTGGCGGCGCGGCTATCGTGGTGCCAAGTCCGGTCTTGGCAAGTTTGTTAGCGGTGGGGGCGGGTGTAAACGCGCTCCAGGCTAGCGCCGGCGAATTGGCCCGTCGGCAGGCTCGTAAGTCACGTAAAAAATCAGACATCTAAATAGTGCGGATTTGTCATAACCGCTTTGCTATACTGCTCATATGGTTGAAGAAGTAACTGGGCTGAATGAGCTCGTTGCAATAATTGGCATGTTGCCGGAAACATCACATACGAACGTGATTGCTATATCCGGCTTTGCCGGTTCTGGTAAGACGACGCTCGCCAGGGCACTGCACGCGCGACTTGAGAGCTCGGCCGTGGTGCCGGTCGACGATTTTGTGCAGCCTGGTTATTTGGAGCGGTCAAGTGACTGGGCATGCATCGACCGCAAGCGACTGGCGCATGATGTCCTCCAGGCTGCGGAGCGTGGGGCGTATATTCGGTACTTGGCTTATGATTGGAGCATTCAGGAGCTAGGGAAGTACCGGGACATTGGCAGGCCCAGCTACGTTATTCTGGAGGGGATTGGCATCATGCATCCCGATCTGATACCTTACTTTGATTTGACGATATGGATAGATTGCCCGCTAGAAACAGCAATGCGTCGTGGCATGCAGCGGGACCGGGAAGTGCTCAGGGTTAACCATGACGAACTGTGGCAGACGGTATGGGGGCCCAACGACCAAGAATTTTTCGACACCTACCGACCTGACCAAGTTGCTGATTGCATCTACCGCCCCAAGGAAAGTATTTAAAGCTTTAAGCGGGCAAGCTTGGTGGCTCGGGTTCATCGAGATTGCGCCGCAGGGCATCAAGCAGGTCTTGTTCGCCAGTGGTTACTGGCGGCCGTCGTTGGCGTTTACGGGCAGGCAAGCCTTTGCGCTTGCGTTCGAGCATCTCGAGGATCCGGTCTGCCTGCTCGTCATGGTAATCCTCGGCGAAGAAAGGCCCGCTTAGGCGCGTAACGATTGCGGTGCCTGCTTCCAGTTCTGTGAGCGTCGGTTTGCGTAAGGGTGGTGTCTTGATGTCGCTGCGCGGGATCAACTCCTGAGAAAAACGTAGTTGGTGCAGAACGAGAACGCTGTCATATGGCCTGATGGCAGCAATGTGTTCCTTTCCGTGGAGGACGAATTGCGCTATTGCTACCTTGCCGGTACGGGCAAGGACTTCCCGTATGAGTGAGTAGGCCCGCTCACCGCCTTTGTCGGGGACGAGGTAGTAGGGCTTTTGGTAGTACATAGGGTCAATTTCTGTCAGGCTGCAGAACTGTTGTATCTGGACGGTTTTTGCCCGGTTGCCCGCTACTTGTTCTAGGTCTTGGTCGCTCAGCGTAATATAGCTGCCGTCGTCTTGCTTGACGCCACGGACGATATCATCAGAAGAGATAGCCTTGTGCTCGCTTCGGCAGAAGGGAACGAGCTCAATTGGCGACAGGTCATCTTCGTGTAGCTGAGTGAAGCCAGGCCGACTCTTTTTGGTCGCCGAATACAAGCGTACTGGGAAGCCGAGATGGCCTAGTGTTACATAACCTGTCCAGGTTGCTTTCATGACGCCTCCGTTGTGCGAGCTTATTGAAGCAAAGCGAGGAGGGCACCGGCAGTAAAGTTTCTTGCACCTCGGCGCATAAGAAAGGACCGCATAATGACGGTCCTTTTGTCGTGGTGTGCTACTTCCAGGTGATTAGCGGTTGCGGTTGCGAGCTTCTGCACCATGCTTGCCGGCCTGGCTAGCTCGCTGTGAACCCTCGGTAAATTTACCGCTGCTCTTTTTTGCCGCTTTGCGATGACCTTCGGAATCACCATGCCAGCCTCGTCCTTGTCCTGCCATATACCCCTCCTTCACATTACTTTAATGGCACGCTTAAGCATATCTGTCCTCGTATACGCTCAGCTATAAGTTATTTAACAAACTGTTAGAGTGGTAATAAAAAGAGGGGCTGTTGCCGGCCCCTCTTCCTGTACGAGCATCCTCGGGCTGTGTTAGCTGTGGTTGTTGCTTCGGCGTCCGCCGCCACGGCTAGCTTTGCCGCCCTTGCTGTGGATTTCTTTCTTCTTATTCTCATCCATCTTTTCTGAACCCAGGCCGCGATTTGATGTATTTTGCGCCATAACCCCTCCTTACGCCACCTTACTTAATCGATGCAGGTAGCTAGGTAGCTAGCCCAGCATACAGGGCGGCTGGGAGCCACTTCTATAGACATTCTTACATAACAAAAAAGCCCCTCGCTAACGAGGGGCTTTTGCTTCGGGCTACTGGATTAGTAGCTGCGGCGGAAGCTGCCGCCACCGCGTGCGGGGCGATCTTCCTTTGGCCGTGCAACACTTACGATGATGCGACGTCCTTCGACTTCCTGCTCGTTGAGGCCGGCAATTGCTGCCTGAGCCTCTTCGTCAGAAGCCATCTCAACAAAGCCAAAACCCTTTGAACGGTCAGTATCACGGTCAATAATAACCGTAGCTGATACAACCGTACCAAACTGGGCAAAGATTTCCTGGAGCTTATCGTCCCGGATAGAGTAGGGAAGGCTCCCTACAAAAAGCTTACTAGCCATGGATATACGTTTCCTTGTTTACTTACTCGTGCAGTACGACCCTTTACTTCCTAGTTGACTCTTCCGAACGAACGGCGAACGTATGGCTAGTAAGAACCTGCAGAGCAATAATACCATCTTGTAGTAAAAAACACTAGATAAGCGTTATGGGGTCCATCTTCTGTCACAGAGCGATAGTTTTGGTATAATAGCCGGAGTTCAGTGACAGATGGCACGTGCCACCTTAGCTCAGTTGGTAGAGCGACGCACTCGTAACGCGTAGGTCAGCGGTTCGACCCCGCTAGGTGGCTCCATACTTCACCAAGGCTTCGTATGGCAAGCCAGCATAGACTGAAGGCGGGCAGGACCGCCGAAGCTTTAGCGTAGGCGGGTATCGTATAGTGGCTAATATGCGACCTTCCCAAGGTCGAGAGGAGAGTTCGATTCTCTCTACCCGCACCAAAAGATATATGCGCATGAAGCGCATATTTTTAGGTCAGCAATTTTTGTATTCAGGCGTTATAATAAGAACAAGAACTATGACTATCCCAAAACGATATCTCGATGACAAAGCGATACTTCTGCTCCTGAGCGCGAATTCTAGCTTAACCATTCTAACTATTGTCTGGGTGCTGCTCAGGCTTGATACTAGCAACACCGACGGCTACTGGGTGCAATACCGGGCCGACCAGGGGTTAGACGCGCTCAGCCGTGGTGGCATGGGAGAATTTGTTGGTTTTGTGCTGTTTTCGGTTTTCGTTTTGGTATTTCATTCATTCTTGAGCATGAAGGTATACCATCTGCGTCGACACTTTGCGGTGGCGATATTGGGCATGGGGACATTGTTGCTGGTGCTTTCTCTAATAATAAGTAGTGCACTGTTATTCCTAAGATGAAAAATATTGAGATTCCTTATGAAAACGAACGAAGCTTCCGGTACCGGCTCTTCGAAATATTGCCGGGTGCTCTGAGCTGGTCAATCCTAGCTACGCCTTTTGTCATCAGTCTCTTTAACCCGCATGTGACAGTGGTGCTTATTATTGCCTACCTCTTGATGTGGTTTGCCAAGGCGGTCGCTATGAACATCCGAGCTTTCCAGGGGTACAGTATGTTGCAGAAGCACATGAAACTGGATTGGGCGCGGCTTCTAGAGGAGCTTGACGAGGGTGAGATGGTTGAGCCGGCAGCACACCGGCCGAAGTGGCACGTCGAGAACCTGAAGCGTCTGCAAGATAAGCCAGCAGCCGTAAAGCCAAGCGAATTAATCCACGCTGTTGTTATTGCCACCTATAACGAGAGCCGGGAAGTGCTCGAGCCGACGATTAAGAGCGTACTCGACTCCGACTACGACATGAAAAAGGTCATCCTGGTGCTGGCCTACGAGGAGCGTGGCGGCGAGACAGTTGAGAAGCAAGCCAAACAACTTATTGCCGAGTACAAATCTCACTTTATGGATGCCATGGCCGTCAAGCATCCGAAAGATATTCCTGGTGAGGTAATCGGTAAGGGCGGCAATATCACCTACGCCGGCCGCGAGCTCAAGAAATATATTGAGAAGGAGCGGATTGATCCGCTCAAAGTTGTTTTGACGACGCTCGATTCCGACAACCGGCCCCACAAGAAGTACCTGCCGGCGCTTTCTTATGTTTATGCTGTCTGTCCGGACCCTGTACACATTTCATTCCAGCCAGTACCGATGTTTACGAATAATATCTGGGACGCGCCGGCACCAATGCGCGTGGTCGCGACCGGTAACTCATTTTGGATGACCGTACAAAGTCTGCGCCCGCATACGTTGCGTAACTTCTCCGCACACGGGCAAAGTTTCCAAAGCCTCATTGATACTGATTTCTGGAGCGTGCGCACGATCGTCGAAGACGGGCATCATTTCTGGCGTATGTATTTTCGTTATGATGGCCGGCACGAGGTCTATCCCATCTACGTACCGATCTATCAGGATGCAGTGCTTGCGAATGGGTATGTGCGGACGCTCAAAGCACAGTTCGTCCAGATGCGGCGCTGGGCATGGGGTGCATCGGATATTGCTTTTGTGGCAGACAAGGGATTTTTCTCTAAGAACAACGTGCCACGCGGTGATTTGTGGATTAAGTTCCTGCGGCTTCTGGAGAGCCATCTCTCGTGGGCAACGGCACCGCTCATCCTGGCCTTCGCTGCGTTTATCCCGTTGCTGCTTAACCCGAGCGACTACGCGGCTAACCAGCTGCCCCTTATTGCCAGTCGTATTCAAACAGTAGCAATGCTCGGTATCTTGTGTTCGCTGTTCTTTAGCCTCAAGACCCTGCCACCCAAGCCCCTCCGCTACAAGCGCCGCCGGACGCTCCTTATGGTCTTCCAGTGGGGACTGTTGCCGGTTACGACCATTGCCTACAGCGCCTTCTCTGGGCTGTATTCACAGACGCGCCTGATGTTCGGAAAATACCTCGGTAAGTTTGATGTGACCGAAAAAGCCGTGGTCACCGAGGACCGTCGGACTATCGGCAGCCACGAAACCGCCTAATGAGAAAACCATTCACAGCCCTTTCCACCTGAGCATCAGGGGAAAGGGGCCTCTAGATAGGTTTTCTCATCGCGCGGCGCGGCCGAATAAATCGGCCAGCTCCGGCTGCTCTTTCCAAAGAAGCGGTCTAAACTGAGTTCAAACTGAATCCGAACTCAGTTTAATATTTATTGATTCGCTTTTCGCTGTTTCCAGCTCGTCAGCATGAATACACATTCATGGAAGCGATCGAGGAAGAACAAGATGAGAGCAAAGTTGCCCTCAAGACTTGTTCTTCCCTTAGGAGACTCTCTGTTGCTATGCTCGGGGTGAATTATCGTTCCTAACCTGGGCCTCGATTTCGTACGGAATGACTTCGGAGCCAGTTCAGGTCAGCCTTCGGAGTCCTTCTCCTTTCGCTCGGTAGGGTTATCCTGCCCGGGTAAGCAGCCAGGCGTAGGCGGCGAGCACACAGGCGAACAAGACCGTGAAGCCGATGAGGATGCCGACGAGTTCAGCGGGAGAGGGGGAGTCCCATCTAGGTAGTCTCCTTCTTTGTGTTGTCTGGTGCAGCAGGAGATGGCCGCCGTCTTCACTGTTGCAACGACAGCCAGACCAGCACGACAGCAGTCGCCGCCATACTGAGGATGACGAGAACGATCATTGCCACAGCGACGGCAGTCAGACGGGCGACGGTTTGCCGGTGGTTCGCGCGTGTCCACACGAACCGCGCTGCGAATATGAATGCGACATGGATAGCGAGTATCACTAGTACTGCGAGTACGTCCGGCCAGATCACGACTGCGCCTTAGCAACGCCATTGGTCTGGGTGTCGGTGTTGAGTAGCGTGCTCAGGTACTTGTTCCTGAGGTCGATAGGGAACTCGGTGATGAGGCTGTGCATGGTTACTCCTTGAATCATATCTTGTGATAAGGGTAGTCTATCCACAAACAGGGGAGCGAGCTACTATAGCAGAGAGCTTATTAATGTGCTTCGGAGATAAAATACCTCAACGAAGTATTTATACATTATATCATAAGCTTGTAAAAAAATCAATATAGCAAACAAGGTACTATGTCTTATGAAATGGATGGTATGCGGTGTAGTGGATGGATGCGGGTTTATCGAAATGTTCGAGCGTTTCGGCGGTAATGGTAACTATTTCATCCCTTTGAATGGTGGCATTGGTGATAAGCGGCAACAGCTTGCTGATTATTGTGCTTGTGAGGGCTGTAGCGGCCTCTAGGGCATCTTTTCGGTGCCGGCATGACTCATAGACACTCACGAGCAATTTGTCGCGAGAGAAGGGCTCTAATTGATTATTCTTGTTAACCCTGACGGATAAAGAGAGGTCGGCGGCTTCTGTGGAGCTAAAGATGGTTTCGCAATTAAGGCATTGCCGGCGGCGCCAGATCTGGTTTGCGCGCTTTTGGGGCCGGGAGTTAGTTACCTTTGTTTCGAATCCGCAGTAGATGCATCGCATGTAGAGAAGTGTGCCATAAACAATATAACCATGTCAATATATTGACATCACGCTGTAAATTTATGCTGTGGATAAGGTCTGGGAAGTTGGGGAAAAGAAAACCCCCAGCGCCTCAGCTGGGGGTTTGTTTTGGCCTTGGGTCTTACTCTTGGGTAAGTGGTCGCGGCCGTCGTATGCGACTTTGGAACTTCTTCGAAGAGCTAAGCTCCTCGTAAAACAGCTTGAACTCGCCAAGCGTGTTAGACTTATTGGTACTCAAAACCTGAGCGCCTCCCGTTTAACTCGAGTATATTACCACCAACTAGCAAGTCAGTCAATGCTATGGTATAGCATAAGCGTAATAAGATGCTACAATAGTGTTCATGTCTCAATCTGTTAAAAGTCCGTATTTTGAAGTTAAAGAGCAAAACGGTATCCGTAAGGGGGCGCTGAAGACGAGGTCTGGAGTTGTGTCTACGCCGACCTTTATGCCGGATGCTACCCGTGGGGCAGTAAAGGGTGTGACCCCTGAGCAGGTGTATGCCACAGGGGTAGAGGTTGTATTGAACAACACGTATCACCTTCATTTACAGCCGGGTGAAGAGGTTATTGCAGAGCTCGGTGGGGTACATGGGTTTGGTAAGTGGAAGGGGCCGATTTTAACTGATTCAGGCGGATTCCAGGTGTTTAGCCTTGCCCATATACGTAAAATCACCGAAGATGGCGTGACATTTAAAGACCCAAAAACTGGAGATACTATTTTTTTGTCCCCTGAAAAATCCATGCAGATACAGATGAAGCTTGGCGCAGATATGATGGTGGCTTTCGATGATGTGACGGCACTTGATGATGAAGGGCGGAGTCGTACCCAGGAGGCGTTTGAGCGGACGCATCGCTGGCTGGAGCGGAGTTTGGCTGAATTCCAGCGACTCACAAAAGACATGCGACCAGAGGAGAGGCCGCTGTTATTTGGGGTTGTCCAAGGAGGATTGGACAAGGATCTAAGGAAAAAGAGTTTAGAAATAGTCCAGTCACTTCCTGTTGACGGGATTGCGATTGGCGGCCTCTCTGTCGGTGAATCAAGAGAAGAGATGCATGAAATGCTGGCATTTCTGGCACCTCTGTACGATCCGGCCCGGCCACATTTTTTGCTCGGTGTTGGGCATCCGATTGATCTTCGGTACGCTATCGAGCATGGAATTGATATGCTCGATTGTGTTTTGCCCACGAGAAATGCACGTCACGCAACAGCCTGGATTACAGGCGATAAGACTATCCATCTGACAAATGCGAAGTATGAGCGTGACCCTGAGCCCATTGACCAGGGGTGTGATTGTGCGACATGCCAGGCTGGCTATAGCCGTGGATACTTGCGTCACCAGTTCAAAGTCGGTGAAACGCTTGCTGGTACACTGGTCTCAATTCACAATCTCAGGTACCTCCAGCGGATATGTGAAGCGTACCGAAAGTAAGAGACGATTGATCTACAGGGGTAAATGCGGTATAGTCAATGTCTGTTTGCGGGCGATTAGCTCATTTGGCTAGAGCGCTTCCTTGACGTGGAAGAGGTGAGAGGTTCGAATCCTCTATCGCCCACCAACCTGAAGCCCGGTCCTTGTGACCGGGTTTTAGGTTGGTTGTTAAATAAAGAAGGATGAGAACCTGTGCGGCGAAGCCGAGGTTCGTAAGCGAGGCATGCTCACAGAAACTTGTTTCGAGAGCATGCCGAAGTGGAATAGCGAAGCGTCATCCTCTATCGCCCACCAACCTAACCCCGGCCGTAAGAGCCGGTTTTTTTATTCTCCACCTCTGTCTGTGATATGAAGTGAACTACCTAAAACCATATGTGAGATAGACATTTTGACAAGTTAGACACACCTATGATTATTGATATATCACATTTGATATCGCAACAGAGTAGAGCGATAGAGTAGTCCCCAGGCAACTTTGTAAGAAAAACAATACTTTTGTACTAGCCATATAATACTAACCTTGCTATATTAATAACCACAGGCGAAGTCCTGGGAGGTGTTTACCTCGGGTTGAATGAATTTGCGAGATCATTCAACCCGTTTTTGTTTTTTAAGGAGAAAAACCTCCTATGAGCTAATCCTGGTAGCTTATCTTTTCCCTAGTCAATAACACAACAGAGGTGGTATTATGGTGGTCAAGAGGAGATTGTATGTCTGACAAAACAGATAAACTGCATGCAATGCGCCACTCTCTGGCGCACATAATGGCGACGGCTATCCAACACCTCTGGCCAGAGGTGAAGTTTGGCGTGGGGCCAGTGGTTGAAAATGGCTTTTACTACGATATTGACCTGGGTGATGATGCGTCTCTCTCCGAGGATGATTTCAAGGCAATTGAGAAGGAAATGCGCAAGATTATTGCCGAAGATCAGCCGTTTGAACGCTCTGAGATGTCTATCGACGAAGCAATTGCGTGGGCCAAGAAGAGTAACCAGCCATACAAGCTGGAATTACTGAACGACCTTAAGCGGGCGGGGACGACTATTGCGAAAGACCTGGATGCCGAAGAGCTTGGCATTGGCACTGATGGCGAGAGTAAGGTTGAAAAGGTATCGTTTTATCGCAACGGGGACTTTACTGACCTCTGTCGCGGGCCACACGTCGAATCTACCGGCAAGGCGGGCGCATTTAGGCTACGACGGCTATCGGGTGCATATTGGCGCGGCAAGGAGGGTAACCCCCAGATGCAGCGCATCTACGCTGTGGCGTTCGAAACAGAGCAGCAGCTGAAAGAATTCCTGCAGTTACTCGAGGAGGCCAAAAAGCGTGACCACCGCAAATTAGGCCAAGAGTTAGATCTTTTCGTGTTCTCAGATTTAATTGGCTCGGGTTTGCCGTTGTTCACACCGCGCGGAACCGTCCTCAGGGAAGAGCTGGGCCGGTATAGCCAAGAGCTACGCTCGCGGTACGGCTTTGAGCGTATTTTTACGCCGCATATTGCTAAGACTGATTTATATAAGACGTCTGGGCACTGGGATAAGTTCGGTGACGAGCTCTTCTTGGTAAAGAGCCAGGAGACAAATGACGAGTTTGTGCTCAAGCCCATGAACTGCCCGCATCATATTCAGATATATGCCAGCCAGCCGCGTAGTTATCGCAACTTGCCGGTTAAATACATGGAGAATGCTGTCGACTACCGTGATGAAAAAACTGGTGAACTCCATGGTTTGGGTCGGGTGCGTGCGTTTACCCAGGATGACAGCCACGCCTTTGTGGCTGAGGGCCAGATAGAGCAAGTGGCTTCCGAGCTGGTTGAAGCGGCGCAAGAGATGTACAAGCAGCTCAATATGCAGCTGAAGTTTCGCTTAAGCTTCCGTGATGAGGGCAAAGGTTACCTCGGCGATCCGGCACTGTGGGAGCGGGCGCAGGTCACGATAGAAGCGTTAGCTAAGAAGAACAAGCTTGATTACTTTGTAGCTGAAGGCGAAGCGGCATTTTATGGGCCGAAGATAGACTTCATCGCTACCGATGCACTTAATCGCGAGTGGCAGGTGGCTACAGTGCAGCTTGATTTTGTGCAGCCAGAGCGGTTCGATCTTGTCTACACGGATGCCGATGGCAGCGAGAAGCGCCCAGTTATGATCCACTGCGCACTTTTGGGTAGTATGGAACGATTTCTATCGGTGTACATTGAGCACGTTGCCGGACGGTTCCCAGTCTGGCTGGCACCCGAGCAGGTACGAGTGCTAACGGTTAACCAAGAGGAGCCAACTGTGACGTTTGCTGAAAAGGTGCTTGAGCAAGCGAAGGCGCTTGGACTGCGCGTGACCGTTGATAACGCTAACGAGTCCGTCGGCAAGAAGATTCGTGCCGCCGAGCTTATGAAAATCCCATACACAGTCGTCATTGGCGAAAAAGAGATAGAGGGCGGCAAACTCATGCCCCGCATCCGCAAAGATCTTGAAGTGCAGTCAGTGCATGAAGCATATTCAGTGAAAGATTTTCTGAAAGCCGTTGCTAATGAGGCAATCTCACGTACCAATAAATCCTCCTTATAGCTATGCGAGTGGAGTCTGGATTTCGGGACAGGGTGTACGTGATCGTAGCGCAGATTCCTGAGGGTAGGGTCATGACTTATGGGCAGATTGCGGCTATGTGTGGCAGTCCGCGGGCTGCACGGATTGTGGGTGGCATCGCGCACTATGGTGACCCGGACCTGCCGTGGCAGCGGGTAGTGAAAAAAGATGGTAGCTTGGCAGAGGGGTATCCAGGCGGTATAGAAGGCCACATGCAGGCGCTTGAGGCCGAGGGTGTTGTTATCAAAGATTATAAAATTGATATGGACAGGGCGTTATGGCGACCAAACCTTTGATTGCAATTGTCGGTGAGACAGCCAGCGGAAAAAGTGCTTTGGCCCTAGAGCTAGGGGAACGCTACGATGGAGAAATTATTGCTGCCGATTCCCGCACAGTCTATAAGGGCATGGATATCGGCACTGCGAAACCAAGCACAGAAGAACGGGCGGGCGTGCCGCACCACCTTATTGACGTGGTTGAGCCAGGGCAAGCGTTCACGGTGGCGGATTTCAAGCAACTCGCGAACGAAGCGATTGAAAATATTCACAGGCGAGGCAAGCTGCCAATTCTTGTGGGTGGGACGGGGTTGTATGCGGATGCTGTGTTGTATGATTTTGAGTTCAGGCCCAAGGCGAAACCTGCGGTGCGGGAGCGTTTGAGTAAAATGAGTGTAGAAGAATTACAAGCTGAACTCACGGCGCGCGGTATCCCATTGCCCTTGAACAACCAAAATCACCGGCACCTCATTCGTGCTTTGGAAACAGGCGGGCAGTCCGCTACCCGAAAGCCTTTGCGTGACAATACGCTAGTTCTTGGCCTCCAGATTGAACGCGAGATACTCGGCAAAAGGATCGAGACCAGGGTAGGGCAGATGGTTCGGCAGGGATTTGTCGAAGAAGTCCAGAAGCTATTTGGGCGGTATCCCGCGGGTATCGAAGCGCTCAAGGCGCCCGGCTACAAGGCATTTTATAAGTATCTGCAGGGTGAGGTGGCACTGGAAGAAGCTAAAAAGGAATTTGTTCAGGCGGATATTTCTCTGGCAAAAAGGCAGCGTACATGGTTCAAGCGCAACCCGGATATACACTGGATTAGTTCAATCGACGAAGCGGTCAGGCTCACGGATAGTTTTTTGAACAATAAAGCGTAAATAGTTACTCGCGTTCTGCTAGAATGGGGGTATGGTTGAACAGCTTTTTGGGTCAAAGACGCGGGTGAAGCTCTTGCATTTGTTCTATAGCAATCCGAACCGTTCGTTCTATGTCCGGGAAATAACTCGCAAGATTGACGAGCAGATAAACTCTGTCCGCCGCGAGCTGGCGAACTTGCTGAGCATCGGCATCATTTCTTCTGATACGACGAACAATCGTCTGTACTATGAAGTGAACCAAAATTATGAATACTACGCGCCCTTGTCTGCAATATTCGGCAATGGCAAGGTTGCCACGAAAGTAGCCGAAGCAAAGGACACTGAGCTCAAGGCGCTCAAGGCGCTCGGTAACGTAGACCTCGCACTTTATACGGGCCAGTTTACTCGTGACGAACGTTCGGGCATCGATTTTTTGGTAGTTGGCGACGTCAATCCTACGAAGCTACAGAAATTTGTTGCTGACTTGGAGGCAAAAGAGGGTAAGGAGATACACTATACCGTCATGCCATACCAGGAGTTTAATTATCGGCGGCAGATCAAAGACCGCTTTCTGGCAATCGTTTTATCATCAAAAAGCCAAGTTCTGATCGACAAGCACAAAGTACTGAGCGGTGATCAGGATGAACCACAGGAAGAAAAGGAGTAGAGCGTGGAAGTAACATTTTATGGCGCAAACTGTATTAAGCTGTCTACAAAAAAGGCAACCGTCGTTGTCGATGACAACTTGGAAAGCCTTGGCTTGAAGTCAGTAACAAAAAACGGAGAGATTGCTCTCTATACCGGCGCGCACGGTGAGCCAGATGCCGAAGTGAATATATTGATTGATTCACCGGGGGAGTACGAAGTTTCAGATGTCTCTATTCAGGGTGTTGCTGCGCGGGCGCACATTGATGAGCCGGGTCAAAAGTCAGCAACAATGTATAAGATAATTATTGACGATATTCGGGTAGCTGTCGTTGGTAATGTGCACCCCGATCTAACCGATGAGCAACTTGAGGAAATTGGGACGGTAGATGTCTTGTTTGTTCCGGTTGGGGGCAATGGCTATACGCTAGACGGCGTAGGCGCTCTTAAGATTATCAGGGGGATTGAGCCAAAAATCGTCGTGCCGACACACTACGCTGACTCAGATATTGAGTACCCAGTGCCTCAGTCAGACCTAGAGACTGCGCTCAAGAACATGTCAATGGAGCCTGCGGAGACAGTCCCTAAGCTCAAGGTTAAGCTTGCGGAGCTCACTGACGTAACAAAACTCGTTGTCCTCGAGCGTCAATAGTAGCCACGAATGAGCATTAAAAAGGCGGCCACTGGCCGCCTTTTTAATCTGTCTGAAAGCGTACTCTAAGCTATGAGGCCCTTTTTCTTCATGGTGCGGATAGCTTGAGTGCTCAGTTGCATCTTAACCTTTTTGCCGTCAACCATTACAGTCTTGGTCTGGAGGTTGGGCTTCCAGACTTTCTTAGTATGGCGCTGAGAAAAGCTCACGTTTGAGCCAAACTGCTTGCCTTTGCCGGTAATGTCACACTTTTGCATACAATCTTCCTCTAGTTACCTGCCGCTTAAGGCAGTGAATTCAGATTGCTATTGTATCTGTTTTGTCTCTGTAAGTCAACTGTCGGCGGATGATTAGCTACCTGGTAGCCAGCCGCTACTTTGCCATTACCGTGACATTATCCATTAGTATTGTGCCGTGCGTCCCGCCGAATGGGCCTCCCGCGAAAGCATTCCAGCTAAAGCCATTCCATAAGGCATCAGCATGCTCGGGGCTGCGGTGAACAGCATCATCAATAAAAATACCACGCTTACCGTTCACGAACACCTCTATAACACCATTGTAATGAGGCTCCTTTTTGCCAGTCTTGGGATTAATACGGTCAGAAAAAGTATTCATTTTAGCTCTTATCTCGATGGTGTTCTTTTTGCCCACCTCTAGGGTTAGGGGAGATTTTCCATCGCCATCGATATCTACGAGCAGCGGCGCCATGCCAATGTATCTGTCGCCACGATCTCTATGGTGTCCCTTTCCAGAGCCGAACGTTGGGTTCTTGTGGTTGCCGTAATTTTTGGCATCCTCTTTGGTCATATAGGTTCCGTTAGCAAACCAGCCATAATTGTACAGCTTGAGCCCAATCTGACCGTCCTTCAAGCGATGAAATAGGAGCCTGATATGTTGTGAGTCCTGGTTATATTCTCCGCCACCAGAGGTATCCTTATCTTCTGGGTTAGCTTGAGAGACGAGACCAACACCGATTTTGCCGCCATGATCGCCGATAACAGTGTCTTCGGGGATGAGTATATCAACAGATGCGGCTAGCTCTTCTCGGGGCTTCACCCCCATATCCGGTAGCCAGAAGATGCCGCTTGCGCCATTCCGTGATTCATGGGGTTTCTCACCGTGGATGGTGAACTGGGCGACCTTGCCCTCCATGTCGGACCCCTCTGGTGCCGGTACAATCTTAAACACATCATCGAGGCACTCGTCATTCTTGTAGGCGCACGATGGTCTTTTCTCTACACCCCAGTGCTCCTCCCATGTGCTTTCGTCGTCAAATCCGTATGCCCACAGGATTTTACTTAATGGTTCTTTACTTTTCCGGTCCGGAACGCTCGTTTGTTCGCTTGGGTCTATGCCTATCAGGGCTACATCATCAAAAAGTAGCTCAGTTGGTTCCTTTGGGAAGTCTTCGCGGGGACCACCCCAGAAGACACCCAATTCCCACTGATTGAGTTGAAGCTCGTCAGTGTAACGAAAGAGGACATCGTCCAGCGACACGCCTTTAACACCGTTTATCCACCCTTCGAAAACGCCATTCTTTTTTCCGGGGTTATTGAGCATGACGGTTTGTTTAACGTGATTCCATGCACCTTTTTTGAATAATAAAGGATTACCGTTCTGGTCAACATAGCGTATCGATACAGAGTGGGTTTCTGGTTTTTGTTTCCCGTTCGCCCAAGGTACGTTCAGGTAGGTAATCATGCCGATCCTGTCTGGATCTCCGTCTACGGCTTTCCACATGGTACGGGTACTCATGTCATCATATCCAAGTTCTCCGCGTTTGTTATTTGAGGGCGCCCAAATATCGCCACGGTGACCCTGTAGGCCGGGCAGCTTTCCTTGTCTTTCTAGGTTGTCGGGTATCCAGACGTAGTACTCTAGTGTAGTTGCTTCTTGGGGTGGTATGCCCAGTTCCTTGAAGGAGAAACGACCGCCATATCCCCATCTTCCATCGCCGGCATTGGGGTGTCCTGGGCCGGGATGGTAAATACGGATAGCATTGCCGTTTCGGGGGTGTTTCGGCTTAACTATATCAATATTTTGTCCCTGGCCTTCGCCGACTAATCCCCACCGCTCCTTCCAGTCGTCCCCTTCATCTCCTGTTCCTATCCACAACACATTCTGGCGCTTTGGGTCAGGTATCTCTTTAGAGGCATCGGTATCTTTATCGCTGTTACGGGTAGGGGAAAGAGGGGCTGTATCAGGCTTCTTTGTTTCCTCTTGTTTTGTATCAAGCTCATTGTCGCTAGGCTCAAGGAGTTCTGGGCTGCGTGGAGTATCTGCTAGACTAGCGGGGGTAGGGGCAGGTTCGGTTGCTAAGCTGCTGCTAGGCTCGTGCGGCTGTATGACTTCGGTCTGCAGCGGTGCCTCAATAGAAGGTGGTGTAGTTGCTGCGATGACCTGGTCATTTGGAGCTGGGTCTGTATTTACCTCTGAGGGTGATGGACTAATGGGATGAGTGGTGTGGCTATCGGTTTCGTCTACTTGTTTATCCTCAGGCGCCATTAATCTGGCGGCTTCGTCGAGGATTCTGTCCATTACATTAGGGAATTGAGGCGGAGTCGTATCGGGAGTTGTCGCCTCGTTTTCTGTTGAGGGCAGCGTAGTCGTTGCGGGGAGGGGAGTAGCTTCCGTGCCTTCTATGCCAATGTCTGATATGTCAAAATCTTCCTCGTAAGAAACTGCCGCATCCGGGGGCCGGATAAGTTCTAGGGTTGTAGTTTCCTCACCTGGCGAGGAGCGTGCTGCAAGGGCAGTCGCAATCAATCCAAGATAGACTGCAGATGTAGCAATAAATCTACGGTCTTGCCACCAGCGAGCCTCCATATCTGTAATTGTGGACTTTAATTGGTGGGCTGTCAATTTAATTGCACTTCTTAGGTACTGGGGGTTGAGCAGAGGAGTTGATATACTAAGACGAATGATTGATGACAATGTCTTATTTATGGTTATCGTGATTGCGAGCATTGTCGCTTCGATGACCTTCCATGAGGCGATGCACGCGTTTACGGGGTACTGGCTTGGTGATGACACGGCTCAGGCAGAGGGAAGGCTTACCCTCAATCCTATTCGTCATATTGATCCCTTCCTGACATTGGCATTGCCAGTTTTGTTGGCCATTACAGGGGCGCCCATTATTGGCGCGGCAAAACCAGTTCCGTTTAACCCCTACCGGGTACGCTACGGGGAGTACGGGGCGGCCCTCGTAGGTTTGGCGGGTCCGCTTACAAACCTAGTTCTGGCTTTGGCAGCAGCAGGTATTCTTCGCCTTGTTGGTCCTGATACGGGTACGCTACTATATGCGGCTTTGCTTATTTTTATGCAAGTAAATCTAGGGTTTTTCGTATTTAACATGATACCGTTTCCGCCGCTTGATGGTTCACGGTTGCTGTATGCTTTTGCGCCTGAGCCGCTCCAGAGAGTAATGCAGCAGATTGAATCGTACGGACTCATTGGCTTTATGTTGTTTTTCTTCCTGTTCTTTGGTGCGATTGGCGCAGCAGTAGGGGAGATTATCTCCACGCTCATGCGTATCCTTGTCGGCGGCTAGTACCTTCTGGGGATGGTATAATACTAATGCTGGGTTTATCCGGTAAATGATAATCTGAATACTTATCATTCGGGAGTCCAACATTTGGGTCGGCCGTGGTCGGCACGTGAGGACACCCACCTGTGTTTTACGCAGGTTGTCACGCCGGTCCCAGCACAATAAAAAGCCCAATCATTGATTGGGCTTTTTATTTGGTCGAGGCGGCAGGACTTGTATTGTTGTGCTCGAAAACGGCCAAGGCCTATTTTCTCGGCCAAGCATAGAAAACTCAAATGCCCACTGGGCATTTTCGACCCAGGGTTCAAATCAGTCATGTCTTAACCAATGAAAAGACCCCTTCACGAGGGGTCCTCTCATTGGTCGGCTAGGAGCGATTAACCTTGAACAGTTAGACACACTACTGTTATCGCTCAAATCCTACTGGGATTATACTAGTCAAAAGAGCTTTTTAGACGAAATCAAAGCCCCGCCAGCCAAAATCAGTGAAGACAAAAAAGTGCTTGCTTACGAACTTTAACAGGGGTAATTTAACACTTTCTTACTGAATAAGATAATAGGACTTGAACAACTGGGTTATTACTGTCGCTTTTTAGCTTCTTCAAAGTAATGCGACACAGCTTCTTCAACCAACGCTATCGCTTGCTTACGGCGGGAGCGATTAGAAAAGATGTCAGGGTGGCTATTTTGTAACGCCATACAAATGAACTTTGTTACTGGCAGTTCACTATCTAAATTGCCTTCAACTTTAGAGATGATACGATTGTTGATGGCTCGTTCCGCCATAGTTTCTGTGCCTAAAGCCCTAGAAGAACTTTTAATTCTCACAAACTTCCAGCTTAATTCGCTCTCAATCATCAAACCGTCTGTTTCAAATTGAGCGATTGTTTCGCCTACGTCTTTTTTGAGTTCCAGCTTCCATTCAGGTTCTGGTTTCCTCTTAGATTCCTGTCTAGGTACAGATTGGGGCGGTGGTACTGGTATTGAAGGTGACTCTTCCTCTTTAGCAGTTTCTGCTTCTTCTATTTCGGTGGGTGTTGGGGCTTGAACTGGTTCGTGCGGTTCAACATCAACTTCATCTTCCTCTATTGGTGTAGTACTGGATTCTTCCTGTAAACTCGTACCGTTACCGTTACCATTCACTCTTGGTTTGCTTGTATCAAAAACAACCGTATGCCAACCGTCATTTACCCAATCTACTGTTTCTTCTGAATGGACAATGCGTTCTTTGTTTTCCGCTTCTTCAATTGGCACCGCTCTATATACAGGGTGGCACCTACCAAATGGTTTGCCAGTGCTTTTACGATAGCTTCTGCGTTCGCCACGCTGGAATACCAAACCTTGTTCTAGTAAGGCGTGTCCAATTATATTGGTCTTACCAAGCTCAAAGTTAGAAACCAATGCACTTACACGACCTTTGCGGTTTGCCTCGTCAGTGCCATATAAAACATCTGCCAACTCGTCTAACGTATAGATGTATTTAGGCTCTTCGGCAAGAAACAGGGCAACAAACTCACTAGCGTCTTTTAAGACTTCGTCAGGATATTTACGGCGTACTTTTTCAGCAACCTGTTCTTTAGTCAGATGTGATTCCTCTGGAAAATCGTCAATTTCAATTAAGTCATCTGGTTGCTCTGGGGTTTCAGGTACAACTTCCTCTTGCTTTGTAGATATTAAACGTGGAATAGGCCAAGCCTGACCTGCAATTTCATATACACGGCTCAATACTTCATATTCTGATTCTAGCTCGGATAGTTGCGTTTCCAGTCCCGCTTTAGCTTTAGCGATAAGTCTTTGCTCCAAACGAGAAGCAATTTCGCTTAGCTTGGGAGCAAGTTCAGGTATGCGTCCAGCAACTAGTTCTTCTTCTTTGTGAATTAAGGCGGTTTCTTCTTTTTGCTGTTCTTCAATAGATGAGAGTTGAGCTGCGACCCCCCCCAGTGCTGAATAAAGCTGCGACTCTCTTAATGCTAATTCTTCATAAGGTGCTATGGCTCCAGCTTCAAGTAATGACTGAAAGGTTTGAGCTTGCTCTTCCGTCAGGTAATCAGCCGTGGCTTCTTGAAAGGGCTTTAAGGTAACTTGCCCTGATTCAACCAACTCTGAATAGAGCTGGTTTTGTTCGCCAATTTCATTAGCAATTTCGCCAGCTTTTACAAAATGACCTTGATTATCTTCAAGCCACTGTCTATTATCGGGTATTTCTGCACTCACAATAAACTTCCTAAAGTGTTTCAGCGTAGTATTGTACTACAATTTATTGCTAATGTCAAACACGTTTATGGCTATTGGGTTTGTGTCGCACAATAAGGATTGTACGCTTATTGCTAACAGGGGTAACTGACAATTTTTAGCGACAAAAGGCTTTGTCAAGGGCATAACTTACAAACGCCCACCCCTGTTAAAAAACATACTATACAATATCACCTATTTTTTAATTTGTGGTCGGGTGTTTTCCCATTTTTACCTATCGGCTCACTACCTAACCGCCTACGCCACTCTTGCGTATCTAAAACAGGTACAGGTCTGGTATTTATAAGCTGGTTAAAATCTACTCTTGCTTGTTCAATCATCATTTCTACAAACCAGTCTGGTAAATCATTATCAGGGCTTAGTAACACTTGTGTGTATGAGCCTACTTTGTAGTTGTCGTAGATATTGTAATAGAGCGTGTGGTCAAAGATATATAAGCCCTGCCGTTTGTAATCGTCATTAACGAGAGTATCTTCACCGCTAAAGCTAGTGTAGAACAAGTATCGTAAGTTACAGCCTTTCAGTAATCCGCCACGAAGCGTGGAAGCGGTAACGTGGTCATTTTCGTGTATATAGGTACCCGCCTTATAGCCGTGTATTGTCTGCTGGCTTTCTGCCTTATCGTGATATAGAAACCTTAACTTCATATACTCTAATTATAAAGAAAACAGCTATTCTGACGCACTGTAAGCCGTTTAGACGGGTCTTTGTTTCAAGAACGACAAAAGCCTTTATTGCTACAATAAATATAGGGAAAGTAACAATAAAAAATGCACAAAAACTCAATCGCTAACTTACAAAAATGGCCTAAAGGAACTTCGGGTAATCCTGCTGGACGTAAGCTAGGCAGCAAGAACATAGCTACTATTGTGCGTGAGTTGCTTGAACAAGATATTGACACAAGATTCCCCCTAAACGAGAATCTAAAACAACTTATTAACGATAATGGCACAACCTACGCTCAAGCCATCGTGTACGCTATGCTTCTGAAAGCTATAAACGGTGATGTTCGGGCAGCAACCTACCTGACTGAACTGCAACTGACAGGCGAAGCCAATAAAGGCGAAGCTGGCTTGTTCCAAGCGACTAAACTGCAAATTGAAGTAGTGAAATCCGACAAGTCTGCACAGAATTAGCAGACATTTTCACCTGTAAAGGTATTGCAAAACGCTAACGATTGCTGTATAATGAATAGTATAGTAATGTAGTCCAAAAGCGTTGCTTACACATCACTCGGTGGTGTCTAGTCAAGGGTTGAATCCTAACAAACCTCCTTTTTGCGAAGAGGGTGTTTGCTACGGGGATTCAACCTCTTTTGGATTTTTGGGGCAAACAAACCAATAACAATTTATACCTTTTCGCCAGAGTGTCTTGTTACCAAAGGCTCTAACAATCTTTGGTCAGTCCGAGAGGACGCAAGTGGAACAGCAAAAAGTAACAGCAGAAAATGCTCTAGCGGAGCTATTAGAGCTATTGGAGCAAGTGGATATAAATAGCCCGCTTGCCACGCTGAACGAAACTACAATCAGCGACAACAATGGTGGGCGTATAGAACTTTAGCGTATTAGCTGACAGCTATCTTTACAGATATAATGAACCTGTAATGTATCAGGACGAAGACGAACCAAAATTAGATATTACAAAGCTACGCTATGTTTTGTATGCTCGTAAATCTAGAACTGACGAGTTCGGGCAAGTCAGGACTATTAACGACCAGATTGCTGAATGTCAGTTGTTTGTTAGTAGGCTACCTGTACCAATAAAAGTAGTCGCTACTATCAGAGAAGAAGAATCGGCTAAAACACCTGGAAAACGTAAGAAGTTCAAAGCTATGCTGGCTGATATACCTAAAAAGTATGACGCATTACTAGCCTGGCACCCTGACCGCCTAGCCCGCAATATGAAAGAAGGTGGTCAGATTATAGATATGGTGGACGAAGGGCTTATTAAAGATATGAAGTTCGTTACCCACCACTTTAGCTCTGACGCAAACGGCAAAATGCTACTGGGTATGGCGTTCGTTTTGTCTAAGCAGTATTCCGATAAACTCTCGCAGGACGTTACAAGAGGAGTTAGACGGAGCCTGAAAGAGGGTAAGTCAGCAGGAACACCAAAACACGGTTATATAAGAGATAAAGACGGTATTTATCGCCCTGACGGCAAGAACTTTGATTTGATTTGCGAAGCCTGGCGTATGCGTAAAGACGGCAAATCACTAGAATCTATCGCCAAATATATGAACGATAACGGCTATGTTCGTATATATAAAGAAGGCTCCAAAAAGAGCGGTCAAAAAGTCATAATGACAGATAAGATTTTGAGCGGTAGAGTTTTCCCTGAACCCTTCTACTACGGGATTCTTGTACAAGCGGGCAAACCGATTGACCTGCGAGAAGTACCTGGCTACAACTTTCAGCCAGCCACAGACGAAGATACCTACAATTATGTCCAAACGCTTACAGGAAGGCGTTCTATGACAGAAACTAAACGCAAAGTCTTCAAGCCCTTAGTAGAAATGGTTTACTGTGCTTACTGCAATTCAAAAATGTATCCACAAACTCCTAAGAGCGGTAAGAAGACCGAGGTAAAAAGAATCCTTTCATATCGCTGCGACAATCTATATTGCCAGCGAAAAAACAAAGATTTGAAGCTAGATCAGTCTGTTAGAGGAATAGAGATATTCAAGTTTATGTATGAAATGCTAGACAACATAGAAGTTAATCGTGATGACTACGAGAAGCTCCGTAAGCGGTTAGAAACCCGCAATAAAGCTAAAGTACAGGAAACCCGAATAAAGATTCATTCACTTCAAGGAGCTGTTAAAAGCATTGACCGAGATGTTACCGAACGAAGCCTAAGAATTATAGACCTTAATAAAACTAGCCCCGTTTATAAAACAAACGAGAAGTATATAGAGGAACAAACGTTAAAAATGCAGGGTATCCAAGAGGATATTGAGAAGCTGCAAGCAAGTGCTACTGACCCAGAACAAGATATATTGAGCTTCCAAGAGTTCTTGAACATAGTAAATAACGCAGGAAAACTCCTTAGAGCAGCCGATGTAGGCTTGAAAGACAGAATTGCCCGCTTAATATACTTGAACGTGCGTGTAGACAGTGAAAAAGTGGTCGATTATCAGATGAGAGAGCCGTTCAATACGTACATCAAAACTCATAAAATCTCGAATGGTCGGGGTGACAGGACTTGAACCTGCGACCTCACGGCCCCCAGCCGTACG
>CAZDQS010000007.1:19551-38070 GCA_964507855.1 uncultured Candidatus Saccharibacteria bacterium | reverse complement strand
GATGGGTGAATGCTGCTGATATAAACATTGTATTGTCAAGCTATGGCAAGTCGGGTCAGGCCAAAGCTCAGGGTGACCTGGATGGCAATAGCGTAGTCAATGCCCTGGACCTCGGCCGGGTTATCAGCAATTACGGCAAGTAGCATGAGCTTGTCATCTGTTCCATCTGACGATATAGTATACGTAAGCAACATAAACAAAAACTCATATGGCCAAAAGAAAAGCGCCCACAGCATCCGTGAGAGCATATAAGCTCAAGAAAAAACCTTTTATGGCCGCAAATGTCCTGCCAAGGCGGTTTGCCCGCCGACCGTGGGCGCTGCTCTCTGTGCTGTTTGTCATTGCCGGGATGGCGGGTGCTCTTGTGCTGTGGGCAAACAGTAAAGCGGCTGTTTTATCAGTGGAGCAGGTTGCGAGCGCAGCGGAATACAACCGGCGCAAAGACAGGTATATTGACTCACTTTTGACGAGCACGTCTACTTCCTGGCCAGGGCTGGATGCCACCCGCGGAATGGCGTTGATTGACCGTGCGGTGCGGACGGGCGATATGTCGCGAATTGCTGAAGCAAATAGCTACATTTATAACGATGTCGGTAAGGTTGACCCTACGTCCTGGGAGGGCAGTCTTTCTCATGGTGCACCACTTCCGCTTATAAGTGCATACCTGCGGTACAAAGATCGGCCAGACTTGCTCTATCCTTCTACGCGTGATCGTATCAAAACAGGAAAACTAAAGAACGGTACCGTTGACCGGAACAAGTCCCTCATCCCCTACAAGGAAAAGATTTTTAACAAATACACGACCGATAAAATGAACTTCGACATAGCCACATTCAACCCGTGGGATCCTACTGGGCCGGGCGGCTATAACGGGACAGAAAACCACAAGTTACAGACAATTACATCGGCGATGCTTCTGACGGAGGTTTATGCTGGCGAAACGTACCGTGGCTATCCTGTTAAAGATAACACGTCCGCGCGGGATGACTTTTGGCATTACTTCCGGGATGCTTTTTTTCGCTATTCTGGCGTCTGGACTAGCAATGGCAGTCCCAACGACCACTTCGGTGGCGATGTCGTTGGTCTAGAGAAGGACGCCCAGCAATACACCCGGGCTTACGTCGAGGACTATTGGCTGATACGGGATTTCTTCAGCGACCCAGTAGTAAAGAAGCATGCGGAAATCTTCCTCGATAGGACTCTCATCGACATGGCGGAAGATACGGTCATGGGCATGTACACTGGCCCGGGCGGGCGGCATTACACGTTGTCCGAGACGAACGGCCATACTATGCACATCCACGTTATTAATTACCTGCTGTTTGATAATCTCGGTTTTGACTTTCCGCTTAACCACGGTTACCGATGGGGATTTGGTGCGTGGGGGTACGGTGCTATGCTGACTTCTGACTACAATCCGACGCACCCCGACTTCCCGAAAGCAATAATAGACCTAGCTCGCAATAAAGAAGGCGGCTATCTTGTAACCAATGGCCGCATGCGTCATGCGAACTGGGTGGAAGACAAGATAGCGCTTGGTTTTCCGGTTAATGGTCGGATATACGGCGAAGGCCACGCTGGGGGTTTCTTTGTATACAATAAATTTTCACATGGCCCCGGGCTGAACATCGTCTCCTACTACGGCAACATTCCATTTGATAAGAAACGGCCGCAACAAGTATTCAACGGCATAGTTGATAGGCGCACGGCACTGATTCGTGATTACAATGGCGGCAACCAGCTGAAGATTTGGATACAAAACGGCTTTGATAGCGTTGATATGACCTCGACGTGGATGTTTTTCCGTGAGCCAATGGCCGGTGGTGGTGAAGCGTATCTTGCGATTCGGCCTTCCGTTGGCGGCCACAGCGAGGGAGCGGCTATTACGACGGCAAACATGAAGGGTCGTGTGCGGGTTATTAACACCAAAGAGGCTCCGCTGATCTGGGAGATGTCTACGTCAAATGAGCACAGCTCTTTTGCGGCCTTCAAGGCAGATATTCAAGACAATGCACTGACGGTTACGAGCAGCAGAGTTACCTACACCTCAAGCAAAAACGGCGTAACACTCTCATATGACCGAGCGAACAACCAAGCACATCAGGTGAACGGCAAGACGGTCAGCTGGTCGGATTACGATCATGGTTTTAAGACCCCGTGGTCATCAAACAAATACGGCAGCCACAAGGCAGAAGTGAACAAGGGTGGCTACTCGGTCCAATACGATTGGAGTCCGACTAGCGGCGGTAGTTTCGACAAAATGCCAACGAAGACTGTGAAGAACAACGCTGTTCCCCTCCCCGACCTTGTCGTCACTGACATCGCCTGGTCGCCGAGCAACCCGAAGCCTGGTGATGCGGTCACTTTCTCGGCCACCATCAAGAACCAAGGGGCCGGCCCTACCTCGGGTGGTGTTAAGCACGGCATAATCTTCAGGGTTAACGATAGCAACTCCACATGGAGTGATACATTCTTTGGACCACTTGCACCTGGTGAGTCCAAGACTCTTACTGCCAACGGTGGTACGAACGGTAGCTCTTGGGCAGCACAACAAGGCACGTTTTCTGTATCGGCGCATGTCGACAATGATAACCAGACAACTGAAACAAACGAAGACAACAACAAGATGACGAAAGAACTAGTGGTCGGCGCAGCATCAACGACCCGACCGGGCGATATCAATAACGACGGTATGATTAATGCCACGGACCTTACTATTGTGCTAACAAACTACGGCAGGACAAGTGCCACAAAAAGCTCAGGCGATGTGAATGGCGATGGGATGGTGAATAGTCTTGATTTGAGCATCATATTGACTGACTATGGGATGTAGGTAATGCCTCAAAATAAAACTTCTACAAAAAAAATCAATGTTCGTTCACGCCGTGGTCGGCGTAGCACAAGCGTACTACCTCGGAAACAGGCATGGCACTTGCGGCACATTCACGTTATTTTGCTTTTCATCCTCATCCTTGTAGTCGCCGGCGTTACCTGGTGGGTTAATGTGAGTGATGCTGCTACTCACGTGAAGGGGGATGTTAATACCTCGACGGTCGAACAGCGTTTATTGCAGGATCCGAATGTCCTGTGGGTTGGCACGGCTGACCACCCAACGGATTGGAAGACAAACTTTGGCGTTGTGCAGCAAACCGCTACTCAGAATGCAGCCCAGGTAACGCCGCCCACACCATGGCGCGGCAAAGCGGTTCGTATCAGGAATCCGGGCATAGGCAAGCCTAATTCCCCTGACGAACGGTGGGGCTATTCCGGCTACTTTGATTTTGAAAAAATGGGAATCTCCCGACAGGAAGAAGTTTATTTCCGTTACTACGTTTGGATACCCTCCAATCTATCCCGGCAAGGAAAATTACCCGGCCTCAAGGGTATCGTTGACGGCGGAACGCTGGGTGAATTAACTTCCAACGTGAAATGCCAGGATAAGTACAGTCATGTCACGCCATCGCATGATTGGTATAACGAGACATGTTTTCGGTCCAACAAATTCGGAGCGCGAACCATGTGGAAATGGTGGGGCTCAAACCCCGCCAACATCGGCATGATTACGTACATGTGTGCGAACGCGATTGGTGACAGAGACTGTGACACCAGCAGGACAGCGCCGCCTGCGAACCACTGGTATCCGTTCTCGATCCGCTACACCAATCCTGCTAGCGCCAGCAAGTCTGATACTTCAAAATTCATCAAGTTCAATAAGGGTTCCTGGAACTATGTCGAGCAACGTATCAAGATGAATACCCCAGGCCAAAAGAACGGTATCTATGAAGGCTGGATAAATGGTGTCAAAGGCGTGAGCCTCAATAACGTGGTGTGGCGGGAGAGCGCCCACGCGAGCATGAAAATATCCCATTGGGAACTAGTAGCCTTTTGGGGCGGTCCTCAATCAGACTATCCAACCGAACAGACAGACTTCTACTTCGACGACTTCGTCATCTCCAAAGCTCCCATTGGTCCCCGTGACGACACCCCGGCCGGTCCCCAGCCTGACCTGGTAGTCACCAACATTGATACAATCCCGGCCAACCCTGCCACGGGCCAACCCGCCACACTGACGGCCACCATCAAGAACCAGGGCGAAGCCGCTACACCGACCGACTGTGGCAGTACGGAACCAGGCTACGTCCAAGGTCAATGTATCCATGGCGTGCTCTTTAAGGTCGATGGCAGCATTGTTGCGTGGTCGGATAGCTCTCGCACCAGCCTGGCTCCCGGTCAGTCCCGCACCGTCACCAGCAATGGCGGCCCGGGCGGCAGTGACGGCAGCTGGCTGCCATCCACGAGCGGTGCTGTCACGGTGACTGCTGAAGTGGATGACCGCAACCGTATTGCTGAGTCGAACGAGACCAACAACAGCAACACCACCACAATGAGCGTGACCGACCCCGTCCCGCTGCCCGGTGATGTCAATGGTGATGGCAGCGTGACCGCCACTGATTTGAGCATTGTGCTGATGAATTATGGCAAGGCCGGTGTTGCGAAAAGTTCGGGTGACACCAATGAAGATGGTGTGGTTAACGGGCTTGACCTAAGTGAAATACTTACCAGCTATAGGCTATAAAGATTATGAGAGCAAATCTACAAAAACTCACGAAGCGCTCCCCGAGAAAGCCTATGCGCACACAGAAAAACATATTACCGGAAGCTTTGGCGTGGCATCGGCGGTACTCGATAGTGATTTTATTACTACTACTAATGGTAGCTGTTGCGGGTACCCTTTATTGGCGAGGGGTTGGGCGCGCTGCTGTCACTATGCCGGTTAATCCGAACACTAACGAAACGACCAGAAACGTCTTACGCTACCTGCAGTCTTTACCGGAAAAGACTTCCAAGAAGCACATTTCCGGCCAGAATAATTTATGGAATGGTACGTCAGCGACCACTATATATAACGCGACTGGTGAATACTTGGGGTTGCACGGAGCTGGTGTTGATGCCCCGCGATCTAGCTTGAAGGCGCAGTGGGAGGCAGGCGGTTTAGTCGCGTTGTCTGACCATCCCAACAATCCTGTGACCAATGGCTCCGCTCACGACAAGAATATTGATATCGCCAAGATGTTGACGCCCAGTACGACCGAGTGGAATGCCTGGCACCAGCAAATGGACAAGCTAGCGAACTACCTTGGGGCACTGCAGTCTGATGGTGTACCTGTCCTATGGCGACCGTACCACGAAGCAAACTGTGCGTCGTTCTGGTGGTCATACGCTGAATCCGGTAACGTCACCATGACCCCGGATCGCTACAAGGCGATGTACCAGGAGATGTACAATTATTTTACGCATACCAAAAAGCTCAATAACCTCTTGTGGGTGTGGTCGCCGCATCAATGTGACTTGCCGCGCAACCAAGACTGGAAGGGGCGCAATATCGCCTACCCGGGTGATGCGTATGTTGACATCGTTGGTCTTGATGATTATTTAGGCGATAACCACACCAGTTCCCAGATTCAATCAATAAAGAATTTTGCCGAGTCGCACCCTACTAAAGTTTTTGCGCTGACCGAGTTTGGCGGTGATCGTGGCTGGAATATGACGGCAAGCTCCGGCTTGCTCGGTGTCCTGCAGGCTATCCCGCAAACCACGTTTTATATGCTATGGCATAACGGGCACGAGCATAATTTACAAACCAACTGGCAGGCGCTCCTGCAGCACTCGCTCATTGCTAATCGGGACGAGGTCGCTGCGGGCTTGAGTGCTGTTTCGCAGCCCGTTCTGAAGCCCGACCTGGTTGTTACGGATGTTAGCTGGTCGCCTGCGCTCCCTAAGCTGGGTGATGAGATCACCTTCTCTGCAACCATCAAGAACCAAGGCCAAGGCGCCACCCCGGCCACTGTCATCCACGGGGTTTCTTTTTGGATCAACGGTACGAAACTCACGTGGTCTGACACGCACACTACTGCCCTCGCGTCTGGTCAATCCATTACCCTCACAGCCAACGGTGGTATCACTGGCAACACTTGGGCTGCCACTGCCGGCAATCACGAAGTAGAGGCCTTTGTTGATGACCTCAATCGCATTCCTGACGAAGCCAATGAAAGCAACAACAAACTGTCGCGTAACTTAAGTATTGCCCACGTATCGAAGCCGGGTGATATCAATGAAGATGGTGCGGTTAACGCTAGCGACCTCAACGCTGTGTTAAGCAATTATGGAAAAGCTAACACCTCAAAAAGCCAAGGTGATGCAAATGACGATAGCATTGTGAACGGGCTGGATCTGAGTCTTGTTATTGCGCACTATGGCACGTAAATGTAGAGCATGTGTGAATTATTTCCCATCAGCCTAAGCTCTTTCTCCTTACAATAGTGGCACGCCCCTGGGGGCGCGCTAATAGGAAGGGGGTATTATGAGTCAACGCATTACACATGAGGTGCTCGATGAGCTGCTGGATCAGGGGGTTGCGCCAGCAGTGACTATATACATGCCCACTCACCGAAGCGCCAGCCCGCCGCATATATCCGAAGACCGGACACGCTACAAAAACCTGATTAGAAAAGCTGAAGAAATCATGTCCCAGCATGATGATCGGTCGCCGGATGTGATACGTTCCGTTATGGATCGACTAAACGCTTTCATTGATGATATAGAATTTTGGGAGCGGCGTATGGAGTGTACGGTGTTTTGTGTCAACCCGGAGTCGGTTACTGTCCTTGATGCGCCAATCGATACCGAAGAATATGTCGCAGTGGACACGCACTTCCATCTCGCTCCGCTGTTTGCCCTGGCTCGGGAGAATGTACCTTTTTATGTGCTTACGGTCAGCTTGCAGAACCCTCAGCTGTTCAAGGGTGATATGTATGAGCTTGAGCCGGCTGGCGTGGCCTTGCCTACCGACATGAAGTCGGCCTTGTCTATAGATGAAATGGCTCAGCGCCAGCACCATTACCACGGCCGGGCTGGTGGTTATGCGACCGGACAAAGAGCGGGCAGCAATGCCCGGGATGCCGGTGATGAGGAGCGGCGCATGTATTACCGTATGATTGATGAAAAGGTTTGTAGTGTAGCTGACACTTCGTGGCCGCTCGTGCTCGTCGGGCTAGAGACAGAAGTTGCCGAATACCGTCATATCAGCAAATACCCCCGCCTCATGGAGCGTAGTATTGACAGCAACTATGCGCAAGCCACCAGTGCCGAAATTCATCAGGCAGTTTGGCCGGTGGTCCGCGAAGAGATAATTGACCAAATGCAGAAGGAAGCCGTGGAGCGGTTTGAGGAGTTGCGGGGTTTGGAGCGGGCGGTGGTCAGCCGGGCGGCGATTAAGGACGCGGCGGAGAAAGGCCGCATCGATACGCTGTTTGTCCGGCTGCTTGCTAAGACGCGCGATACTGTTCGTGACGGTATGAAAGAGGTTATGCGTATCACTTTTATGGACGCTCCCCAAAACCAATTTGTCGACCAGATTGCGTTGCAAGCCTGGCATCAAGGTGCGACTGTCATTAACCTCGATGACACAAAGGTACCAGAAATGCCGTTTGTGGCCGCAGCTTTACGATACTAGTTCCCGTTAGGTTGTTACTGGGTGGTCGTGCTCAGTTTCTGTGGCGCCCATTGCTGCCCGCACCGCGAGGTACAGGCCGGATAGGCCGACCAAGATGTAGATGAGATTAGTCAAGAAGCTGTCCTCACCAAATAGTTCGTCTACAAGATTGAAGTCAAACAGTCCGACGAGTCCCCAGTTGAGTGCTCCGATTATTGCGAGGATAAGTGCTGTTAGTGTTAGTGGATTGCGCACGTTCATGGCTTGTCTCCTTTATTAACCAATACCATCATTGTGCGTAAGGTTGTTTTGATATGATGTAAATATTATTACAATATTCTTATATAGTTGCACATCGGCCGGTAGAAACAGGTGTTTGCAGGTCTTGTGCCTCTTCAACCAGAGGTACCACTGCATCAGAACTAACGGCATAGCCCACATCGGGTGTTAATTCCGAGCGGGCAAAAATGACACCGATGACGGTACCATCCGGGCGAACCAAGGGCCCACCAGAGTTCCCGGACTCTACTTCTGTTACGAGCTCATACACGGGGCGTATTGTAACGCCACCGCCGTATATATTGCGTCCTCGTGCGGTGAGAAATCGCCGGACGCCGGCCGGATCGGCTTGCTGGGGTCCGCCCGCGGGAAAGCCGAGGACAACAGCTCTCGTTCCCCGCTCTACTCGGCCGTCAAAAATTTCCAACGGATTGCCTGCCAACCCCTCTGTCCGGAGGATGGCAATATCAAGATCGGGGTCAAACAGTACCGTGTCAGCGCGATGGCGGCCGTTTTCGTCTACCACGGTAGGGCGGTTTATGCCTGCAACGACGTGGGCGTTGGTGACGACCAGGTTTTCAGCGGCAATAAAGCCAGAGCCGAATACCAGGCCGCCGCACCCGGCACTCTCGAGCTTGACGGTTGAGCGGCTGGCCGCGGCCAGCGCAGCTTCAATTTCTTCGGCTGTTGCAGGATCGACGGGCTCGGCTGGCTGCGGCTCAGGGCCGACAAAGACCTGCGGGAACCCCGTTGGATCAATGATTTGTGCCAGTCGTGCCAAGATGGCGGGAGCCGGTGGCAAGGTGTTATCAAGCTGGCTGAGGATGGCTGAACCATGTATGTGCTGGTTTAACTCCCGGGACGGCAAACCGCTGAAGGTGGAAACGAGCAGCCAAATAATAAACAAAGTCAGGGCGGCACTAAACACGCTGCCGAGCGCAGCATCAACAGGTTCCAGCTTAAGTCGGGTCGTAAAGTTACGGAGGCGTATGCCAACAGCACGTCCTATACTGCCGCCAAGGATTGCAAAGCCAAAGATTGCCATCAGTGCAAACAAGAGCTTACCAGCCGGGCTGGTGGTTGCTTCCATGAAAACAGGTGCGGCCAGGCCGCCGATAAGTAACCCTATCCAGAAACCGGCAATTGAAAATACGCTGCGGAGTATGCCCACCTGAGCTCCCCGTACAGCCTCAAGGGCGATGATGAGTACGATGATGATGTCGAGTATGTTCACGTCTGTATTGTACTTCCTTCCATGCGTTACGTATCAGGAATGAGCCTCTACCCGGATGTACTATCTCACCCACGGTTCAATTGTTAAGCGATTTATTTCACTGCAGTTCGGGTCACGAAAGGGCTATGCTGGCAGGGCTAAGTAAAGGAGGTGTTATGGCAGATTTACGGGACAAGGCTAAGGATATGAAGGACGACGCCGAAGATAAGTTCAATGAAATGAAAGGCCGGCTCAAAGAGAAGAAAGAGCAGCACGACAACCCAGATGAGCAGATGTAGATCTGTTTAGGGTTGGTTCCCACGCGGCGCTTGTATAAAGCGCCGCTTTCATTGGCTTATCTGCGGCCGCGGCGCGGGTTCGGCAAGTTCGGGCCTTCTTCCCCTCCTTCGCCGTCTGAATCTTCTTCATCTTCCTCGGGTGGTTTGTCAGGAGGTTCTTCCGAGTCTTCCTCGCGGTCACCGCGGTCCCTGCCCGGCGGCGTGTCGGGCCTACCGGCGCTGCGGCCGCCCTCGTCTCGCGGCGGAACAGACGGTTCTTCGGGCTCAGCTTCCGGTGTGGTATTACGGAACTCTTCCATTCTTCTTCTCAGTTCTTCCAGTATCTTGCGCTGTGGATCCTCACATGAACCGCTCGGCACAGTGCCTTTGATGAAATATTCTTCGTGCGTGCCAGCAAAGTTCCCATTTGCCCGCAGCCCGTTGGCGCTGCATACCCGTACTTTTTCTATGCCCTCTGGTGCTACGAACGTTTCATCCGGCGCTCCAGCCAGGAATGACTGCACAGCTCCTTTCCAGATTGGCGCAGCCCCTGACGATCCGGCGATGCCGGACATCGGCATGTTGGCGTTATTGCCCATCCATACGCCGATCGTCAAGCTTGGCGTATAGCCGATAGTCCAGGCATCCTTGTTGTCATTGGTGGTGCCGGTCTTGACGGCAGCGGTTCGTCCGGGCAGGGTCAGGCTGCTGCCAAACACCGGCTCCCGGGCGGCATTATCAGAAAGGATTGACGAAACCAAATAAGCTGCTTCGGAGCTTATAACTCTTTTACTCTGCGGGGAGTATGTGTAGATGGTTTTGTCATACTTATCTTCAATGCTGGTGATGAGCGTGGGGTTGTATTGCATGCCAGCATGTGCCAGCGCGGCGTAGGCGTTTGTCATTTCAAGCAGCTTGGTTTCTGCTGTGCCAAGCGCCAATGACAGGCCGTACTTCTCAGGCTCCGTGACGGTGCTTACGCCCATTCTCCGGGCCGCCTGGCTGGCTTCATTGACGCCGAGTTTTTCCATGACTTCTATTGCCGGGATGTTGAGAGACTGAGCGAGCGCTTTTCGGACAGATATGTCGCCACGAAATTTGCGATCATAGTTGAGGGGCCGGTACGTTCCGTATGTTTTCGGCTCATCTTTCAGGATGGTAGCTGGTGTAATGAGGCGCTTCTCGAAAGCTTCACCGTAAAAGATGGGCTTGAAACTCGACCCAGGCTGCCGCGGTGATGTAGCCATATTGACCTTGCCGAACTCCTCATTGTGCCAATCAGCGCTGCCGACGAGCGCACGCACTTCCCCATTGCTAGGGTCAATGGCAACGAGTGAGGCGTTCGTTCCTCCCTGCCCCTGTAATTGTTGCACCCGTTCGCGGACAAGCTGTTCGGCTTGTTTTTGCCACTCCAGATCCAGACTGGTTGTTACCCGGAACCCTGAGCGTGTGGCCATTTCCTCGCCGTAGCGCCGTTCTACTTCCTCGAGCACCATGAGAGCAAAATGTGGTGCTATATCACCCGACACATCAGATTGCGCATATTGAAGCGGCTCCTGGAGTGCTGCTTGCTTCTCTTCCTCGCTAATGACATTAATCTCTACCATGTTGGTGAGTACTCGCTCTTGCTGCTGCTTGGCGAGTGCAGGGTCACCCGACACCGGTGAATACGCGCTTGGTGCAGGTAGCAAGCCGATGAGCATGCTGCTTTCTGCGAGCGTTAATTCCCCGGGGTTTTTATTGAAATACGTCTTGGCGGCCGGACCGATACCGAACGCACCCTCGCCAAAGTAGACAGAATTCAAATACATTTCCAGGATTTCTTCTTTACTGTAGCGCTGCTCAATGGCTACAGCGATAGACACTTCCTGGTATTTGCGAAAGAAGCTTTTTTCGTCGGACAGCAGCGTGTTTTTGACAAGCTGCTGGGTGATGGTCGAACCGCCATAGCGCTGCAGGTCACCGCTCACGACATTGGCATACACTGCAGAGAGCATGCCGGGGATGGAGAAGCCAGCGTGTTCATAAAAACCTTTATCCTCACTTGCAACCAGCGCGTCTTCTACCCAGTCAGAAACGTCAGTCAGCTCTGCGTCATTTTGATAGCCGGTATTACCGAGGCTATAGAAGGGTTTACCGTGACGGTCCAAGAGAACGATACCGGTATTGTTGCGGTTCATGAGCCGCTCAACATCCTCGATATCCTGGGCGTAATGAGCATAGGTCACAATAGGCATTACCAGCAAAAATATCGCAATAGGTATGCATGCTATCAGTAATTTTCTGACTGCTCGTTTTTGCCGCAGCCAAGCGCGGGCACGGGTAAGCCGGCTCTTCATCATGTGCTGCCCTCCCTTGCATCACACTATGTATGTACACCAATTCCGTGTGCGAGAAAGCAATATTTCTCACGAAAGTTTAATGCCATGAACAAGCAGCGGGTGTAAGAAAGCTCATATCCCGTATGTCAGCGAGCAGTTCATACTGCTTAGCATTAACAAAAGGAGGTGCGTTATGCTCTGGACAATACTCGTAGTACTGCTCGTGCTATGGCTTTTAGGATTTATTGGTGAAATAGGCGGAGGTTTAATCCACCTATTACTCGTCGTGGCGGCAATTGTTCTCATCTACAATCTCGTCACCGGCCGCCGCCGCGTATAAAGAAGCTTTTTTTCCTAAAACCTTAAACATCGCTTAAGGGTTTAGGAAAACCCGGGTTTTATTTAGTGACGCACCCGGACGGCGTCAAGTGTTGCAGGGCGAGGAACTCATATGGTTCCTCAAGCGCGGCTGCTGAGCCAGTGACTGTTTTACCAATCTGTCTGGCTCAGCCGCACGCACGAGATCGCTCTTCGCGACCTTGCTAGCCCTTCTCTTTGACCAATCTCTCCCGACAAGAGCTTGGCGCAAAGGTTGGCGTGAGAACACGCTGCTCTTCACGAGATTACGTATTCCCAATGCCATGGTTCTCTTGGAATGGTTTTGAAGCCAAACCGATGACCGTTGGTCCTCAGCCATGCCCGTTGAGGACCGCCTCCTACATCGACTGCAAGCCCCCACCCATGATTGGATGTTCCTGGCCTGGCACAAAGGCCACCGTGGGAATAGAGGCCCTTTTCAGCGACACAGCTGATCTGGTCCTTAAGGGGCCGATAGGAGTCGCTGACAGTGATGGCAACGCCATCAGCCAGAGCTGCGGCTCGCATCCGGAGAAACGCTTCGGCTGCCGAAGGCCAGAGCTTGTGGCCCCCGCCAATCGGTACCAACGCGCTCTCTGGTAGGAGGCCGTTCTGGTAGTGACCCTTCGGGCTTGCTCCACCGCTTGTCGGGAAAGCGGCAAGTGTGCCACGATAGCTGTCAGCTTTTTCCAAAACCTTCTGGACGTACCAGCAGGCTCGGTTGTAGCCAAACAGCCCTCGCTTGACCTCAGGGCCATAGCCACCGACGGTGACACCAGGGCAGCTGTTGTTCCTTGCATGTGTGGAACCGTGTTGGAGGTAGCGGGCAGCAGATGGGATTGCGTCTTGTGGATCGTAGACGTCCTTCCAGCCGTCACCGTTGCCGTCGACCGAGAACCCGCCCCATGTGGATGGGTTGGTTTCGTTGGCAGACAGCCTACCTGGTCCCAGTGAGCCGCCGGGTAGCACCAGGGAAAACTGTGCAATACCGGCACAGCAGCCGAAACTGTTGACGCCGGAAGTGACACCTGGTGCCTGGAGCCGTCCGTGATCGGTCTCAACGCTTGTCACGCCGCACACAACTTCCCATGGAATATCAGGGCTGTATTCTTCTGCCCCTTCCATGCAAAGCTGCATGATCTCCGACGGGATATCCGCGAGAGCCACCGGCGAAGCCGCTGCACTACTGCTCTTGCCCATGGCCATGAGAGGGATTAGGACAATCCCGATCAGTACCAAGAGAACAAGGAGCGGTACCGCAAGCCACGAAAGGAGGCCCTTTTTTGCGGCTATTCGTATGCCGATCTTGGCAAGGTCGGATACGTCTATCGCCTTTTCTTCGCTGATTTCTTCACCTCCCTTTCGGAATAGTGGTTCGCTCAGGCTGTCTCGAGCTGCTCACGCAACTCCTTGAGGGGCGTTCCGCTGAACAGGGGCCGCGTTTCCACAAGAGGCCTGACTTCTGGCCAGATGACGATCTCGACCGGAATGCCCGGCAGGTCGCCAATCTTGTAGAGCGCATGTCCTGGCCGCTGCTTGATGATGTGCTGGATTTCAGCTTCGTTCAAGCTAAGCTCTTCAGCGCTTCGGCGCAGCTCAGCCTCATCCTGCCTGTACAGGATGGTCGTCGCGGAATCAGCAATCAGATCTCTGATTGTTTCATCCCGGCCTGACCGGTACAGGTTGGACAGATGATGGGCGACGATGTAGTTCGACACTCCCTTCTTGCTGCCGAGCTTGAAAGATCCCCTTAGCGAGTCGACGAAACCCGGATACTTGGCCAGGTCCCATGCCTCGTCGTGGAAGATCTTATGGAAGCGACTGGTTGGATTGTCGCCTCCCCATAGCCCCTGGGTGAAGAAGTTGATCAGCATGATCATGATCGCTGCTGATTCTCCCTGCAAGCCCTCGCAGTTGAGGACGAGCAGCGGGGTTTCGTCGAACAGACCGGGTGTGGTCTCTTCGTGGAACATCCCCCGCAGGTGGCCGGTCGTAAGACGCTGCAGAGCGAGCGCCAGTTCGTAGCCCATTTCTTGCACAGTTGCAAGAGGCTTTTGCATTGCCTCCACCATGCGCGGTGTGGGGTAGAACAGCCGCTCTACGACGTCCGGGAGAACGGCAACCTCACCCTTGGGCTCGAGGTGCGCATCGTCGATGGCGATCTCCAGAAGGCTTTTCTGAACAATGTCCAGATCAGGCCTCGTGGAGCTAAGCGCGATGAGTGCCATGGAAGCGACGAGATCGTACTGGGTAGTGCGATCCATCACCTCGTCGAGGGGGTTAATGAAGATGTTCGCCTTGGGACCGAATCGTAGGATTTTGGATCCCGTGATGGCATTCGCAAGAGGCGTGTACTCGCCCTTGCGGTCCGTCACCATGTGGTTGTAGCCACAAGGGACGCCCAAGTAGATTTCTTCCTTCACGCCCGACGATTTGCGCTCGCCGATTTCCCCGAGGATCTTGACGTTCGTATTGCGAATGAGCCCGGCTTGGTACAGCTGGACCAGATCCCAGAAGAAGATGCCTCCGGAACGCTCCTTGCCACAGTATCCCATGGGGAGACCGAGCACCTTCCGGCCGGTTCGCGGATCGATGATGCCGCTTTCCGATTGGAAGGGGAAGGCTGCGCTCAGATGGTTGGATGTTGTTCGAAAGACAGGAAGACGGTCGCCAGCCAGAAGCTGGAGAACGTCCGCCGTAGTAACGGTCACTAGCGTCTCCTTATAGGTGGCTGACGGTTGAGGGCGCAGGGTCACGCTCGCCGCGTGTATTTGGTTTGCGGCGAGCGTGACCGCGTTATGCCCACTTCGGAAGAGGGATGGACGCGAGACCTCTGCCCACGGGCATGGTTGCCTCGATGCCCAAGTGCTGCCTGCCAACAAGTGGCTCGAGCACAAACCTGGCACCCGTACATGCTTTGCGGATTTCTCCGGCGTTGAACATGACTTCGTCCAAGGTTGCGCCCGTCACGTCGATGTAGCAACGCATCCTGCCGACCTGGCCCTTGTTCTCGGCCAGCTCTGCCTCATGCTGGGCAGCTGCGTCGGCAGCAACGCGTTGGAATGCGGTGACGCGTCTGTTTTTCGTGACGCGCTCGACGTTCGCCCCTTCCGCTCCCGTTGTCGTCCATTCGGCCCGTCGTTGTGCACGATGTGCCGGAACCATTTCGATGACAACGGTTACTCGCTTGGGAACTCTGACCTTGAGGATGCTCCAGAACTGGTCCGGCAACACCCCCGTCCGCGTGAACTCCGCGATGTAGAAGCCCATGTGGTAGGTCGAGCCCAGCTTGCAGTAGTCCTCCGGCTTGAAGTCCGCATGCCCCGGCCAGGCGTTGCTCCGATCCAAAAGGTCGTTCGGACCCAGTGAATCGAGGCCTTGCTGCCAGATCGGTTGTGCGAACACCGGATCGAGGGCCAGCCGGTTTTCGAGTACCAGCTGGTTGTGGGTCAGGAAGCTTGCCGCCCGGAGACCGATAGGACTTCTACGGTCCCCCGGCATGGCTGCGTTGTAGAACATGTCGAGCATGCCGATGATCACATCTTCCGGACTTCCCATGGCCTTGGCCTGGCTCCTGATGTACTTGTCGTACAGGGCCAGCGTCATGGTTGTCCGGTGTACGATGGAATCGTTGCCCATCTCTGCTGTTCGCTGCTGGAAGACGCCCTGGTTGGGCGCTTCCCTTGGCTCCAGCTGGGCACCGCTTCGAATGGCTTCGATCAGCTCTAGTGGGCGTTGTGGTTCACCCATCAGAGTCTGTTCGCTCCAGGTGAAGCGGTAGAGCGGGCTCTCCAGGTCCGCAAGGAGATCGAGGAGATGCGCGAACGCTTCCTGTTGCTCCTTTTGGGTATGGGAGTCGGCGCTGCTCAGTGCTGACCCTGCTGCCCACAACACCGCGCTCCGGGTTCCGTAGCGCTTGTCGTGGGCGATGCCGAGCGGAGGGGTCTTGTCTTCGGGTGCCGCGAGCGTATTTACCCGCAAGGGGTAAAAGTCCACGGGCCCTATGAGCCTGATCCACTCCTTTCCGGGATTGTTGCGTGGCGGGTTGTGTCCAAAGACTTCACCCGCCGCCGGCTGATCCGACGAATGTCGGGACCAGCCTACCAGCTTGTGGAACCGGTGAGTTCCGTTGCGGTAGGCTTTCGCCAGTACTGTTGTCTTGTAGTCAGACGACAGCGGCAACTGGATCGTGAGCAGGTAGAACAGCGTCACGGCCCCAGCGAAGCCCAGCCCCGCCAAGATTCGGCCTGCAATCGACGAAATGATGATCACAAGACCGCTCAAGGCGAAGAGGGAGATTGCCCACAACAACTTGTAGTTGAGGGGAAACCGTCCCGCCTGGATGTCTGGTTCTACGGGTATGAGATGACGTTCTTGTTGGATGGTTGTCACGCAATTCCTTTCGGAGGTTTGCCTTTCCTAGCGCTTCACGAGCTTGAGATAGTTCATGCCGCGCGCGAACGAGCTCAGCGGATGGATGTCGTGGTGCGCGATGCCTCGGTATCCAGCCCAGCTAAGCAGCGGGATCGTGGCTGTGACAACAGCGCCGAGGATGATCGGATCAGCGCCACCACCGGAACCGAGCAGGCCGATGCCGAACCACATGATGAAGGCCATGATCGGCTTGAGCAAGATAAGGCCGACGAGGCCCATGCTCACCTTCTCGAATATTTCGTTCGTCCAGCGGCCGCCGACCCACATCGCGAATGCCAGCACCTCGGCTGCCGTGAAGACGTAGATTGCTCCTTCACGGAAGAAGAGTTGCAGAATGGCGAAGACGCCACCCAGGATCCCGAAGATCAGGATGATGATTGGGATAAGGATGAAGTCCAGGGCGCCGTCGATGCTGGTAACCATCTCCTCTCGGAGGTCGGTCAGCATCTGAGTACCTGAACTCGATGTGGCATCCAGGAACGCCTGGGTCACTGGCCCGTCCATAGCTGCGACCAGACCTCCCACTAGGAGTGGCAGGAAACCGCCGAGTGTCAGGAAGGCCAACAGCGAAAACCCGGCGCTACTCACCTCGGCAGCTGACTGGTTCTTCATGCCTGCCGCCATACGGGAGTAGCCGAGGATTATCGCAGCTACGACGCCTAGGCCGAACACCACGGCGTATTGTTTCTTGAACCAGTCTGCCGTCAGCGTTGGTGTGGTGGAGTCGTTGATGAACTCGGCTTGCTTGCCAAGAACCCAGGCGACTGCCGACACCTCTGCCTTTGCGAACTGGTTGAGGATCGAGGTGACCGCGTCCTCTACGAGGTCGGACACGATTTCGGTGGGGCTGGGGATGCTTGGGAGTGAACCCAACAGGTCGCCACCTGCCTCAACGACTGCCCTGCCTCCGTCAACAACGGTACTGCCCCCGCGGCAAATACCACGGGTGATCGGGTCGGGGAGGCCGTCACAGGATACCTGGTACAGGACCTGTGCTTGGGCTGGCGGTGCAGTGATGACCACGGGGATCACCGATGCGCTGATCAGCAGCATGGCGAACACTGACCAAGGCCAGCGTCTAAGTAGAGCCGATGACATAGCTTTCGAATCCTTCCAGATATGGTTGGAAGCGCTGTACGGCTTCCTCGTAGGACAGGTTGTGGTAGGGCTCGGGCACTTGGTCCGGAGGCGGATCGCTGGAGCTGGCATACAGCCAATTCTCACCGACCAGCTCCATCTCCACGATATTGATCGCGGGCGCCCGATACTCCAGCTTGTTTGCCGTTACCCAATGGGTAACAGAGTAAAGCCGGATGGTTGCCTTGCCTGCGGCGTGGTCGAAGTAATCGACCTTGTACGACTGTGTCTCTACGTAGTAGGACACGGCCTGGCTGGCCTGTGCGGCATCACGGTAACCGAAGATCTTGGCCAGCATTTCGCCACTTTCGGCGATTGATGTGATGAGATCTTCTTGCAGCACCGGGTTGGGTACGAGCAGCTGCCTGACAATCGCGGTGATTTGCTCTCTCGGCCAGAATTGCGCCGAGCCTAGCATATCAACAGTGACCGCAGCCGATGCGACAGCAACCCGGGGGTCACTCGCATCGAGGTGCTCAAGAACCGGTGCGGCTTGTGGACCTGCAACCACTGGGCCTTCGCTCTCGTTTGATGAGGGCGGTGGCACTTGCGTGGCTTGCGGTACGCTGTCGGTGGATGACACGGGACCTGCTCTCGGCGACGAATCCGACGCCTGGGTTAGCCCCACACCGATCCACACCATGCAGACAACCGCAAAGATCGCCAAAAGCACGATGACGGTGCGCCTTATCACGGGGATTAGCTCCTAAATGGTAGAAGGGGGCGGCCAAGCCAGTGCGGATGGCCGCCCCCGGGCGGATGTGTGATTTCCGTTCGACCGGTGCGCGTCAGCTCAGCCAGTCGACCCAGCCGTTCAGCGTGGCTGCGCCACCGAAGATGAAGATGATGAAGATCGCTGACGCGATCATCATGGCAACTCCTCCTCCGATGCTGCCGGACTTGTTGCCCCCGCAGCGGGCCACGCCACGGCGTCCTCCGAAGCAGAACAGGCCGCACAAGACCCAAGCGAGGGGGCCCCAGGAGCTGTTGATACGCCCGAGGGCGACC
>CAZDQS010000007.1:0-19541 GCA_964507855.1 uncultured Candidatus Saccharibacteria bacterium | reverse complement strand
GATGCTCGAGGCGGTCGAGCACCTCACGCCGCGCCCGGGCGGCGTCGTCTCCCCCCCGCCCCCCCCCCCACGACTCGGCTTCCTCCTACGAAGAAGAGGCCGAACATGACCATCGCGAGGAGGCCCAGGAAGCTGTTGATCAGCACGAGGGCGAACGGCCACCACGGCTGATCGGTGAAGGTTGGCCCGATGCCATCGGGGAGGTCGACGGCCAGGACGACTGCCACCTCCGTGCTTGCGGATGAGAGTGCGTTGAGCATGGACATGGGGGTGTTCCCCTTTCTTTGGTTGTACTGACAGTGCTGAGGGTTAGGCTGATTGGGGTTGCTGGCTTCAATTTACCTGAAGCTGGCAATGCCTCCTTGCGCAGTGCTTCTCTGCTGCTGGTTGTCTTACCCCATAGGGCTGACCTCCCCAGATTGTTCTGAGTCGGTACTGTTGACCCCAGGGACGTGGCTCTTCGCTGCTTCCAAGATCGGGGCAGCGATGATGGCCACGAGGGTCTCCAGCAGGACGACGCGGACACGCAGAGGAACCCTCTTGAGCGTGACCAGCTTGCCCTTCTTCATGTACCGGTTGAACGGAATCACGAAGAGGTTCTCGGAACGAACGCCATACCTGGCGGCGTACTCTTCCCGGCGCCGCTGGGTGCGGAACCAGTTGTAGAGCCGCCGCTCGCCGATGACGACGATGATGGCGTTCTGGACCTTCGTGGCGTATGCGCCGTTGTCGACCTCGCTGTAGCGCAGCATGGTGCTGATGAGGTCTTCGTCGGCGTCTGCCATGTGGATGTTCTCCGGCAGAACAACGGCGTGAGCCTTCTTCAGGCTGCCGAGGTTGCCCGGCCGGAGCGGGTCGTTGCCGAAGTCGCAGAAGACGATCGGGAACTGCTTGCCCAGGATCTCGAGGGTTTCCTCGAAATCTTCCTGAGAGAAGGACTCGATCGATGCCTTCTCGGAGGCGACGACGACGACGCCGGTTTCCCGGTGCCGATCGGCCTCCAAGAGCAGCTTCGACGGGAGCCGCAGCTCGTTGCGGCGCCTGATGAGCGTGCGGAGCTGCAGCGTGTGCTCACGGTCCACGCCGAGGCGCTTGGCAGTCCCCCCGGGGCTCTCGTTGACATCGAAAGCGAGGGGCGGGATCTTCAGCGCGAAGGCGTACATGGCGCTCAGCCACGTTGCCAGCAGTGTCTTGCCGCTGCCGCCTTTGGTGTTGGCGATCGCGACGATCTTCTGCACCTTGCGTAGCTCCCACAGCAGGTCGAGCGCCGTGGTGTAGCGTTCACGCAGGGAGAGTCGGGTCAGCCACTGCCAGCCGAAGCGGGCGTAGAGCTGCTTGCCACCGAGGTAGTTCCACACCAGGCCGTGGAGGCCTTGCGAGGGGGTTACCTGCGGGAGTTCGTAGCGCTTGCGTTCCTGCTTGGACTGGGAGCCTGGTGTCTGCTTCCGCTTGCTTGCGGGCGGGTCACGGGGCTCCACTGCCGGGACGTCACCACCTTCGGATACCGGCTCGCTTGTGGCGGGCTGGTTCGTGGTCGTGCTCGTCGTTGCCGACTTGAGGCCGATCATCGTCTGGGTAAGACCGCGTCCCAGCTTTTGCCGGACGTTGGGTACCAGGATGATGACGGCCACACCCCAGAGCACCACGAGGCAGGCCACCAGCGCGAAGCCACTGAACTGACCGAATGCCATGATGGTCAACGCCGCGATGAAGGCGACGCTGATGATGGTTCGGACGAAGTTGCGCGGCAGACGTGCCTTCGATCGAGCTGCGGGCCGAGGGGCGAGAACCATCACAGACGGTTCCGTGGCCTCAGGCGCAGTTCGGGGCGCGACAGGTACTTCCTTGTCGTCAGGCAGCGTGGTGGTTGCGGGTTGGGGCGAGGATCGGGTGTCGGGTGCCGAGTAGCCGCCCACAGGGAAACTGGCTCGGCGATGCGGAGAGGGCTGGCTTGTGGCCATTGCTCACTTCCTTTCTGGTCGAGACGGAAAATACGTACACCAAGTTGTTAAGGTGCACTTTCTGTAGCCGTTCCTGGCTGAACTGCAAGCCCAAGTGTAGGCGAGTTCGGGAAGAGCAACAGCCGGATTGTTCTCCGGTCCCTATACTGACCCTGGTAAGGACAGAACAGGTTGAGTCTCAGTACTGAAACCGAACAACAATCGGAAATTTTGTTATTAGATTATCCAACCTGTTAATTTAAGCCAACAATAACACGTCTGTGCAAGCTAAACAAGCTTATTAGAAAATATAGTGAAAAATCTTACAAACAAAACGTAAAATTAAGTAAAATGTATCTGTTAGACTTCAGGTCGTTAAGTAACTTTTTTCAAAAATCATTAGCGCTATGGTCTAGTTTTAACAACACTACATATAGCGTAGCGTTTGCATTAACTATGAACTGCTTGTATAACTATTATTATATCTCGGGGTTTTGCCCTTTGGGATAGCACATCTAGCAGTACATCCGTCCCCTACTCAAGGAGTACCCGGAATGATCATCTCGAAGGCTGCTTCGGCGGCTATTGTTGCCGCGGCGTTCGCGCTGGTGCTTTTTTTCATGCACCGCATATCACCCTTCTCGAGGGTAAACCTTGCCGTGGCAATTCTCGCGGCCATGTTTATGGGAATCTATCTCTTCCTCGTTGTGAAAGTGAAGCAACGGCTCGAGAGAGAAAGACGCTATCGCTTCCATCCGAATGAACGCGTGTTGCGAGCCGAGCCACTCCACAAGATGGCGCTCGTACCCTGCTTCATTCTGTTGGCCATCGGCGTGGGACTACTCCTGGCAACCGAGCTTCTGTGGCTCGTGAAGCCGTCAGTCCAACTCAACGTTCCCTCATTCGAACTCCCGTCCGTTGACGGCGGAGAACCGAGGGTGGTTGAAGCCAAGCAACTCGGGATTCCCATCTGGTGGATTCCCCTACTGTTCAGCCTTCCCTTCCTGTACGCCGCACTTGCTATGTGGCAAAACTGGAAGTGGTATACCCGGGCAATCACGAACCAGCGCCACATCGAAGAGCGGCAGCAGTCCCCGTACTGCTTCTGGTTCGGTCGGCGTTTCGATGACACCCAGCTTCACCAGATCGTGGATGTCAACGACCACGCAGGAATGCTGGGGAGTCTCTTCGGTTGGGGCACGGTCATCTTCGTCAAACGATGGCGTGATGGTGAGGACTTCAGGACTCAGGAAGTTGTCCTGAAGTTCGTACCCAACGCGCACGAATACGCCGAAGAGCTGAGGCGACAGTCGCCGGAACTCTTCCCGGGCCCTCGGGCTGAAGCGATGAACGCTGATGTCCCGCTGGAAATCGAAGGGGATGAAGGAGTCATCGCCGAACGTCATGCAAGCGTTGATGATACGGAGGTGATGGACCAGCCCCGCTGACTCCTGCTAGGTGTGCGACCCGGTGACGGTCATCGTATGGATCCCTCAAGGATTCATCTGACCGTCATCGGGCTTCGCAACTTATGATATTTCGATAGATGATTTACTTTATAAGCTGACGGAAAAAGTTTTCGGCCTGTACCGCACTTGTGAGGCCAGACGTTTTCGCATAGGGTGGCCCAAGATCACTGCCAAAATCTATCAGCACAACATCGTCACCGTGCGAACGTACGTCATGGAGGCTAAGCGGGGCGAAGCCCACTTCATGTATTCGCATCACTGTTTGTAAAAACGAAGATCGCATCTGCGCTTGCTTATCTGGTTCGGCGAGTGCAAATGCTTCTCCAAATCGAAATGGTATGAACTCTTCTACTATGGTTGCACCGTCTATTGCTTGAATCTTTGGTGTTACGATGCCGGCTGTTTCGAGGAGGCGCCGTCTTCCCAGCCATTCCTGCATCGCTTCCCGCGGGCTGAACTTAATGCATGCCTTCGCTATTAGGTGTTCTGTTAGTTCTCTGCGTCGGACCGTAAAGTCTGTGCAATAGGTTTCGCCTCCGCTGTGATACCACGGTGTAATTACATGTACATCCTCAGGGTTTTGAATGTCAAGAAGTTCCAATGTGCGAGGGCCGAGCAAGTCTTTGTTCTGTTCTGCTGGCTCGGCTTCACGTACTGTCATTGTAAGATCCTCTTTATTTAAGCTTGTCGAGTTAGACAGCGTGCGATTATGTCGATTTCGCGGACGGCTGATTCTGGAGAATCACTACCGTGCACTAGATTATTGTAGTTATCCAGTCCGAATCTGCCACGCAGAGTAGCTGGATCTCGGTTTGCTTCAATATTCCAGTGGCCGACCTGACGGCGCCACTTCTCTATCGCGTCTCCGTCTGGCGTATGGAGGAGAAGAACAGTCGTCGGCCCGGCTGTCATGATGGAGACGAACTCGTCCCAGCGGGTCGGTAGTTCTTTCTTTCTCATCGGTGGCTGAGCAAGCTGTACGTCACGCGGTGTGCCGGCGTAGAACTCTTCTGCTGCGCTACGGTCGAAGCGAAGAGCAAACTTAGCGAGAACACCCAACTCTGTAATGTATGCTTCTAGGGTTTCCGCAAGCTTAGTATCTTTGCCAAGTAATATGGATGATACTTCGAGCTCTGGGCGAATCATAGCAACGGTGATATTTCCGTGGAGTGCCTCTTGGCGCAAGCGCGGATCATGCAATAGGTCAAGAAGTTCGGGCACGGCTTCAGGCTTTGCTGTTTGCTCTCCCATGTGTGCCCGAGAAAGGTCGGGGTTGTAAAAAGGATAATTCATTAAAGTATATTATACCATAATAAGGCAGCGTATGTATAATTCGCATTTGTAGTACACTGATGGTATGACAGTAGAATTATTTGACAGGGTGGACCAAAACGACCGTATCATCGGCACGACACACAAAGCAGAGGCGCATGAAAAAGGATACATACACCGTGTTGTGGCTGTATATGTCTTTGACGAGAATGGCGACCTATATGTCCAGGAACATGTAAAGGCAAATTTGCTCGACCATAGTGTGGGTGGACATGTCACAAAGGCTGAGCCATATGAGCTGGCGGCAAGCCGCGAGGCTGAAGAGGAACTGGGTATTGTGCAACCGCTGGAATTCCTGGGGACTTTTTATTCGGATGAAACCTATACCGGGTCAAACTATTACCACATGTTCGGGCTTTTTCGATGTACAGCAGACCCCGACTGGAAATTTGAACCAAATGAAGAAGTGCATAAAATCTATCCCTTGTCTCTTGAGGATATCGTTGACCGCATGAATAAACGGCCGCAGGATTTTACGCCGGGCTTCCTGAATACTATGGAATATTATCTCAAGACTACTAACTCAGAACTGAAACTAGAGCTGGACAGCTACAAGGGTAAGCAAAAGGCAGCCTAGGTTTTGTAGAAGTGGGCACGAAGGACGGCTCTTGGACCGGTGTTTTCTTGGCGGATGTCTTCGGTGACTTCTTGCTCGAGCTGCAGGCCGTGTTGTCGGCCTAGCTCATAAAACATCTCTTTTGGGAGTAGTGTCATCCATAGACCTTCTTTAGTCACCACGGTATGCGGTTCTCTCGGGTCCGGGACGGTGTAGGTGTCATCCCAAGCGCTGCGGGTAAATATATTTCCGGTAAACGCGCCGCCGGACTTTAGGACGCGTGCAACTTCTCTCACGGCTCGGTCATACTCATTGAGTGACTTTGCTTGGTGAAGTACGCCTGTCGAAACGACGACATCAAAGCTATTATTGCGAAATCCTAGGTTAGCAATAGACATGCGGGCTAGGTTGGCAGAGAGATTGCGCCGCTTTAGGCGGCTTTGGGTATGGGAGAGCATCTCTGGATTAAGATCCACTGCCGTTACCTCAAAGCCATTGTGTGCCAGGAGTTCGCTATGCCTCCCGCCTCCGCAGCCAAGATCAAGCGCTTGCTTTCCTACCGGTTGGGCAATCTTCCCCAGGCGTTCTTTAACGACTGGATCGGCCGGCTTGTCGGCGAAGTAGTTAACTATATGTTTGCTATTCCAAAAATCTGTTTCTGCTCGTAACATTCTCCTATTGATACAACTAACTGTAAATATTGTCAAATAATTTGTAATATGATTAAATACTGACTAGCAATTATGGCTCAAGAAACTATTCACTTATTGACGGGTAACCCCGATAAACTTCGTCTGGCACGTCTTGTGTTTGATCGTTACGACATCGCCGTTGTGTCCGCAGATTTTAAGGAGCCAGAAATCCAAGCCGATACCAGCCAGGAGGTGGCCCGTTATGCTGCACGTACGGCTTTCCGGCAGCTCGGTGTGCCGGTACTCAGAGAAGACCACAGTTTCTATATTGATGATCTTGGCATCCCTGGCCCATACATGGCTTATGTTGACAAAAGGATACCCGTAGAGCGGCTTGTTAAGATAGTTGATACGCTCGAAAGTCGGAGGGCTCACTTTACGATAGCTGCGACATATGTCGGCGGTGAAGATGATGAGTACGAGTCATCGTTTGATGTGCCGGTGACAATTGCACATGAAGCCAAAGGCAATCCTAACTTAAACTGGGAACGTGCCATGATGCTTGAAGGCCAGACGTCTACATTTGCAGAACGTTCCAGCGAAGAGCGTGATCATCTCTGGACGCACAATTACGAGGAAATTGCCCACCATATTACAACTCGTCGTTAAGCCAGTCTGCTTTCAGCTGGTTGCCACTGATCAACGATCCCGCAAAGCTGCCACTTAAGGTCGTCAAGGGAGCCGCAATTATCAAGAACATGGCTAGCGTTTTCTCTAATCTCTAGAAGACCCATACATACTTCTTCATTGAGTATAGCTTCAAACTGGCTTTCTGTTAGGTCATGACGGTTTTCGCGTTTGCAATATCGTCGATAAAGCATATCGACAGGAGCGTCTAGGTAGATGATCTTTGAGTCGCTAGGTTGGAGGCGATCTTGAAGATAGCGTATGCCTTTCATAGAGCGATTGCCTATCAGGACGGCGCCGTTCTGTGGGGCTTTAGCTTCGAGCTGTGGCGCAATAGTAGTGGCAATGAGCTCATCCGTAAAGTGCGGACCATGTGTCGCCTCATTCATTTCCAGCCACTGACCGAATGAGCAGCTCTCACCTGATTGGCGGAAGGCTGTCCTTATAATTGGCCCTAGATCATAAACAGCATAACCTTCTGATAGGCCATGGTGAACCACGGCGCTCTTCCCCGATGCGTGTGGACCGGTAACAAAAAGGGCTCTTTGTGAGCGCCATGCTTCATGTTCTTTGCCCAAAGACAGGGCGCCGAGTTCGTGGCCGGCACGCAAAATTCTGGGGTCGCGCGGCCTCTCGGGAGCGATAAAATTAGGGGAGAATAATGCTTGAGTATTGAGTGATTCGCTCATCATGAGCTCCTTTTTACGGTGTAAGTTCCGTTGTGAATACGTGTTCGATAAGTATCCATGCCGAGAGCCTGGAAGCGTTTCTCTATGTACTGTGGCTCATGGGTTAGTGCAAAAAAGCCGGGGCCGACAGACGAAAGTGCGATTATTTCTACGCGTTTGTCTTCGCGCAGATCGCGCAGGTGCTCTGCTATCTCGAGCATTGGCGGGTAAGCAAAGGAGCAGTTACGGATGCTTCCCATATCCCAACGGTAGTCGAAAATGAGCTTTTTGCAAGGCGTGAGGTTGTTATCGACTAACCCAGGTATAGCTTCGTGGACGAGCCGGTATGCTATTTCTTTCCCGTGTTTTTCGCCTGCATCCCGGAATCCTTCGAGGTTGTCTACTTCCGCGTTCATCAGCGAGCTTGCGTCCGGGTGGTCAAAATCCTTAGGAATGCCGATAACCACCTCCATATCTTCGGGTAGGTTGTGCCGAAAGATAGGCGCAGCTTGTCCGGCGAGTATAATGAGCCCTCCTTCAAAATGCCCACAAACAGCCGAGCCGCCAATGCACTGCACTGGCATCAAAGATGTAGGGTCGTCATCGATTTCCTCACCGTGGTTTTGTGCACAGTACCGACTGAGCTCCAGCGCATCAAGCGGCTTGCCATACAGTTCGTTGATAGCTGCCGCTACTCCGGCAATGAGCGAGCTGCTGGATCCGAGGCCACAGTGACGTAAGTCCATGGTGTTGACGACATCTATTTCCAGGCCGTGATTTGTCCCCAAGGCAGCTTGCATGATCTTTGCGGCATGCAGAACAAGCGGCTTGCGTGCGGTTCGTTCGCTGATCGTTATATCCCTCTTTTGGGGGAGAAGAGTAACTTTGATTTCCTTGAGGATATTAACGCAAAAGTCTATCTGACCCGCCGGATAAACAAGAGAGTTGTTATCGGCAATTTTTGACGGATCGAGTGCCATGGCTTCAAGCCGGGATGGATAGCGAACGATGGCAGAAGTGTAGCGCGGGCTAGCCTTGACTTCTCTTCTAAGTGGGTTAAATACTGTGCCTACCGAAAAGCGTTCAAAGTCTGTCTTCATGCACTTCCTCCAGTTGAGCGATGTAGACTTCTGTTTTGGCAATGAGATGGCCAAGGATATCTGGTCGGTATGAGCCACTGCCGACAGCAGTTTCAGAGCGGAGCTTGAAGTTGTCATCAGCAACTTTCTTGTGCGGATAGCGGAAGCGGCGAATTGAACGCATGGCATCGAGGCAGGCTGCCGCTATCTCCGAGTCACCAGCCCTAAGCGCGTGTGACAGCAGGCTTGTGCCGTCGTTGAGTCGCTCAAAACGGGCAAGACCCTCTTTTTGTACAGGGGTTAGGTATGGGTAGCTTTCGTCATAGAATTCGCGGTACACTGGGTCAGGATCGTCTATTCCCCACAACATACGATCAATGGCCAGCAATTGCATCTGAGCCCCGCCTGCTCCTGAAAAGCTTTGATTGCCGATGATGAGTGGCTCAAAATATGGCCGCAGTTGATGCGTGAAGAAATCAGGGCTGACATGACGGTGGACGGCTACTATTGCGGTAGTCATTCTATCGAGGGCTTTTACCGTTTCGTGAACTGAGTGCTGCACATTGTCTACCGTGGCGCCTTGTAGCTCTAGGTGACTTAAGGCGTTTGAGGCAGTGTCGAGACCCAGCATGCCGCTACGAACAGCGTCAATAAAAGTATCTTCCTCAAACGTGCCAGTAAAAGTCCTTTGTCGCTCTCCGGTCGGGTTGGCGGCGGCATACGTGTAGACGGTGCCTCGAGGGACGCTACCGGTCGTACGGGAGAGTGATAGTAGATTTTCCTCGAGATACGGAGTAGTTTCTATTGGGTTGATGCCATGTCTGATGAGTGAGGCAGCCAAGAAGTCTAAGTCACGCAACGCCGCAAACGCTACGTCTGCCGAATGCAGCGGCTGATCTGCAAGCCTCAACGAGCTATCGGTGAGCCATTCTTGAATGGCAGCCGTATCGCCTTCGTGGTTGCATAGCGGTAATGACCCTAGGCGTTCGTCAAGGTCCAGCGGATCTTTTGCGGCTATTTCCTCATAGCGCGGTTGTTCTACACAGGGAAATGTTTCAATCATAGTGTGTTATGCACCGCATAACATTATTAATGACCTGAATAGTACTACAGCAATTTGCAGAGTACAAGCCTAGCTAAGGGATTTGTCGTTTCTGTCAGCTCGCTCAGATAAAATCTCTCTAATGAGTTCCCCTTTGCTAATGCCTCGGGATTTCGACTCTTGATTAAGGAAAGTATCTATTTTGCGTGTGCTCATGAAGCTTGTTCTTGAGGTGTTGCTTTGAACCTCTGAGAATGCCAAGAATGAGTCTAGGGTATCTTCGAGGTTTGTGTCGGTGTACGGTTTGATCTTGAGAAGGCGTGAAGGATTGTTAAGCATTACGGTACCCGGCTGAGCATTACGGGTGTGGTGATACAGATAGAGACAAGGCTTGGTGTTATTGAGAGCATACGATAGTTCAAACCCAAGTGTTTGGCTTGCGCGACTCATTTCACCGATGAATGCATCGGCTGAAAGAATTTGTTTCGCGATCTGGTCGAAGCCCTTACTTTGCTCTTGGGTCTTCGGGTCGTGAAGTAATACATACACACTATGGCCTCTTTGGGTGAGCAGGCCTGGAATGATTTCTTCAACTAATCTATTAAGTTCAGGATCACTAAAACCTTTCGCTCCTGAATAAAATATATGCATCACCAAACTATATAGCTGCTTTAACGGCAAATGTAAACAGTAAATCCAGGGTAGTACGAAAAACTAAGCCCTTTCGTGCTGGTTCTCAAACTTGTTATGATTGGGTTATGTCAAATGCTAATGCTATTAACAGCTCTGCAGACGCCCGATCCGGCTCCTATATACTGCGGGTCAAGGACATGCCGCGGGAGCAGAAGCCACGGGAAAAGCTACTTAGCGTTGGCCCTGGGGCGCTTTCGTCGCAGGAGCTCATTGCTGTTTTGCTCGGCGTTGGCACGCGAAAAGAAGAAGTTTTCTCTATGGCCGGCCGGATCGTCAAAGAATATGGCGAAAAGACCATCACGACCGAAACCGACCCTGCCCGCCTGGCCGAGGTGTTGTCTATCCCCGTAGCCAAGGCCTGTCAAATTATTGCCTGCTTTGAGCTCGGCCGTCGGTATTTTGAGAAGCGTGTCGGCAAGCCTGTCTTTGTCCGGACTGCCAAGCAGGCGTTCGACCATGTGCAGAGCATGGGCGAAATGCGCAAAGAGCAACTTCGCGGTCTGTACCTCAGCAGCCGATATGAAGTTATGCACGAGGAAGTTATCTCAGTCGGCAGCTTGACGGCGAACATTATTCATCCACGTGAAGTGTTCCAGCCGGCAGTTGAGCGTGGTGCGGCCGCGGTGATTATCGCCCACAATCATCCATCCGGAAGTGCGAAGCCAACGGAGGCGGACATTGCTGTGACCACGCAGCTTATCAGTGCCGGTAATGTGCTGGGGATTGATCTGCTTGACCATTTGGTGATTACGCGTGATAAATATATAAGCATAATGACAGGAGGATATATATGAGCAGTGCATCATATACGCTTAGTTCTCTCCACGGGCTCGTCACCCATGGGTTTGGGCAGCATGCGGCTGTCGTGCGGGATGGCCTGGACATGGATCGCCTTGAGCTGCAGGCCAAGGCTCGGTCCGGTGATTATTTCGTAACAGTCGCTACCGAAATCGAACACGTCTTGCGTGATGCTGTTATTGACGAAGCTACAAAAGATTATCTACACAAGCTTGTGTCCGACCTCCTGTATCTCCAGCAGCACTACGAACTGAAGAAAAAATAATATCCTACGCAGCCTGGCTCAGGATGACGTTGGCTATCGTAAAGTAAACGGACAGACCGATGATATCAGCCACGGATGTCACGAGTGGGCCACTCGCCACCGCTGGGTCAATCTTAAGTTTGGTCAGCACAAAAGGCAGCAATGTGCCGAGCAAGTTGGTGATGATAATAATCGCCGCCATGGACAAGCCGACAACAAGGCCTATTTCTACGCCGCCCTTGAAGAGGCCCATCAGCGAGCTGAAGGCGCCGAGGGCAATAGCGAGCGTTGAGCCTACCAACATCTCTTTGCCGGACATTTTTATCCAGTCTTTTGCGGTGACTTCCCCGAGAGAAATGGCTCGTATCATAAGTGTTGCGGCTTGTGCGCCAGCATTACCGCCACTACCGATAAGGAGAGGGATGAAAAACGCGAGCGCAATAGCCGATGATAGAGTCTCCTCGAACGCCGCAATGACGCCCGCGGACGCGAGGCTGACGAGCACCAGTGCCAACAGCCAGCCGACTCGTTTTTGGAACAGGCCGAAGATAGTTGAGTTTTTATAGCTAACCTCCAGAGGCACGATTGCCGAGCTTTTTTGGATATCTTCAGTGGCCTCCAGGCGCGAGACATCAATAACGTCATCAAACGTGACGATCCCTACCAGGCTGCTGTCGTCGATCACCGGAATGACAGATAGACGGTAGTTGTTGAGGAGCTTGACGGCTTTTTCCTGGTCATCGTGAGCAGAAAGCGTCACGACGTTGCGGTCGATGATGTTTTTTATTTTGTCATGTGGTTCTGCCAGGATAATTTTGTTCAGTTCGACCAGGCCGAGCAAGTTCCAGTTATCGTCAACGACGTAAACGACGTTTATCGTTTCACTCTCTTTGGCGCGGCGCTTCATGTGATCAAGAACAGCTTGAATATCCCAGTTTTCCTTGACGGCGACAAAGTCAGGGGTCATCAGGCGTCCAACACTACTCTTGGGATAACTGAGGAGTTTTGTCGCTTCAGCCAGGTCTTCAGGCTGGAGCATCTGCAGTAGGCGCTTCGAAATGTTGGGCGGCATTTGTTCGAAGAGGTTGACCCGTTCGTCCGGCCGCAGTGATTGCAACAGCGCCTCGACTTCTTCTTCCGGCAAGGCACGAAGCAGCGCCTTCTTCTGTGTGGCATCCAATCGTCTGAACACACGCGCGGCGTGGCTCTTCGGCAGGAGCTTGATCAGCGTCGCGCGCTCTTCCTTGCTGGCCTGGCCAAGAATGTCAATAATAGTCGGGATGTGCAGCAAATTCATCACATCCTTCAGCCGGTCCCAATTCTGTGTCACCAGCAGGTCTTTTACCTGGTCAAAAAGTGTATCGTTTTTGATTTTTTTGCTCATGTCTGTTCTTGCTTGTCGGGTATTGCTCTAAGCTTACTACTAACCCCTTGGGCAAACAAGCTCACCGGTCATGGGCGCAGGGCTGCGATACCCGAGAAGATTTCGTCGATGGATATCTGCACATAGTTCAGCCCGTCTCCCTGGTAATAGCTTTGGTCGGGATTGTTGCCAATTACCTTCGGGAGCGCTGCCCACTCTTTTGATAAGTTGTGTGCAAACTCCTCGCGGGTTATCTTTCCTTTCACGTAGTCGCTGAGGCCACGGCGCTCAAGCAACCGCTTGGCCAGCCGGTCCTGTAGCTGCTCGTCGAGTACAGTGCTCTCATCAATACTTAGTTCTTTGACTAAGCCTGCAAGTGTCGGCCGAATAAACTGGTACCTTCCAACTGCGCTGCTGGGGCTTCCCTGCTGGACGAACGCTTCTTGCCACGCCAGCACATCAGCGACAGGCATTTCGGTGAACTTCACTTCCTGGTTTGAAGCATTGCCATAGTACGCGTTGTAGTTGCCGCGACTTTCGCCTTTGGCAATGATATTCAGGAGTGCTGTTGTGTCTACATATCTATCAGCTTGCACGACAGGTAGTATGACGCATGCCGCTACGAATGCGCCAGCGACTACGTACCGCCACTGGCGCCTGGCAAGTTTGCGGCAGCGCTTTATGAACTTCTTTACAGATATCTTCAGTACTCGTGGCCTCATACCACCTACGAGCGTAGCGGAACAAAATGCTTGTGGCAAGTGGGTGCGCCATTATTGCTGCAGCTAGTTTGATTCGCTACATTGATGGTTTACCAGTAGCCAGGGCTTGTGTAATTGACGCCTACGCTGCCGGCTTTGACGAAGTCACCGCCGGGAGGAAGACCCTCGTACACGCGGCCAGAGGCGGGTAGGTTTGGCCAGTAGGCATACCCATCCCATGTGCGCACCGCGCATGCTAGGGTTTCCGGAGTGTTTACATCCGGCCAGACTGATTTGTTGAATGGGCGTTGTTTTCGCGGTTCTACATAGACCTTGTAAAACTCAACTCGGTACGCATTGCAAGTGCGCTTAGTAAGCGTGATCATGTAGCCGCCGCCACCGCCGCCCCAGGGCTGGTCACCGAGTGCGCGCAGGTTGGTGTTGGAGATTAAGGCTTTGCCTATGGTGTTTTGGTCGATGGCGATGAACAGTCCTTGGTAGTAGCTTTCGCCGGTCAGCCGGTCTATGCGAAGTTCTTTGACGCCGCCCCAGGTCTGGACGACATCAGCGTGCATGGTGCCGTCGGTGCCCTTCACGCCGGTGACACGAAGGTTTTGGATTTGCACGATGGACTGAGGTGCATTTATTGCCACGCCGTCCATTTCGCCGCCGCCGGAGCCATCGATAAGCACTCCCTCGATGTGTACGGTGCCTTTGTTGTCCTTAATGTAAATCGCCCGGCGATCCATATCGGTGTTGTTTGTGGGGTGAGTTGGCGGGATCGTGATGTGCCCGCCCATGATGACGACGTTGCGGCCACCGATAATACTGGTGCTCCCTGTCTTCTTAGACTTCGGGAGCTTAACAATGTAGTCTTTTTTGTCGTCGAGCGTCGTGACGGTTCGGCCAGTACCGAGGGTAATGGTTTGCGGGTTGCTGAGTTTTGGTGGTTTCCAGCGTACTTTTGCCGCAGCCGCCTGGGCTGACATGCTGTCTATAAAGCTGCTTGAGACGATAGCAACCAACACAACTAATATGGTGAAAATGACCCGATAGCGCCGAAGTATATCCAGAGCGCTAGCATAATACTTCATGTTATTAACCTCCCTTATGAGCCCGATTATACCAGTCTCATATGAGTCTGCTAGTGTAAAATATAGGTATGAGAACACAGAAAATTTCTGGCGGCACGGTTCACGCGCTGCCGGCAGATATGGCAAAAGCACTGAGTGCATCGAAGGCAGCGCTCGCGGCCTGGGAAGACATTACCCCGCTTGCCCGTAACGAGTGGATTTGCTGGACAACCACCGTCAAGCAGCAAAAGACCCGGGACGAGCATGTTAAGCGGGTTGTCAAGGAACTAACCGAAGGCAAGCGCCGGCCATGCTGCTGGATCGGCTGCATCCACCGTACAGATAAGGCAATCAGCCCATCGGTACAGCATGTGTTGTCTGGCAGACGTACGAAAAGCTAACACACATCTGTTAGTGTGAGAATTATCACTGCAAAATTTTCCAAAATATGATATAGTTAGTTTATACGTAACAAAAATAAAGAGCTTAGCCTACCCTATCATGCGGATTATGGGTGGCTGTCGATGATAAGGGACTCGTTTGGTGGCAGCATGAGCGGCCGGGTGAAGTCGATAGTGCTTCCCGTCGAAATTCGACCAACGGACGCAGTGATGGTAGCTGTTCCGAGCGTTTGCAAAGTGTCGGTAATAGAAACTCTCTCATGACTGGTGAGGAAGTTGCTAACGGAAATCACCTGGCGCCTCTTGTCCGTTGGGTCTGGCCGGGCAAAGGCAAGCACTCCGCGGTGATCGGTGTGAAGCATGCGGATTCCTCCGCTGCGCAGGGCCGGGTCATGGTTTCTTTTATGCAATATTGCACGCACAAGATTGTATGGCGAACGGGGGTTGCGTGCTTGCTGTGCAAGATTGTCATCCTGGTATACATGAGCGTCGGCAGTCGGCAGCCACAGGTCCTCATACGGGGCGTCTGAGAATCCGCCTTGACGAGTGGAGTTCCAGTGTATCGGGACGCGTTCCGGATCGCGTTGCCCAACGTCTTTGTCTCGCTGCCGTGACGCAGGTCTAATAATCATGTCTGGGTTTCCGCCGACGTCCGCCTGATAAGTGTACAGAGCACCGGGCAGGGCTGCGAGGATCAGATAAGCTGCCCGCGCGGCCGGGGCGCTCTCAAGTCGTGAGCGCAAGGTGGCTGTGTCGTGATTGCCGGATACTTGGTTTGGTACGGCGCCTTTGAGCGTATCCATGCGGGTGTAATACTTGCGTATCAGCCTCTCAATGTTTTCGGCCGCCCACCCCGCCCGGTTGGTGTGCAGCAACATCTCAAAATTGAAGACGTTTGCTCTGGCCGGATCCAGATTGTTGAGTTTGTCATCATCGCTGAGCGCTGCTATCCAATCTTCAAAAACAAGCCGAATATTTCGATGCTTGAATTCTTCTTCATCGAGGACCGATAGGATATCCGAAGCATGGGCCTTGAGCTCTGGCCAGTAGCTCACGAGCTTTTCCTGCCGCCACTGATCGTGCGGGTTTGTTGTGCCCGGATCATATTCACCGATTGCTGTGCCAATGGGCGCAGGCTCTTCGTCGCTAAGGTTGGGATCTTTACCGATGTGGTTGATGACATCAACGCGGAATCCGTCTACACCTTTGCGAAACCAAAAACGCTCAACTTCCTTGATTTCTTCACGGACTTTTTCATTTTGCCAGTTCAGTGATGGCTGAGATTTCATAAATTCAGCCAGGTAAAACTGCCTACGCCCAGGATGCCACACCCAAGCAGTAACGGCTGGAATGGGTGTACCCTCAGGTATTGTGCCGCCGTGACGGGATCGCACCTTTTCAATTTGCGGCAGCGAGAAAATACTCGACCAGTTATTCGGCACTGTATAGCCTTCAGGTAGGCCGTCAAGCCGGTCTTCAGCCACGATATTCGCAGGCAGTTCCGGCTCGCCGGGCTTGCATGGTACCGGATCATGCCAGATGTAATAATCTCTGTAAGCAGCATGCTCAGGATGATCGGGGTCGCTGGAAGCTGCAAACCATTCACTTTGATCTGACGTGTGGTTGGGCACTAAGTCGAAAATAATTCTGATGTTTCGCTCATGAGCGGCAGATATGAGCTCCTCGACATCTTGCATAGTGCCGAGATCATGGTCGATTTGGCGGTAGTCCGCTACGTCGTAATTGCCGTCCTCGCCTGGTGACTTGTATATCGGTCCAAGCCAGATTGCGGTAAAGCCGGTGTCTTTGACCCAGTCAAGTTTCTCAGTTATACCGCGAATCGAACCGACGCCGTGATGCACCTCTCCTTTAGGCCTTTCTTCATTGAACGTCTTGGGATAGATATGGAAGACGTTCTCACTGGACCATTCCCTCGTTTCATAGTCGAGCCCATTTCTGGCAGAGAGCGATTCTGTACGGCCAGTCACTTCAAGAGAGGAATTCACTACTTTATTATAACATTTAATGATAAATATGTAAACTCTAGTGTTTATAAATTACTGCAAAACTTTGAGTTGCAGTTTTGCAATTGATAAAAGGACGTGTGCTAAATCGAGCAGGAGTTTTCACTCTCCTTTTTCGGTAAGGGTTTTTATCCGCTCTAGGACTTTAGGATAGGTGGCCGTAAAGTATGTTTCCTGTTGCGGTGGTACATCAAATGTCGCGGTTAGGGTTGTGGTGCTGTCATTTTCTGTCAGAGTGTAGCTTTCTGCTCCGCCGGTCCATTCTTTTTCGCGCTCCTCTGCCCCGCTGTTTTGGGTGTCAGCCTGATGTCTGAAGCGTATAAACTCCCCTGGCGTCAGTTTTTCAATCATGCTTGTGACGCCGTAGCCGCTCGCGGAGAGGAACTGTACTTCGTTGCCCTCTTTCAGCTCGCCAACCAAGTAGGTTCCCGGATCAATGATGCCCGCCCACTGGCGGAATGTTTCGTCTTGCCACAAAGTGTCCCAGATTTTTTGCTTGCCGGCATTAATCTCAATCGAAAATTGCACTTCTTTCATCACTCAATTATCTCACAATAATTTACATCGAAGCGAGTATGTCGAGTGTCAACGCGGCCGTCCAGGAAAGGGCGTCGGTGCCGGCGCCCCTACCACTAGTCGGAGAAAAATATTCGTGCATGAGCCTTAGGGGCGTGGTTGCCGGCGCAGATACACCGGTAGGTCGCCGGCCGTCAGTGTGGCAGCTACCGCGAGCGTGCGGATCAAAAAGTCAGCATACGCGACTTTGCGAATATGTTCGATATCAACAGACGGATCCTGTTCAGCAGCTATGTCAGCGACGACATCAGCAATCTCTTTACCTCGCCAAATATCAACAGAAAACGCCTGGATCGTCTGCGGCTTTGGTTCCTCAACGCAAGCGTTCTTGACGGTTTGTGTGAAATATTGCTGGTCAAGCGTGGTGCCGGGCACGTCATTAATCACGATCGTTTCTTCGACGTGTCGCCCTGACAGTTCCTTTACGACAGCTCCCGACTCCAGGATCTGTTCCATGGATTTTTTCCCGCTCGCATCAGAAAAATAACCAGGTGTCTTGACAGCAGACCCGTACGCGTCAAAAACTTCGTCGATTGCGCTTTTGTTGTCTGAGAAGTCGTCACCGTAGAGGACACCAAGAACGCTCGTAATCTTGTCGCGATATTTGACTGCATTGGCGGTAATGACTGGGTAATTGTCTATTGCGCCGCAGCCGCAATCCTCACCCTCGGCGTGGTCGGAGCTGTGGGCGCCGTGACTAAAGCTGCGCTTCTTCAGCTCGTCGGCCATAAACGCTCGGTCTTGGCCCACGGTTTGACCATCGGTCGGTGCGCCCTTAATAGCTCGCCACATGCTCGATGCCGTGACCAGGCCTCCACCAAACACTTTGGCGCGCAAAAGCGATGTTTTGAAGAGGCGGATCTTTTTTCGGTAACCTTCAGGAACAAGCTGGAGTATCTTGCTCCATGGGCGGCCGTCGCCGCAGCCATCATCCGGCGCTTCAATCGGCTTGAAGGCTTTCGCGTCGCTCGTGAGTAGTTCATGGATATGTTTCGGCGCTTCTGGTGTCAAGATGCCTTGCTTGACCTGCTCTCTGACGCTTATGCCGCCTTCGCCAAATCCGAGTCCGTCTGGGGCGATAAGCTCGACAATAGCCGCTTGGCGTTCGTTCTCTTCTGGGTTTTTCATGGGGTTGCTCTCTCTGGAGTCCATAACTGTTGGCTCTCTTCTATTTTTATGACAAGTCAAAATTATACTCCTATTTTTTCGATACAAAAAACAGAAATATATAAGAAACTGACAGTGTGATTATCGGGGAGCTAAGCTAGAGATCACTTCTCGTTGCTACGACGATGACGCGTTTGTCATACAGCCGTGAATCGCGGTCAAAGTTACCGCCGCAAGTGATGAGGTTGAGCTGGTTGCTGATACTGGGATCTTGCGAGTAGAGCACGTCGGCGGCTTCGTTGAGGTCGACGGACTGTACGCTCTTTACCACAAAAGTCCGCGTGCTGCCGTCACCAAACTCAATGGTGAACTGGGCGCCTTGTTCGAGTTGCGTAAGGTTTGCAAAGATACCGTCGCGGGCGCGTCCGTCAAGGTGGCCATCGATGATGCTCAAGCCCTTGTCCCCTGGCCGGACGCTGTCCACAAACCAGCCGGCCATATGGACATTATTAGGTACGGCGATTTCTGAGTTTTGGTCGACGCCGACGTTTTGTATGTAATTGTCTATGCCAAGCGATGGAATAATGATTTTCTTTGGGTCATTGGCAGCACCTTTCCATGTGAAGTCTGGGCCTGGCTCGGTTTCATCAGGCGCGTCAGTTGAATATGTGATTACTTCGGCAACGACAGTGTCGGCAGTGGGTTTGTTTGTTCCGAAGTGGAGTATGGCCAAAGCTCCAGCGAGCAGCAACGCCGCACCTAGCAAGATTGATAGCTTTTTCTTGAATTCTGGCCGCGACAAGCGCATAGGCTAGTTTGCCTGCCTGCCGCCCAAGCCTGTGTTTGGTACGCCCACGACCTGGTTGGCTAGACCGACCGGGTCGATGATGGTGCCGTTTTCGGTAGCGTCAACGTCGCGCTCGCCGCCGTCAGTAATCTGGTAGGTCACAACGACAACATTGTGGCCGTTGATTGTCTGCTCGCTTAGGACAGCATCATCCAACGTGAAGTAGGCGTTTGTCTCCGGGTTGTGCTTGCGAACCAGGAGGCCTTCTTTTTCTACGTCATAGTAGTAGAGCGTAATGGGGGAACTGGTAATTTGGGAACCATTTAACAGAGTTAAAAAGGAAAGAACCGCCATTTCTGGCGGTTCCAA
>CAZDQS010000006.1:0-40071 GCA_964507855.1 uncultured Candidatus Saccharibacteria bacterium | reverse complement strand
CCCACCACCTGCGCCGCCTCCGTCAAATCCGCCACCTCCACCGCCGACATCACCGCCGACATCACCGCCGCGAACAAACCCGCCGCCGCAGGCTCCGACAGATACGACCCCTCCATCCAAGCCGGAGGGGCTGGCCGCTGCCATGCCAGAAAACAGCACAACAGTGACGCTTACCTGGCAAGCATCGAGTGATGATAGTGGCATCAAGGGGTATCGCATTGAGCGCTCCACAGATGGTGCGGAGTGGGATGAACTGGCAGCCGAGCATCAGACAACGGCATTTAGTGATGACGAGGTCCAGTTCTCAGCCCGCTACTTCTACCGTGTGGCGGCAATCGACGCCAAGGGAAATATCTCAGAATTCAGCATTACAGAAATCACTACCAATCAGTTCGAATCAAATGCCGATGAGGGGAACGAGCTAAGGATTACGACCGCAGATGGCTTAGTGACGTTTGTCCTGCCGGCTGATGTGTTTGCGGAAGATGTCCTCTGTGCAGCCGAAAATTACTTATCGCTGGGGCCATCGCTCGAGGGGTATGTAACGATTGGTGGCCCCTACGAATTGATCTGTAAGAATAGCGACGGCAGGCGGGTTACTAACTTTAATAACGCCTTGAGGGCGCACGTACAGCTGACGGAAGGCCACAATGTGTCGGCACTTGAGCACTATGGCCTTGAGACGAACGGGTGGGCGCAGCTAGAGGTTGAGGCACGTGATGAAGCAGCCAACGTTGACGTCGTACGCCTCGGCAACACGAGCGTGTTTACGGTCATGGGTAAGGCCAAGAAAGCCTCGGTGATCATTGCGGTATTCCTGGTCATAATCATACTCATCTGTGTTGCCCTTGGTGTCCTGTACCTGCTTGCGTGGATAGACCGCCGCAAGCGGCTCCAACGGTACCAGGACTATTACCGCAAACACCACGGCCTATAGGGGGCATTATTGCAACTGCTGGGATCAAGCACATACATAATGGCAAGAAGAAAAACGCACAAAAGCAAAAAACCGTTATTGCCAAAGAAGCAGCGTCCAAGGGTATCCCCGGTCATTTTCATACTTATCCTTTGTGCGGCGCTTGTCGGCTTGTTTATGCTGTTTCGCAATTCATTTGCGGCAGTCAACGGCAAGATCCTTATTACTGAACAGAATAGCCTCTATGTTGCCAACTCCGACGGTAGTGGCAGGGTCAAGATTGCTGACGGGTTTGCTGACGGTGTCTGGAGTCCGGATGGTAGCAAGATTGTTGCTGCTGGCCCGGGGGCCGACGGTTGGCCGAGGCTTTTCACGATGAATCCGGACGGCAGCAACAAGCGACAGATAACAAATGCTGGCTGGGGGTATAATGACCGAGAGCCCAGCTGGAGCCCTGACGGCACTAAGATTGTATTTCATCGTGCCATTGCTCACAGCTATGGCACTACCTTCGCTGTTCATGTCGTCAATGCTGATGGTACCAACGAGAAGCTTTTGGCCCACAACACAGCCTTTCCTGATTGGAGCCCTGACGGCCGAACGATTGCTTATACGAGCTATCCTGATGAACAGGCACTTTACATTATGAATGCGGATGGCTCCAATAAACGATATATTTATCGCCAGGGCTGGGGGGCCGAATGGAGCCCGGACGGCAGCAAAATTGCCATAACCTACCATGATATTTACACCTCATCTGAGCGTATAGGCGCAGTAATGGTAAGTGATGGGACGATGACGCCCATTACGACGCCAGCTAACCCCGGGGACCATGCCCGCAATCCGGGCTGGAGCCCGGACGGCAGCAAAATAGTATTTCTGCGCCGTAACCGGGGGGCTGCTTGGGCGGTCTACACAATTAATACAGACGGCAGCGGGATACAGGAGGTCTCAACAGGGATGGCAGCGAGTTGGCAGCCTCTTCCTGATCCCCCAGCTCCAAGTTCGTCCTCTGGGTTGGGCGGTTCTTCGTCTGCAGCTACCTCTGCTGCCCCAGTGCGGGCACATACGGCTACCGGCTCGCTACCTGCAGCGGGTATACAAAATTTGGAAGACACTGAGGCACCAACTACGCCAGGGCACCTCACGGCAACCTCGCCAGCCGGCCGTCCTGTGGTGGTGCTCACCTGGCCGTCGTCAACAGATAATTCAGATAATGTGGCCTATCGTCTCGAGCGGTCGCAGGACAGAGAAGATTGGATGACCGTCGGCGAGGATATCAGCGATACTGCCTATACTGATTCTGATGTTCGATTTAATGAGACGTATCAGTATCGGCTCCAAGCCTATGATGCGGCCGGTAACACGTCTGGCTATGCTAAAGCATCCGTTTCGACAGGTACGTTTGAACCGAACACCATGACCGATAGTGATACGGTAATAAGGAGTGCCGATGGTTGGGTTGTGATAACAATCCCCGCAGGCGCGCTTACCGAAGATGCTATGTGTTCTGTTGAGCTTGACTTCGCTACTCTCGGGCCTGTGATTGATGATTATGAACTTGCGGCCGGGCCGTATGAAGTAGTTTGTAAGAACAGAGATGGCATCAAACTGACTACCTTTTTGAAGCCGCTGACCGTGACGGTAACACTTCCGCACGAAACCAGGAGTCGCTATCGGGAAATCGTGTACTACGGTCAGGTAAGTGCTGACGAGTGGGTTAAGGTGCCTCCGGTCTCACGGGATAAGTCGACGGGCAGTGATACGATGACTCTTGATGGCATGCGGGTTATTGCGGCTATGGGGCAGCAAAAAACGCGTCCACTGTGGCTGACGATTCTAATAGTCATGCTTATTTCAGGCGGCCTGACGTTCGGAGTGCTCTATGTGCTTAAGTTGCTTTATGGCAAGCGTCTGCAATCGGTGTATGACGACTACTTCAGAAAAGCTCACGGGCTGTAAGTCGCACGTGTTGTGTATTTGAGGGCTTGTCATAAGCTTATAGTTTCTTTTACCATGAGCATAAATGATGCAGGCAAAGGAAGCGTAAAATGCATACGGAGTACGGGGATAGCAGTAGAAGTGCTGCCAACCCGTCTCCTTCTGCGTTTGAGACACTTGTACAGCCGCCGCTCAGCTATCCGGATGTCGTGTCGTTTTATCCAAATCCGCAGTACGAACGCTACTTAAGAATGCACAAAGTGATACTGGGTCGCCAGGGTGCCGAGCAGCTGGAAGATATATATAAAAATTTACGTTCAGAAACAATGCCGCGCTATCTTGTCGCCGCTGGGTGGGCAGCAGCAGAGGCCGCCCTCATACGTTCCGATATGCCAGCCGAAGCCCGCCAGGAATTATTATGGGCGGGCGTTGATTGCTGGCATCAGGCACTTGAGCGGCAAAAGCAATTTAACGCCAGCAGGCTGGAGTGTATGGTAGAGCATGCCTACCCACATCGAATTGCCTTGGATATCGCGGTCGCGCCGCTTCTGGAGGGAGTTATCGTGGGGGACGTAAATCAAGGTCTGCGTAGGCGCGTTTTCAAAGATTGTCTTAACATTGCCCAAAGTAACGCGGTACATATCAACCTTTTGTCACGAGCGAATGAGATTGAGGGAGTTGGTGACCATCGGGGTTTCGGATATGAGTGTAATGCGCTGCTGGCGTTTAATATGCGCTTTTCACGCGGTTGGTTTGTTATCCCTTCTATGGCGCGTTCTGATACCGGGTATCATCACCGGCAGCAGACGCACGATTTGCTTATCGTACACCACCGTGGCGGCGAGCTTATTAATACAACACCGATTGAAATTAAGGCGGTAGCTAGCGTGCGCGACCGGGCACGGTATGAGGCATTGCTGGTGAGAGGGAAGATGCACCTATCGTTTCCCGGTAAACATAGCCCTGAAAGCACACTGAAAGCCATTGAGGCTGTTCATGAAGGCTGGGCAAGCAATGAGGAAGCGAGTGTTGTTTCTTTTGTCACCGATCAGTTTGTGGATATGATACGAGACTACTATGCGGGTGAAGCTCTGGGCTCGCTGGCTACAAAGAGGGCGCTGACTCAGTTCCGAGACAACGCTTTGGTGTCTGCACGGCATCCCGGCCTTGCACGGGTAGCCCAGCCGGCGTAATGCTACCCGAGCTTGAGTATTTGACTAACAGAGGTAGATAAGGTAGAATAATCAGGTTACAACTAATTCAGGCTACTGCCTCTGGTGTGAGTAGCCCGATAGACCAAAGGAAGGAGTTCAGTTTTGAACCAATACGAAATTGCCGTATTGTATCACCCTGACCTCGAGATTGATCTCGAGAAGGCCGAAAGCACGGTAACCAAGATTTTTACCGACAACGGCGGTAAGGTGGTCGGTACAGACAACTGGGGCAAGCGCAAGCTGGCATACCCAATTAAGAAGAACGAGCACGCAGTCTATGTGTTCTACACCGTAGAGTTGCCTGCTGAAGCTGTCCGTAAGGTAGAGCAGACGCTCAATATTACTGACGAGGTCATCCGTTTTCTCATCGTACGGCCTGATCTTAAGGCTATCGCCAAGGCTGAGAAGGCCAAGGCTGAGAAGGCCCAAAAAGCGGCCGAGCGCGGCGAAAAGGGTGGCGACGAAGACGACGAAGAGACAGAAGAATAAACTGCTTGACGCTTGCTTGGGCAGGCAGTAGGGTAGAGATACAATCAATAACTCAAGACATAGTTCTTGTAAGAAAGGGGTTATATCATGGCACGGTCATTCAACCAAGTCATCTTAATGGGAAACTTAACGAGGGATCCGGAGCTTCGGCAAACGCCGAACGGCCAGAGTGTCTGTAGCTTTAGCCTAGCACTCAATCGCAGCTACAAGGGTGCGGACGGCAACTGGCAGGAAGCAACCGATTACATCGATATTGTTGCCTGGGGGCCGCTCGGCGAACGGGTTGCCCAGTACCTTACCAAAGGTCGGCCAGCGCTCGTCAGTGGACGTTTGCAAAGCCGTTCCTGGGAGCAGGAAGGCCAGAAGCGCAGCAAAGTCGAGGTCGTAGCGCAAGACGTTACTTTCCTCGGTGGACGCGACCAAGGCGCTGGTGGCAGTTACGATAACAGTGGCGGCAGCGCCGCACCGGCAGCCACAAGTCCGCCAGCTGGCGGAAAGAAGAAAGACGATGTTGTTATCGAAGACATCGGCGACGAGCCCATCAACCTCGACGACATCCCGTTTTAACAAGTTTATGGCTGCACATTTCGGGCGAAAGCCTGCGTCAAAAGTTCTCACCGTATGTTAAATACGGCTCAAACTTTGTGCTCGGCTTTCATCCCAAACTGCACTAGCCAAAATCCGTTAAAACCCTCTCACCAAAGCAAATTTACAACCAACCATTGTTAAGCACCTCTTTTGAGCCAAGGGTAATTTGCTCTCAGGCGAGGCTTCCATTCTGGAGACGTATAGTGACATACGGCGGAAGAATGTCCTTGGCTGAGAGCAAATTACCACTCTCAAAATAAGTGCGCACATAAGGAGATATTATGGCTAAGATATTTAAGCACCGAACAGACGTTGCATACTTTGACTACAAGGATTTCAAGACCTTGCAGCGCTACGTTAACCAGTATGGACAGATTGAAACTCGCAAGAAGACAGGCCTGACCGAAAGCCAGCAGCGCCGGCTCGCCAAGGCTATCAAGCGCGCCCGCCACATTGCGCTATTGCCATTCGTCGCTAATAATTAGACAGATGGAGCACCAATCACCGTACATGCTGGCAAGAGAGCTCGAGAGGGCAATCACCAGCACCCTGTCGGCGATTGATGTATATGCGCTGGATGCCAAGGAGCAGAAGGCTATCAATGAACTGAAGCATGGTCTTGTCGATGCGCGGCTCGATATCCAGGATTACGAATTATCCGAAACGCGCGATATGCAGCTGGAGGCAAAGAAGGAAAGCAGCGATCGGTTGGATGGTTTGCACAAATATATTATCTTGCTTGGCGAGTACAATATCATCTCATCTGTTGATGTTGCTATGTTTAGCGCGCAGCTTGAGCACATAAAGTCACTTCTCAGGTAAACTAGTAGTATGCGCCGTGTAGAAATCGCAATGTGTCTTATCCGGCAAAACGGTTGCTATCTCTTGCAAATGCGCAACGGTGCACAGCAAGTGGGCGGACTGAACAAAGTCGGTTGTTTCGGCGGTAAGGTAGAACCAGGTGAGGCACCCGAGCAGGCGATATGCCGTGAAGTGGCGGAAGAATCGACACTGACCTTAAGAACCGATGAAGTTACACGTCTTGGTGAGGTTGATGTTGTGAGCGACGCTCATAACGAGCCGATTGCCGTCCATGCTATCGTGTACGTTGCAGACATAGGAGATGACGTGAGCGTTGAGGCGCGCGAGGGTGAGCTAGTAACCATGACTACGCAAGAGGTCTTGGCACATATTGATACACTGACACCGGCAACCCGGGCTGTATTCGAACAAATAATCAAGGAGGAATAATGGCATTTGGAATTACCGATCTTAAAAAAGGCCAGCTGTTTCAGATGGATGGCGTGCCGTATATTGTGGTTGAGTACGCCCAGAAAGTTATGGGCCGCGGTGGCTCGATCGTCAACGTGAAGATCAAGAGTCTGATTGACGGCAAGGTGCTGGCTAAGACATTCAAGGGCAACGAAGCAGTCGAGCCGGCGGACGTCACCAAGCAGAACGTGCAGTATCTCTATGATGACGGCAGTGTTTTCTACTTTATGAACGAAGAGACGTTTGAGCAGTTTGAAATTCCAGCCGAAATGATTGGCGACCAGGCGGGCTATCTGAAAGAAGGCGACCGGGTTATCTTGCAGCTCTTTGACGGCCGTCCAATTAATGTTGAGCTGCCTAAGAACGTGCCACTCAAAGTCACCTATACCGAAGATGTGGTGAAGGGGGATACCTCCAGCGCCGTCACCAAAAATGCCGAATTGGAAACTGGCATCACGGTTCGTGTGCCAGCCTTCATCAAAACAGGCGACATCATTAGTGTCAGTACCGAAGACGGCAGCTACCGCGAACGCGTAAAGGACTAGTATGGCAAAACGACGGCTTGACCAGGAGATGGTGGAGCGTGGGCTGGTCACCAGCCGTAGTCAGGCAGAGAGTTATATTCGTCTGGGGCAGGTTAAGGTTGACGGGCGTGTTGTGACAAAGCCCGGGCATATAGTTAGTAATGAACAAAAAATTGTTCTTTTGTCTAAGGAGCAGTATGTCAGTCGGGCAGGGTTGAAGCTGGCATCGGTCACCAAGGCCTTGAGACTGAACTTCAAAGACGCCGTAGTGCTCGATGTTGGTTCTAGCACTGGTGGCTTTACGGATTACGCTCTACGCCACGGCGCGAAGCACGTGATTGCCGTTGATGTCGGTACGGACCAACTGCACCCGACTTTGCGGGATCATCGAAAAATTGAGCTGCACGAACAAACTGATATTCGTGACGTGGAGCATTTGTCGGCAGCCCCTGACATCGTCGTGATAGACGTTTCGTTTATTTCGCTTCGGGAAATACTGCCGCATATAGCCCGGCTAGTCGGGAAGAGCACGAAAATTGTGGCTATGGTAAAGCCTCAGTTCGAAGCCGGTGATGCCGCCAAGCACAAAGGGGTAATAAAGAATGATAAGATGCGCCGCGACATCTTGAAAGATTTTGAATCCTGGGCACAAAAGTTGTTCGTTATTCTGGATAAGGCCGACTCCGAAGTGGCCGGCACCAAAGGCAATCGCGAACGGTTTTACCTGCTCGTAAAAAGTAAAAGCAATACGTAAAAAGGGCGCGGGTATCCCGGCAAAGCTTGTGCTAAACTTCTTGTATGTACTTCAAGAGCCGGGTTGAGGCCGGGCGAAAACTTGCCAAAGAACTGATGCCCAAGTACCGTTACGAGAACTGTGCCGTCGTAGCGCTCAGTGACGGTGGGGTAGTTGTTGGCGCGCAGATTGCCGCGCGATTACACTGTGTGCTCAGCATGCTCATGACTGAACCGATCCACTTGCCGGGAGAGCCGACGCCCGTGGCTGCGATTGACCAAGATGGCGGCTTTACCTTCAATGCCTTTTATTCCGATGGCCAGATAGAGGCGTTTAATAGTGAGTTCCACAGCTATATCCAGGAGGAGCGTATTACTAAGCTGAGCCAGTTGAACCGGCTGCTTGGCGGGGGCGGTATTATTGACCGGGACTTACTCCGTGGTCACCATATCATTCTCGTCTCGGACGGCTTATTCAGTAGCCATGCGTTGGACGCGGCGGCGCTTTACCTCAAGTCGGTGCGTATCGAGAAGCTTATTATTGCAGTGCCGCTTGCCTCGGTGAATACGGTCGACCGCATGCACCTCTTTGCGGACGAAGTATACTGCCTCAGCATGGTAGACAGTGTCTTTGATATCAATCACTACTACGATGACAACACGATTCCAGATCGAGAGACCATCGTTCGGACTATCCAAGACATTATTTTGAAGTGGAAGTAGCCTTGCAGGGTATGGGCGTATCCTTGCCCTTAGGGGCAGGGGATGGTATCTTGCTACAATAGATACATGTGCGCGGCCAAACACAAACTGAGGGACATAAAAATGGGAAACAATATAAGAAATCGCCTGCGTATGGGCGAAGCTACGCCGGGCCGTTGGCAGGTAGTGGCCGGAGCAGTCTTGGCTGTGTTCTTGCTGGGTGGCATCGCCGGCCTTATGTCCTTGCCGCCTGATAATTCAAGGGAGAAGAAATCACCATCCGCCGAATCGCACGAGTCAGCTGCTCATTCTCCGCTGCCTAATCCGCAGGTAGAGGCGGTCACGATATCGCGTGATGTCGAGGAGCAGCTGCAGGCGTACCTGGCGAGTTGGATCCAGACACATCCGAATCAGGAGTGGGGTGTTTATGTCGAGGGGATTGACGGCGATTTCCGGGCGGGCGTCAATGCCAACGCGCTCTTTGAGCTCGCCAGCATATACAAATTGTTTTTAGTTGCGCCGCTGGCGGAACATCTCCCGTCTACTCAGTGGGGCACCCCCTTCTTTGAGGGGCAGACGTACGAGGAGTGCGTGCACCGCATGATTTCAGTTTCTGACAATCCGTGCCCTCGGCGAATAGTCGAAGTGATTGGCTGGCGTGCCATTGCGCAGTGGGCACAAGGGCAGGGGTTTGTCGGTACGGATTTTGCGAACAGTGAGTATTTCCGTGGCTCCGCCTACGATACTGCCATGCTGCTCAAACGGCTCTATCTCGGAGAAGGGTATGATGGTCTGACGCGGCGTATATTCCTTGATGCGCTTGCTGACCAGCAGCTGACAGACGGCATACCGACTGGCTGCCGTGGGTGTATGGTGTGGAGCAAGACCGGTAACCTAGATGGCCACAAACACGACGCCGCCATAATCCGTTCCAGAAATGTTACCTACGCTGTGAGTATTATGAGCCGCAACGGGACATGGGATCACATCGCCGAGCTGACTGCCGGCATCAATAGCATTATTACGCAATAAATTACTAAAGCTAATTGACTTTTTAGCTAAAAAGTGCTAATAATATTAGTAGTAGCACAAAAACAAAAACAGCACTAAAACCATGCCGCAGACCCATCTTTCAACAGCGCCTTCCGCACACGTGCGAGCCTTGCCGGCCCGACGCTCTGAGCGGTCGATATCCGCCGTTCTAGTCCGGCACCGGCGTGCGTTGCTGCTGAGCATAATTGCGGCGGTGGTTGCTGTGGTTAGTGCGCAAGTAGCCTATCCTGCCAATCGAGTGCTGCCGTTTACCAAAATCGCTGGTCATAGCATTGGCCTGAAGTCCCAGGCCGAGGTAGAGCAGGTGTTAGTAACCTTGAGCCAGCAAAAGATACGCGTCCGGGCAGCGCAGCAAAATTACGAGCCAACGCTCCACGAACTGGGCGTAGAGTTTGAGGCTGATACAAGCGCTCGAGCACTGGTGGAATATCCGCTCCATCTGCGCCTCATCCCGTTCTCTTCTTTATTTTATGGGCGACAACGGGACGCCGAAGCGCTTGTAACTACTACCGTTGATGAAACGGCTATGCGGGCATTTGCCGAAAGAGTCGCTGCCGAGAACACTCACCCCGCATCCGAAGGAGCGGTTCACATCGAGGAAGGTCGTGTTAAAGCTTCGTTACCACGGGACGGGGCAATTTATCAAACCGATGATGTCGTAACGTCACTGCGTTCACTGGGGATTAGGACACCCGATGCAATGGTACTGCCGTCGGAGCCAATCAAGCCGGCTATCCCGGCGCCTGCAATTGAAGCAGCAGCGGCAAAAGCGCGCGCCATTCTCGCCCAGCCGCTGAAGCTCGTGGTGGCCGACAAGGAGCATACGGTCGAGGCGGGTACGATAGCGGGCTGGATAGCATTTGCGCCCAATGCAGAGACCAAAGAAGTTGACCTGCAGTTCGATGTGGCGGCTATGAAGCTGGAGATTTCTGCCTTTGCCCGAGACGTGAATGAGGCAGCAGGGGCGACGATTATCACCACCATCGACAGCAATGAAATCTCGCGAGCCCCTGGTACGGCCGGTAAATACGTGGACGCCGATAAGGCCGTCCAGGCCATGACGACCGGCATGCTGAGGGGGGAACGACGCATCGAGCTGGCGCTGGATTCACTCCAGCCTGGTATCACGTACCAGCGCTCATACACCAGCACGAGCGCTGGATTGCAGGCGCTTATCCGTGAATGGGCGCACGATCACCCGTACGTGCAACTCGCGGTTAGCTTCCGCGAAATTGGCGGGCAGGGCAGGCGGGCCAGTTGGAATGCTGACACGCAATTTCTTGCTGCTAGTATGTACAAACTGCACGTGGCTCACTACATACTGCATCAAATCCAAACGGGCGCGCTTGATGCGAATGCCCAGGTCGGCATCGGGTACAGTCTCACGACATGCCTGGAGCGAATGATAGTAATATCCGAAAACGCCTGCCCGATTGCGATAGCGGATGTGCTTGGCTGGGGAGCTATTAATGAGTTTGCGCACTCACATGGCTTTACCCGCACACATATTGCCGCCCGGGATAATCACATTACTGCGCATGACACGGCAGAGTTTTTGGCCAAGCTGTACCACGGCGAATTGCTGAATACAGAGCACACGAACCGTTTTATGGATATGCTGAAGCGACAGCGCTACCGGACGGCAATCCCTAAAGGGTCGCGCGGTGCTGATGTCGCGGATAAGGTCGGCATATACGGCAGTTATTGGCACGACGGCGCGATTGTGTACCATCCGAAGACCACGTACGTGCTCGTTATCCTTACTAAGGGTGGCGGTCCGGCGAATATCGCCGACCTTGCCGGCAAGATCTACGACGTTATTAACCAGTAGAGTGTGAATTAGTTCACAGCTATTTTCCGCATGCTCAGGCATGCTAGAAGTACCTTTGGATAGGAGGTCTGTAATGGTAACTTTACAAGACGTGCAAGCGCAGCTCAAAGAACGGGGGATTGTCGTCCGCTATTGGGGGTTGCCCGAGTTGCGTGTGTTACCGACTATCCTCATCCCCGGTGAGCAAATCCACTCACTCGTGAACGGCCGCTACGAAGGCGGTTTTGCCATGCTGGTCGCCACCGACCAGCGTGTTATTTTAATCGACAAAAAACCCTTGTACCTGACGATTGAGAGCCTGCAGTATGACATGATAGCCGAAGTGAACTTCAATGCGCGAGTGATGGAAGCAAGTCTATGTATCATGACCGTCAACAAGACACTCAAATTTACCACCATACGCCAGCGGCGTCTGAGGGATATTGCTGATTATGTCCAGCGGCGGGTACTGGAGTTGCGCAATCGCCACGCTATGTACTGGTTCCAGGCTGCCCAAGAAGAGCACCAGCAGGAGCCGGTGCAGGCGTATTTTGTGCCCGTCACAAACCCATACACGCGCACACCGCTTACCACGCGCCGAAACTTTCTACCGAGGATACCACGGCGCCGCTGAGGGCTATTTACTAACGTTGAAACGAAACTCTACTACGTCATCGGGCCGCATAACGTAAGCTTTGCCTTCGGTGCGGACTTTGCCTGTGCTGCGAGCGGCAGCGAGGGAGCCGGCGGAAATGAGGTCAGTATAATCCACGACTTCCGCGGCAATAAAGCCTTTCTCAAAGTCGCCGTGGATGACGCCGGCGGCTTGCGGGGCCGTCGCGCCTTTCGGGATGGTCCAAGCGCGGACTTCTTTCTCGCCGGCAGTCAGGTAGCTTTGCAGGCCAAGCGTGTCGTAGGCGGCGTGGATGAGCTGGACGAGGCCGGATTCCTCCTGCCCGTAACTCTTCAGCAGCTCCACACGGTCAGCTTCGTCGAGGCTGTTGAGTTCGTGCTCTAATTTGGCGGAGATAAATATTGCCTGGGCGGGAGCGACCAGGTGAGCAAGTTCTTGTTTCTCTTGGTCATTACTCAAGTCATCTTCATCAACGTTGAACACATAAATAACTGGCTTCATGGTCAACAGTTGCAAATCTTCCAGCCCTTCAAAATCTTCCTGAGCAAACACTGCATTCACCGGCTTGCCGTCGTTGAGGGTATCGTACATCTTCTGGAGTTTTTCGTAGAATGGCTTGAGCTTGGGGTTGGCGCGGGCTTCTTTTTCCAGGCGGGGCAGGCGCTTTTCGACGGTCTGCAGGTCGGCCAGTACCAGCTCGGTATTGATAACTTCGATGTCTTTCTTCGGCTCGTGCTGCTCGTCAACGTGCTGCACATTCGGGTCGGAGAAGGCGCGGACGATGTGAGCGATGGCATTGGTGGTACGGATGTTGGCCAGGAACTGGTTGCCAAGGCCTTCGCCTTTGCTCGCGCCGGCCACCAGCCCGGCGATATCAATAAATGTCACGGTCGCCGGTTTGATCGGAGCGCCGTTGTATAGCTCAGATAATTTGTGCAAACGTTCATCCGGCACCGGTACGATACCTGTGTTTGGCTCGATGGTCGCGAAAGGATAGTTCGCCGCCAGGATGTTGTTATTGGTCAGGGCATTGAAGAGGGTGGACTTGCCGACATTCGGCAGCCCCACAATTCCAATTGCTAACATTTAAACCAACCTTTCTCTCATTTAACAGATGAGTTGCGAAAATTGAATTTTCATTATTATTTATAGTTTCGCCTTCGGGTGTCGCTAACAATGGAACACGTCCCCACACTCTGACTTCTTGTTTTGTAGCTACGATTTTAGTTACGACTTTCCTAATTATGGCTTTCTTCTCTGTAAAGCTCAAGTTTTCTACTCGTTTTATGATTCCGTCAAAATATTGTTCAAGTGTTACTGGTTTCTGATTGACCATTTCGTCCTCAAGTGCAGAGACTTCGGCTACTAACGCTTCACGCTTATCGTTGAGTTCGTACATCACATCTTTGTAGCGGCGTTCAGACATTACGCCCTGCCCGTAGGCTTTATCGTAACGGCGTTGTTCGTCATCTAGCTTCCTTAGCTTCGTATTAAGCATTTTAAGCTGGTTTTGAAGTGGTGAGGTAGCTTGTCTACGTTTTGCTCGCTCAACCACCAAATTAGGGTTCAAAAGCAGTTCTTTAATGTTACGCCATACTAGTTCGTCAAAGACGGGCACGTTTATACCAGCTTCGTGGCATTCACGGTCTAATGGGTATTTGCTCAGGCGGTCTGTGCAGCGATAATACATGCTGCCGTTGCTTACTGGATCGGCCAGTTCGGGCTTTACCGCAAGCACATTCAATTAAGCCAGCTACAAGATATTTATTTACGCTATTATTGCGAGTGTTTACACGTTTATTCTTCTCAAGTTGGACTTGGACTTTATGGAATAGGTCTGGGCTAACGATAGCCGGGACCTCAACATGAAACCATTCTTCCTTTGGTCGGCGTTTACGACTACCTTTAGTGATTTTGCGGTACTTTAGCTCTGGGTTACGAGGGTTCTTAGTAGGGACGCTCTCACTTTTATTGTAGTAATGGTCGCCCATATAGGTGGTATCACGCACCATTCGGTCTAATGTACCACCACTCCACTGGTCTCGTTTGCCTTTAGGTGGGGGGACGCCCATTTTGAACAGTTTACGCTTCACTTCGTGTTTTGATACACCTGCTGCGATCCATTCAAATACTTGCTTTACGACCTTAGCTTGCTGTTTGTTAATTTCAAAGTAACCGTCCCTTGCGTCAGGACCCGACTTAATGCGAGGGAAGTAGTCGTCCGTACTTAGGCTGATAGCCGAGTAACTTCTTATTTTCACGCACTTTACGAACCTTACCGATACGCATACGTTCGGTTATCTTCACACGCTCGTATTCGTGGAAAATACCCATAACGCTACCCATAAGCACTTCTTCGGTAGTTTGCCCGTTAATGTCGTGAAGGCTTATGCACTCAATCCCGCACTCACGAAGTTCTTCCAGGATAATCTCTTGGTGTACGAACTTACGAGATAATCTACCTCTGTCATAGACGTACAAGACTTCAAATTTAGCTTCACGAGCATCTGCTCTCATTCGGTCTAGGTCGGGTCGTTCAATAATCGCACCGCTCCAACCCTCGTCCTTGTATACGCAGTCAGCCAGTAGTATATTGCCGTCCTTATGCATTCTTTCAAGTATTTCCATTTTTTGGTTTTCAATTGTTTGTTCTTCTTCCTGATGTGCCGTACTGACACGCATGTAAATTGCTGCCTTTTTCATTGCTTTCTCCTTGTGGAGTAGGTAGCTATAAATTTCTGCAAAGCGGTTTCACTAATACGGTAACCTCGGCCAAGTTTTACGGCTTCTAGCTTTCCGCTTTTAATGTAAGTGAGTACGCTTTGCCAGTGGATTTGCAGTATGCCTGCAACTTCCTGTACTGTATGAAATTTATAGCTAACCATGTTATCTCCATTATTAGTTAATTGTAAGTAAATGTCAATGTTAATCCGTTATATTGTTCCATTTATCTCCTTTTCTATTTGCTCAAATATTTCGTCGAACACTGCGTCTAAGATGTTGAATTCGTCCTCTACGACCACGTATTCAAATGTTGGTTCTTCTGGCGGCCTAGTTTGTTCCTTTCTTTTCATGGCATATCTTCTAAGTCTTAGCTATCTCTTAAACAGAAATCCTATAGGTTAGTTAGCTATCTCATAGTGTTGGTAATCCTATAGGTTAGTTACCTATATAGAATTAGTTATCTAATAGCTGTAGTAATCAAATAGGTATACTTATGTGAGATTTAGTTAGACTTACCCTCCATTTCATCTATGGCTTTGCCTAGCTCCGCTTCAATATCCATGCCCTCAATATCTTCAAAGACCTCTGGAGCGTCGTTGTACTCATCTACTGCTTTCAAGGCTAGTTCTTGTAAGTACAACCAGAGCTCGCATGATTTTTCGTAATCGTAGTTGGACTTCCACTCCTTGTCGGCGTTAAGTATTGCTGGCTTGTAGACCAAGAGCTTGCCCTCGTCTTTTTTGGACGGCACCACACGGATACCGTTCACATAGAACCCAAGAGTTGGGAAGTGAAGTTTAACGAAGTATGTACCGCTATTACTTTTACTAACCTCTGGGAAGTTATGGCTAAAATCTATTTGCATGGCGGTACTCCATTTATCTGGTGCCAGAGTTCATGCAGTAGTCCGTCCCAGTCTTCCTTGTTCTGAGTATGACCGCAGTACACCTCGTCAAGTTGTGCTTCTTTCAGCTCAACATTCAAGGTCTTACGGCGACGCTGGTCTATACCGAACTTCTGGCGTAACCAATCGGGTTTACGCTTGCCAGCTTGCTCGAAAAGCCACTTGGCTTTGTTTAGCTGCCGACGTGTTATTGTTATTTCGATTTTAGACGAAACTTTACGCTGTAAAGTCGTGTCATGAATCGGTGTTTGGTGGCCGAGAGCACTATTTATGTGTCCAGTACCATTTTGTTTATTTTGGTTGCGACTTTCTTTCTTAAAGTCTTTCATTGTTATTGTCCTTAGGTTTATGGAGCACCGACGAGTTCGCTATAAGTCGGTGGATTCCTGCGAACCTACATCGAGGATATTTCAAACATAAGCAATAATTACTGGTATCGTTTTAAGTCGAACCAAAGTCGTTTATTTACTGAATTTTTCGTTCTTTTTCGTTTTGATCCAATTCATCAAGCCAGCGTTTTGTTTCTGGGTTTTGTGATAGAAGTGTTCTCATTTCTTCGCTCAAAGGTTCCGCAGGTTCATCAGAAATTCCTTCATTTAGTATGTTAGTTGTTTCTGCACCTAGTTCTTTAAGTTTCTTTTCCAGCTCATTTGTATCAATACGTTCTTTTTCTGCTGTCATATAGCTTACTACTGGACGGAATTTCACACCGTCTTTGTTAGCGATAGGAAAGAACAGCTCTTTCAGCGTTCCCGTGATTCCCATATCGCTTAATACGCTACTGAGGTTACGGTTTAATTGACCCAGCTCTGGTTTGAATAATTCGTAGGGGTGCTTTAATGCTTGCTCCATGAGCTTGCGTGGTGCTGAACCACTCTGGGTCTTTTTGAGCACCAGCACATCGTTAATAACGATACTGCCATTTACCTCATATTTCAGTTTGTAGTCCAAAATATAGTGGTGGCCTCTGCTCTTCTTCTTTGGTCGTCTAGAATTCCACTCACTGTGCCGTTTCGCAAATGTTACGAATGCCTCATCTGCTTGCTCAATAATCTTCTTCTGCTCAGGTGTAAATTTCGGGGCTTCTATACCTGCAATAATCGCCAGGCGATTTGCTTGGGCTAGATGAGCAAAATCCTCTGTACTTTTGTGTTCTCGAATATACGCATAAATGTCTTGGTCGCTACTTTCAATGGTATTGAATAATGTCCAAGTTGCTTTCGTTTTTGGTTCTTCATTGAGTTTTACGAGCATTTTATTTTGCGTGTAGAGTTTTTCAAGTTCGTGCACTATCAGCACATAAGGACGGTTTAAGAGCATAATGACCTCGTGATACTCAGAATAAGGATCATCGTAGTTATAGGCTTGATTGAGTCGTGAGACAGCCCCAAGAAGCTCAGTAGCACGATGGTGCAGTTCTCTAGCTACTGCATAATCGTTATCGTTGGTTAGATCCTTGGCCATTACTTGTCCCATACAGTTGATAAGTATTATAGGTTATAAGAGTGAAGTGGTGATAGGATAGAAGCCGTCATGGTTCTACTACCCATACTTTTGATTACGTGTATTTTGTTTGTGCTTGTTAAAAGGAGTAAGAAATATACTCCGCCGAATAGAACTGAGAAACAAAAGCAAGCAGACGAACTCATAACCGTGATACTCCCGACTATCAATAATGACAATTAGCAATGATCCCAAAAACCCCATTTGAGATAATTAGAATAGGAGTTAATACAAAAATGAAGGGGTTACTGTGGCAATTAAAACGCCTGTGGGAAGGCCACTAAAATTTAATACGAGAATAGTAGACTATTTAGCTTACTACATTGAGTGCAACTACAGTATTAGTGCTGCCTGTGAACGAGTTGGCATTTCAACAGATACCTACTACCGATACTTAAAGACTGAACCAGTTTTCGCAAATAGAATGGCTATCGCAAAAGGTAATTCGAACAAAGTACCAATGAATTTTCGTATAGTTTATTAGTTTAACTAGGTGCGTGGTACATGATTGTATGAAGATAGGCGTCAGATAAATGGCGTTAAAGGGGTGAAAATCTGACGGAAAAATTCTTACGGCCTACTTAGGGGTGAAGAAGTGAAAAGGCATGAACGGGTTTCAAATACCCTCTGGAACGCACGGAGAGGGGTCTAGGACGAGTTCTTTGACCGAAGTTGGCCATAGTATAATCTTTGTATGCTTGAAGATAAACAAAAGGGTATGTTAGTTGGCTTAGCTATTGGCGACACATTGGGTATGCCACTAGAGTTTAAGCAACGAGGTAGTTTTACGCCTATTGAAGCACTTGAGGAAGGCGGACCATTTAATTTACCGCTTGGCTACTGGACAGATGATACATCAATGGCTCTTTGCCTTGCTGATAGTATCTTAGAAAAACAAGGATATGATTCTTATGATGTCATGGAGCGATATGCTAGATGGCGTGATGAGGGATATAGAAGCTCTACTGGTGTGTGTTTTGATATAGGCACACAAGTTTCTGCGGCGGTTAATCGCTATAAAGAACAGGCTACTGTGCCTGTATCTGAACAGCGAACTACATCTGCTGGCAATGGCTGTATTATGCGACTAGCACCTGTTGTATTAGCTTCAGTGTCAGCGGGGAACACTCTAGAGGATACTATGCATCTATCTGCCATAAGTGGCCGAGAAACCCACTATTCCCAGTTAGCCGAGGAAGCGACGGCTCTATTCGGTGGAGTGCTCTATAAAGCAGTAAGAGTAACGAGTAAAAACGAGGTCTTACAGTTTTCAGATTTAGGCGGTAGTACAAAAGAACTTGCAACAATTCTTCAGCAAGCCAAGAGCAAAGTGGCAGACGATTTAAAACCTACTGGTTATGTCGTAGATACTCTTGAAGTAGCTATTTGGGCGTTTATGACAACTGACAACTTCAAAGACGGGGCATTGAAGGCAGTAAATCTAGGCGGGGACTCCGATACTATTGGTGCAGTTTATGGTCAGTTGGCAGGGGCATACTATGGCTTAGAAGCAATTCCCATAGAGTGGCGTAGCCAACTCTATCAAGTTGATGAATTACTGAACATAGCTTCACAGCTAAGCCAGTTGAAGACATTTAGAGTTATCGGGACTCGTTTTAACGAAGATATTCCAGCTTCTTCGTAGAGGTTCGTCCATTAGCTCATATATGCTTATTGCAATTCTAGCAATAATATGCTAATGTATAAGAGTAATTCTCAAATACAAACATGAGCGAACAGCTACAATATTACGACCACAGTCATATAGAAGACCGTATGAACGGTAGAGAGGCTTTGAGTAAAGCCAATGAAGTGCATGAGTTAGCAACAGATGTACAGCACATTGGTTCAGTCGCATTGTTTAGTGAAGTCCAGGCGGGAAACATAGTCGGTAGCCCTATAGAGGTTAGCGTCCCAAACCCTATTGATAGCTACACAGAAAGGCGAACTCCAAAAGCACTATTTGGTAAAGGCAAAGAACGACACGAACGGATTACCTCTACATTGGCTGGTGCCAATGAAGCTCTTGTAGAATTGCAAGCAGGTCTAAATGACTACACTGCTTCGGGTGAAGTAGAAGGTGAAGTGCATGATATAGCCCCAAGTAGTCGTGGTATTCAAGCACTACGTGATATGGAAGATAACGGCAATCAGGGAATGATATTGCAGGGTGCTGAGATGTCGCCATTCATTAAAGCGTCCAAGGATTTAACGGCTGAAGCTCAGGGGAAAGACCCCAAAGAGTTTGGTTGGGAAGAGTATTTCAAGTCAGCTAGCGAAAAACAGCTTACTAATTTCTCCCAGTGGTATACGGAACGCCTAAAAGTATTGGCTAATCCTGAGAGCAAGGCTGAATACGTGGAAGGTCTAAAGAGTGATTATAAAGCTCGGATAGCTATTGCTATGCAAGAGGGCTGGGTGCCTGACGGTAAAGTACATCAGGCTGCATTGGCGACTAGAATGGCACGAGCGGACATTAGGTTTTTTTCACCTTTTGGGCGTATGCCAGAACACGTAGGTGGTTTGGCTCAAAAACGCTTGCTTGGTAAAAACATCATTTTGCTACCTACGCTTTCAGGGGAGCAAGTAACAGTACACGAGTTAGGTCATGCATTTGCGGGGGTAGACAGTAAAAGTATGCAAGATTACTTCGGTGGCAAGCATGGCAAAGAATATGTAGCTAAGAAGCGACCACGCTTACAACATCTTCACACGATTCTTAATGAAGGCTTCAATGAGCATATGACCGCAGCCTTAATTGACGGCGAACCTACAGCAATTAAGCCGACTGAACGGACCGCTAAAGGTATAGCCGAGACTGAGGGTAATAGTGAGTTATACAAATCTTATCGTGAAGTGTTTGGAGTACTAATGGGAGGCGAAGACGGTACTGTTACAATAGACGATATGAAGGCGGTTGTAGACAGTATGGTTATTGGTAACTTCGGTAATTTCGCCCATCATATTAACCAAAAGTGGAATGGACGTGATGTCCTGAGTGAGGTTTTAGAAGTCGTCGCTAAGCACGATAACGACGCTTGGTATTCAGAAAATATGAACAATCCTGATTATAACGATGAGTTACTCGCAAAGAAGATAATTGACCGACTTAAAAGCAAGCACCAGTATTCAACAAGCGAGCAACAAGTCGTAGCTGTCTAAGGGTATAATTGGTACAATACTTAAAAAATATAAGGAGTATAAAATGTCAGATGATAACCAGCCAAAAGAACCCATGACAGAAAAAGACAAAGCAGTGATTAAATCACTGAGTAATGTTGGCTTTCCCGGACCTGCACCTACTACGCCTTTTGTGCCTACCGAGGATCAGAAGCAAAAGTTTCAACCTATCAAATCATCTCGTACCATAGGTGTTAATTGGTTGCTGGACCAAGAAGCATACAAAAGATTAGAACTTGGTCATGTCGCACACGAAATGGAAGACAAGTGGAACATTTATATGGAAAACAATGTTGTTCATTTCCACCGTAGTTGGACTGGCATAGAGTTATTCCGCTTCACAGTTGAACCTGTTGAAGACGGCAAGTACGCAGTAAAACAATTTGAAGTAGAACAAGACCCAGAACGCTATACAGAAACAGACGAACAAGCGATAAAGAACTCACTTAGCGAAGTATTGCGAGAAGTCGTAGGCGTAGGACTTTCAGGCTAATACCTGTGCCTATTTAGCTATTAGCTCAATCTCATTCAATTCTTTTATGGCTTTGGCAACATATTCGTCGGAGTAGCCCCGACCACCTCTATCAGTCGGTGGCATAGTGAGTTTTAGTTCAAAAGGCTGTTGTGTTACGCAATATCTGTACCGATAGATAAACTCATTACCATATTCTAACAGAGGTATACACATATTTCGACTCATGTATTGATAGGCGCAGGTAGCACACGTTATTGTGGCAATGCATGTCAAGCATCATAATTCGAGCATGACCTACACATCCCGCAGCGATTTCCCAATGCAATTGCCTGCTACCAAAACGCAATACTGCTGGGTTTGTCATGAGCCCGGAGCGGAGCGGCAGGGTAGCGCAAAGGCATCGTATCTGTGCGCGACCTGCGGGGCGTCGAGCGAGCGGGTACTGATTTTTGATCCCAACATGCGACATTATTTCGACGAGCAGGATCGTCTGGTGCACGAGAGTTGTGGTGTGTTCATAGTTCGTGGCGACGGTAAGTTGCTGATGTTTCAACGAACTAAATTCCCATTTTTACTGACAATCCCAGCAGGTCACTTGGAGGTTGGCGAAAATCCAATCACGTGCGCCGCTCGCGAAATGGAGGAGGAAGTCGGCATCAAATCTGACACGCTAACAGAGGTGTTTGCCGGGGTCATAGAAAACGAGCCGTGTGTTGGCGGCGCCGATATTCATCGGTGGCATGCGTACGGTTGTAAGGTTGAGGGTAGCGCACAGGTTAAGTTGGACAGCGAAGGTGAGTCGTGGGGTTGGTATGATCTTGTGTCGCTGAATGCTGACAACACAGTCTCGCCGGTGCTCTTTATGCTTGGGCAGCAAAAAGCTGTACAGGCTCTCATGACAATAGCGGTTCACTAGCCGGTAAGTTGCAAAAAAAGTGGACAGAGATGTACATTGAAAAATATCACAGGATATGCTATAATATAAAGATATGCAAGAGCATGATAATCGCAGTGTCCCGGAGCCAAATCCTAACCCGGCGCACCCCGAGGCAACTACACCTCGTCGGTGGCGACGGGCGTTGATTAATGGTGCGGCCATTGTAAGTGCTGGAGCGGTGGTTTTTGGCGCTCCTGGGAAAATTCAGGAGATTTTTTCTGATGATGAGGAGGTACGGTCCGACGACCCTGCGGCGGTTGCGGAGTTTGAAGGTGAGATACTGGCACCGCAGGATCCGTATGATGTGCCGCCACGTGCGCCTGTCACGCCGACGACAGAAGCCCCGGCTGCTGTTGAAGCTCCAGCAACGACTACAACCACAGAAATGCCACCCGTGACGATTGAAGTACCGAAAGTGCGCGAAGTTGAGCCTATGCAAAAGATTGGCGTCATGAGCGTTGAAATTTCGGGCGAAGGAGCACAGGCAAATGTCATTACGCATGACCTGCTGACCGATGGGCGTACGCATGAAGAAGTGAGCGCTGATGTGCCCGTTGACATACTTCGTAGTAATCAGGTTCTGGACAAGGGATTTATGTGGCACCGGGATTCTTATTTGCCAGGATGGGCAGAAGATAGGACTGACCCAGAAAACCCAAGTCTTAAGTACCCCACAATCATTGCGGGGCATCGGGTAACGGATATACAAGGCTCGATCCATGGCAGCCTTGTGCTTGAGGATATTGATAAAGTCCAAGCTGGCGACCGACTGACTATGACGCTTGATGATGGTACGGTTGCGGTATACGAGGCTGAAGCGAGCGAAGTAGTACAGGCGACCGACACGGCGCGGCTACAAGAAATGTTTACGATACCAACAGAACGGGAGACAGCTCTGGTGTATGGCTGCCATCCCAAGGGCCAATCAACGCACCGCTTTTTTGTGCACTATGTCCGTGTTGCTTAGTGGCGCATCTTGACAAATAGCAGTAAATAATATTAAATACACATTTGTAAACCATAGTAGGGAAGAAGCCTGAGTTAATCCAGGCTTTTGTACCACATGGCCGTACATTGACATGTCAGACTTGATGAATCCGTTGCAAAACTCTTTTTCTGCTGCAAAGCCTGTTGGGCAGCCCATGTACCAGTTTGGCTTCGCACCGTAACAGCAGTTACGCTTTGTCGCCAGAACCGCTACCTGGCTCTACCCGAACAATCTTTTCGCACTCGAAAAAAGTTTACAAAGGATTCATACAATCGCAAATCCCTGGGATGCGGGCAGAGTGTTGAATAATTTTCAGCGCTGCGCCCGCATCCCAACAGGGGGGTCGGTGCAGGCGAAAGCCGAAGTATCACATGAAAGGAGCGTCTCATGAGACGCAGAACATCAGTGATCGCGGCCATGCTCGCCGCACTCGCCATGGTCACAACCGGTCTCGGGTTCACGCCCGCCTCGGCGAGCGACACCGGCCCCAAGGCCACCCTCGACGCCGAGCGCGGCGGCTGCGATCACCCCACCGACCTCCTCATCAAGGGGAGGGTGAGCGGTTCGGACGCCACCGATGGGGTCCTCAACGTCACGGACCAGTTCGGGTTCGCCGACTACCTGGTGTCCATCGTGAACGGCACGTTCACGGTCGAGGTCACCCAGATCCCCCAGGACGACTATGGCTTCCAGTGGGAGCTGCTGGTGTTCACCGAGGAGGGGACCCAGACCGTCGGGACGGGTTCCATCACAGTGCCCGCCGCGTCCTGCGAGCCCGAGGAGCCCGAACAGTGCCCCGAGGGCCAGGTCGGCACCCCGCCGAACTGCGAGGAGCCCGAGCCCGAGCCGGAGGAGACGAAGCCCATCGCGGCCAAGGCGCTCGACGACTACGAGTGCAACGCGGCCGAGTGGCACTTCGTCATCAACCAGCTCCGTGTCGGGGAGGACGCGCCCGCGTCCATCAACGTCACCTGGGCCAACGGCCAGACGGAGACGGTCCCGCTGGACAAGGTCACCGGCAAGGTGGCGCACTACGCCACGGCGTCGAACCTCGACAGCACCGTCACGTCGGCCAGCGCCGAGGTGTACAGCGACTGGAACGGGCAGTTCAACCTCAGTCACGGCCCCTGCGAGGCCGACCCCGAGGAGCCCACGGAGCCGGAGCAGCCCGAGGGCCTGCCGGTCAAGGGCAGCATCAGCTGCACGACCGGCATCGTGCTGGACAAGAGGGTGGTCCGCGTGCCGGCCGGCACGGTCGTGAAGCTCGGCGTGTACCACGTCGCGGAGAACGACCAGGGCAGGACGGGCATGCTGATCCTCAGGGCGACGAACAACCCCTCCATCCACCCGGGCAACAACCTGGTGGTGACGACGGGTGGCAAGTCCATCGTCTTCGAGGGTGTCGAGGACGGTCCGAGCATGACGTTCAACCCGCAGCCGGTGACCCTCGGTGCGGCGGTCTCGGTGGCCGTGGTCCTGGGCTCGGACGAGGCGTGGTCGGCCGGCTTCGTGCTGACGCGCGACTGCGACGAGCTGCCGCCCCCGCCGCCGGTCCAGTGCCCCGAGGGCACGATGTGGACCGACAGCAACGGCAACGGCACCGTCGACGAGGGCGAGTGCAAGACGCCCGAGCCGCCCCCGGCCGTGATCTGCCCCGAGGGCACGACCAAGGTCGGCGACGCCTGCCTCCTCCCCCCTCTCGTGATCGAGAAGGAGGTCAAGGAGGTGGAGAAGACCCCGCCGCCCCCGCCGGCCAAGCCGAAGAAGGCCCCCGCCGTGGGCGTCGCGAGGACGCTCTAGGCGGCTAGGCCTGTCAAGGGGAGTGAGCACAGACGCGCTCTATGTGTGGTGGCTCTAAGCCTCCATGCTAGTCTCGTACGAGACGCTCCCCTTGGCCTCGGCCGATTTGCGATGGCTCATCCCCCACAGGATGAATCAGTCTGACATGTCGCAAATCACATCGTTGAACTGTTTGAGGAGTGACAACATGTTGTCAGGCCGACTAATCGTTCAATCAAAACAATAGATACCTGCGGGGCAGTTTGCCTTGGTTCGTTTGCCTTTTTTAAAAGCTACGGTTTATAATCATCACCATAAGCATCTTCAGGGTAGGGTAAATGAAAAATAAGAGAAAACAAGGTGTGCCTACTGGTGACGAGACGGGCGTGGTAGTCAGCCACGTCAAGTCGGGCTTGTCGCTGAAGTCTCTGCGTGTGTCAAAAGACCGGTTGCCCGTAGTGCTGCTGATTGTCGCTGCGCTGATTGCTGTCATTGGTGGCGGCGCATATTTCCTGACTCGCCCGCGCATCACGACCTTATCCGAATGCAAGACGATGCCGGAGGCTGATCGGCATGCTGCGACGGTGGAGCGTATTCAGCAGCAAGACGGGTATGATCGTGATCCGAACTGCCTGTACATATTGACCGAATACTATTTGAGTATTGGTGACTCCTTGAATTCACGAAAATATTTCGACAAGTTCGAGCGTGTCTACGCCGGTAAAGGTCTGATGCTTAAGTCCAAACAAGCCTTGCGCGATCCTGAAAGCCTGCAGGATGGTGTGGAGATGCTCGAGCGTCAACGCGAAGAGGCAATAAAGAACATAAGATTTGAGGGCCACCCAAATGAGGCTGAGTAGTAGTTTTGCAACAAGGAGGTGGTTGAGAAGCCCGCTAGGGCTAGCGGCACTGGTAGTTGCGGCCTGTACGGCATACGTGTTGTTTGTTCCGGCGAAAGCAGAGGCCTATACGGCAGCGGAAATTAATGCGCGTATTCCGGATGCTGCGGCCATGATTGTGGATGGTATGGAAACACCGTGTACGAATCGACTGGCAGCCGCCAGGGCGAACGGTGGTACGCCACGAAGTAACGTTAATGAATCAGGGCCATATGGGGGGTGGACATGGATATCACCCCAAGGCGCGCCTAACACTCGAACTATCACTGTCCCATACGGTACAACTGCCGTTAATCTGCAGCTGAACAGCATGACCTTTATTTGTGCCATCGTCGTAGAGAACAATCGTGGCAGCGATAACTATACCGACCCATCGGCGATCGTAAACCACGGCAATTTCCCGAATGACCGTCGTCCAAACAGTGGCGCGAGTGACCCCTCAGGTGTAAATGTAGCATCCCGCTGGCAAGATACTACTCGGGCCAGTGCTGGTGCGGCTGACGCCAACGGCAACGGTGTGTTTGGTGAGCCTGCAGACGGGTCTGTCTCAAATCCTGTCGGGCATCTCACCAGATCTCGTGACGTGAATAGCCGCTACTGGTTTTCGGCGCCATTGGAATTTACATACAACGCATCAGCCCCTATTACCTCCAGCCAGACAATTGTCGTTAAGTTTAATATGTCGACAATCACCACATACCATAATTATCCGCCTGGAGGGACAACTCAGTGCACCTCACCGAGCGGGCAGCTGCTGAACGTATCACCGACAGATTTTGACCGCTGCGAATCATATGATGACTTTTTTGCAATTACCATTAATGTTGGGCCGCGCGGGGCCATAGATGACGGTATGTCTAGCTGTAGCCGTATTTATGGTTGGGCCGAGGACCAAGATAGTCCTGATACGCCTCTTGAGGTGCATGTATATAAAGACTACCAAGCAGGGACAGCTCCACCGTGGGATCCAGGCAATCCGTTCGGAGGATTTATTGATTTCACGACGGCTGATGCAACTACAAACCAGTTTGAAATTGATATCAGCGGGCATACTGATGCTGGTCAACACACATTCTATGTTTATTTGATAGGGGTTAATAGTTCAGGCGTTCCAGATGGCATGAACCCCCAGGCAGAGAATTCACCTTTTGTGGTTGGGCCGTGTCTAGCACCGTCCTGCGGCAACTTGACGCTAACCCCGAGTCAGCCGGAGCCGGGGCAGCCATTTACGGCACGCGTATCATTTAGCTTCAACGCCGCGACGCCATCGGATGAGTCATATAATGTTCGCTTCGTGCACCCGGGTGGTGTCTCATATGGTGGCGCTAACCCAATGTCGGTTGTTGTCCCGGCCGGGACGAGGAACTTCAGCGTTGATTTTAGTGGCATTACGGGTGTAGAGGGGCGGCATACTGGACAGTTTGAGCTAACCGGTGCATACAATTTGACGTGTACCTTCAACTTCGGTGGCGATTTCCCGGTCATTATGATTACCCGCAAGCCGTACATTCGAGCCTATGGAGGTGACGTCTTTGTCGGTGGTAGTTTTGCAGCCTCAGGCTGCACAAATCCAGCTGAAATCAAGACGTATAACCAAGGGCCGGGTGCCTTCCGCGGGTCGGGAGCTCAGTTTGCAGCCCAGGCACTAGGTAGGATTGAGCAGTTTACATCGGCTACGCTACGTTCGAGCCAGCGGCCGACCGGCCTGAGCTTTGCGAACTCCAGCGTGCCGGTGACGTACCCGAACCTTGGAGGAAACTTTGGCGCGGAGCATTGTGTAGAGAATTGGTTCAACAAAAAAGACGCTTCACTAACAAGCCCAAATACCGGCGACTCGGCTAACCTTACCGGGCTATTCGCTTCAGCGTCAACCGATGTAACTCATCTGTACTATGATCCGAGTGACGGTGCGCTCAACATATCTACCAACCAACCTCTTCGCAATGGCAAGCGGATAGCACTCTTTGTTGAAGGTAACGTATCGATAGAGTCAAATATTACCTATGAGTCGTGGAGTTCGATCGACAGTATCCCGTCCTTCTATCTGGTCGTAAAGGGCAATATCTACATCGCGCCGGGCGTCAGTCAGCTTGACGGTGTCTATATTGCCCAGCCAACGGATCCTTCGGCGGCCACTATCGATGACGGCAAGATCATAACCTGTGCTTCTGATGTCGGCGAGTACTCAATGGCTGAATGGGGGGGTAGATGCAGCCCACCAGCTGCCGGTCGTTTAACGGTAAACGGCGCGTTCATAGCTCAGCAAGTCAAGCTGCACCGCTTAGCGGGCACCATGCAGGATGGCAACGAGAATGAGTTCGTGGCTGATTCTCGAGCGGCGGAAGTCTTTAACTACGGTCCGGAAGTGTATCTTGCGCAGCCGCCATTCCATGTTGACTTGCGGCCTGGCTTCGACTCAATTACCAGTCTGCCGCCAATATTCTAAGGCTAAAAAGTCGTAGTTTTTGCGAGCTAGCGTGCTGCGGCAAAGAAAAGTGAGAAACATGTGGAAAAGCTGTTTGCGGCAATTACGCTTATGCTATAATCAGGGATAATTATGAGCATATTAGGGGTATCCGACTTTTTTGGCTTGGACATCGGTACCACCGCAGTGCGGCTCGTGGAGCTGCGCGGTACGGGGCCTTCTAAGAGTCTCGTCAAATACGCTTATGCACCCATCGATGCCAAGCTGGCTTTGAGCGACTCAAAGGCCGACCAGCAAAAGCTCGTGCAGGCCATTCGTGATCTTCTCAACCAAGCCCACATGACCACTCGCAACGTCGCTGTTGGTTTACCTTCAAACAAGGTATTTACAACCGTTGTCGACATTGAGCGTCTGGCAGCCGACGAGCTGACTAAGACCATCAAGTACCAGGCCGACTCTCTTATTCCAACTCCGGTTGCTGACTCCAAGATAGACTGGGCGTTACTCGGCGAGTCTCCCAAGGACAAATCAAAAGTAGAAATACTACTGACGAGTGTTACCAACGAGTTTGTTGAGTCGCGACTCGATATGCTGGAGTCGATTGGGCTTAACGTTATTGCCTTTGAGCCTGATGGTATTGCGCTGACACGTGCTGTCGTCCCGGCTGGTGACAACGCACCATGCATGGTGCTTGATATCGGCAGCAAGGCGACCGATCTCGTGGTGACCATGAACGGCGCACCACGCCTAACTCGCTCAATCCCAACCGGATCAGAGACGATTATCCGTGCTGCTATGCAGAATCTCAATATTGACGAAAAGCAGGCTCAGCAGTTCGTGTTTAAGTTTGGCTTGAGCCAGGATAAGCTCGAAGGCCAGATATACCACGCGATTATCGGTACAATCGATCTGCTCGTGTCCGAAATTGAAAAATCCATCAAGTTCTTCCAATCCCGCTACGTGGACAAGAAAATCGAGCGCATTATCGTAACCGGTGGCGCTTCGGCACTTCCTGAGTTTCCGCTGTATGTTGCTAACAAGTTCGGCATTAATGTAGAAATTGGTAATGCATGGCGGAACGTAACTTTCCCGCAATCGCGACAGAATGAACTTTTGGCAGTATCTAACCACTTCTGTGTGGCAGCCGGTTTGGCAGAGAGGATGGAATAAGGGGTGGGGCGATGATGCAATTTAACTTACTACCGGATGTAAAGCTTGAATACTTAAAGGCGCAGCGCTCCAAGCGTTTCGTAACGTTTATCGCACTGTGTGTGGGCGGCACTGCTCTCGCGATATTCCTCATACTGCTTTTCAATGTTCATGTCATGCAACGTCAGCATATGAGCCACCTCAACGAGGATATTGCTACGGATAGCAGGACACTTGAGAATATTCCTGACCTGGACAAGATCCTAACAGTCCAGAACCAGCTGGCGAGCTTGCCGGGGCTGCATGACGAGAAGCCGGTAGCAACGCGTCTCTTTAACTACCTCAGCCAAGTGACGCCAACGCAGATAACCATCAGTCAGCTCGAGGTAAGCTTCGATGAAACTACGATACGGTTTGAAGGCTCGGCTGATGCCCTCAGCACGGTCAACAAATTTATAGATACCCTGAAGTTTACGAAGTACACGCTTGATGGCGAAACAGTCACTGATAATAGCCCGTTGGCTTTCTCGGATGTGGTACTGAGCAACTTCGGCATTAACGAGACAGAGGCCAATTACACAATAGATCTTACCTTTGATCCGACGATCTTTGACTCTGCCAGCGAAGTCGGTCTCGTGGTGCCTCAGATAGTCTCGACCCGTTCCGCAGTTGAGCGGCCGGATATCTTATTCCGTGAACAGGAAGATGGAACAGGGGGGCAATAGAAATGGCAAAGTCGAGTTTCTTACCAAAGCGAATGCTTGTTGATAAAGCGAACACCCGGATGGTGGTCATTATTGCTGCCGCGTCGTTTATAACCGTATTCTCGATTGTGGCTGCCCGGGCTCTGTGGGGCCAGCAGGCATACCAATCGCGTGTTATAGCAGAGAAGGAAAAGGCAAGGAACCAGTTGCGGATTAATATTGCCGAATCAGAAAAACTCGTAGAGGCTTACGAGGCATTCGTGAGTACGCCAACCAACCTCTTGGGTGGTAGTTCTGGTGGCGCTGGCGAGCGGGACGGTGATAATGCCCGCTTGACACTTGATGCGCTGCCGAGCAAGTATGACTTTCCGGCATTGACTGCCAGTGTCGAAAAGCTTATTGCTGACCACAACTTCCAGATAGAGAGCATAACCGGTACTGACGAAGAAATAACTCACGCTTCGGCCGAGCCAACGCCGACACCGTCGCCGGTAGAGATACCATTTGAGGTGAGCGTATCCGGAAATTATGGTTCTATTCAGAATCTTGTGGGCGTGTTCCAGCGATCAATCCGACCATTTCGCATCTCTGCGATGGAATTTGTCGGCAATGATAACCAGCTGACACTCAAACTTACGGCCAAATCCTATTACCAGCCGGAGCGTAGCCTAAATATCCGTACGAAGGTGGTCAAATGAAACAAAAAGACATTGTCTTGATAGTCCTGATCGCACTTATAAGCGCGGTATTCTCCTTGATACTGTCCAACCTGTTATTCGCGGCTCCTGAAAAGCGCCAGCAAGAGGTTGAGATAGTTGATCCGATTACAGCTGATTTTGAGCAACCTGGGCGGGCTTACTTTAACGAAAACTCGGTTAACCCAACGAAACTGATACAAATTGGCGACAATCCGAATCCGCAGCCGTTTAATGTCCAGTAGGGGGTATTGACCATGAGCGTCTTGTCAGCGGCAGCCCAGAAGCAGGTCGAAGATACCTTGGTCGCCGATGGCTTGTTGGCCGCGGAGAAATTAGCAGAGCTTAAGAAAAAATCTGCTGATACCGGCACGCCCCTCCTAAGCCTTGTCCTAGAAGAGGGTGGGGTAAGTGACGAGTCTCTTACCAAGACAATTGCGAAAATCACCAAGGTACCATACGTTAATTTGTCCGGCGTGAAGGTGAAGCCAGAAGTTTTGGCGCTCCTCCCGAAGGAGATAGCTGAGCGATACATGGCGGTTCCGCTAGGGGAGATGCAGCACCGTTTGGTGGTGGCTATGCTGGATGCCGATAACGTGCAGGCGGTTGACTTCCTGTCGAACAAAATTGGCCGACCTCTGCGGGTCTATGCAGCGAGCGAGTCGGGCATTCGCCAAGTTCTGAGCCAGTATACCGGCCATCTGGACAGCGGTATGGTGCGAGATATCGAGTCCCAGCAGGCAGATCGCGCCAAGGAGGCAAAGGCCGACAAGCCCGATACGATTGAGACAATTGTACAAGACTCGCCGATCAGCAAAGCGCTCTCCACGATTCTCGAATACGCCGTGAAGAACCGAGCAAGCGATATTCACATGGAGCCACTGGAGAAAGAGTTTAAGATCCGCTGCCGGGTAGACGGGGTCTTGCGTGAAATTATGCGCTTGCCAAAGAGCACGGAAGCGCCGCTGGTGTCCCGCGTGAAGATTCTGTCCAATCTCAAAATTGATGAACACCGTATCCCGCAGGACGGCCAGTTCACCATCCAGGTGGATAACCGGCCAATTGACCTGCGTATCGCCATTGCGCCGCTCGTGTGGGGCGAGCAGGTGGTTATCCGTTTACTCGATAAGACCGGTACGAGCCTCAAGCTGGAAGACATGGGTTATACTGGCCGGTCATTGCGCCTTATCAGAAAGGGCTTGCAGCGGCCGAACGGCATGATCTTGACCAGTGGACCGACCGGCTCAGGTAAGTCGACATCAATGTACGCATTGCTCCAGGAAATCAAGAATGAAGCAATTAACATCATCACGCTTGAAGACCCGGTTGAGTATAAGATTGACGGAGTTAATCAAATTCAGGTAAACGCTGATGTGGGGCTGACATTTGCCTCGGGGTTGCGCTCTATTCTCCGGCAGGACCCTGATGTGGTGATGGTTGGTGAAATTCGCGACAAAGAAACCGCCACCCTGGCTGTACAGGCGGCACTGACCGGCCACTTGGTGTTCTCGACGCTGCACACCAACTCGGCCGCTGGTATTCTCCCGCGCCTTTTGGATATGGGTATTGAACCCTTCCTGATTGCCTCAACAGTCCACACCGTTATTGGCCAGCGTCTGGTGCGGCGTCTGGCGGGCGAGGGCAAGGAGGCATACCAGACCGAGAAGGCTGAAACAGAAGCTATTCATGCGACCTTGGGCAACCTACTGCCCGAGAAAGAGACAGATGTAAAAGCTGTTTCTGAGGATTTGGGGTATGAAAGCTTGCCACTTCGCGCCCAAAACGCTTATACTTTGTACAAGGGCAAAGATAGTCCTGAAACGCCTGGAGGGTACAAGGGTCGAATGGGCCTGTACGAGGTTTTCGAGGTAACGGAAGCTATCCAGGAGCTCATTTTGAAGCGGGCTACCAGCACAGAAATCCAAAAAGTGGCACAAAGCCAGGGTATGGTAACAATGCGCGAAGACGGTTACCTGAAGGCTTTGGCAGGGAATACGTCACTGACGGAGGTAAACCGCGTTGCGGCGGCTGATAGCGCCTAGGGACAAAAACATATGGTAAAAGGTGGAACAAAATTATGCCGGGCCAACTAAGAATAGAACTACTGCTCGAAGAGGTTATTAAGAAAAAGGCTTCTGACCTTCACTTGCAGGTAGGCTTGCCGCCAATGTTGCGTATTGACGGGTCGCTCACGCCAGTGTCAGGTTCTGATCCCTTGAATGAAGAGGCCGTTGAGACGCTTGTCTTCTCGTTGCTTGACGAGGATCAAAAGCAAATTCTGCTCAAAGACAAGGAGTTTGACTTTAGTTTCGCTTTTGGTGACTTGGGCCGTTTCCGTGTGAACGCTTTCCATGAACGAGGCAATCTGGCGGGCGCATTACGTTTGATTCCGAACGAGATCCTGACTATTGAGCAGCTTGGTCTGCCGCAAATAGTCAACAAGTTCACCGAATATCCGCGTGGACTCGTGCTCGTGACTGGACCAACGGGTTCGGGTAAGTCCACTACGCTTGCAGCGCTCCTCAATAAGATCAATATGGAGCGGGCGGCGCACATTATTACCATCGAGGATCCGATAGAATTTACGCACAAGTCCAAGAAGTCAGTGATCGTCCAGCGTGAAGTCCACTATGACACGTATTCGTTCTCAGCTGCGCTCCGCTCGAGCCTTCGCCAGGATCCGGATGTGGTGCTCATTGGTGAGATGCGCGATCTAGAGACTATTGCTGCAGCTATTACCATCGCTGAAACCGGCCACTTGGTCTTTGCGACGCTACACACCAACTCGGCCTCACAGAGTATTGATCGTATGATTGACGTCTTTCCGCCCCACCAGCAGCCACAGGTACGCGCCCAGCTGGCAAACATGTTGATGGCTATCTGTTCGCAGCGTCTCGTGCCGTCTATTGGCGGTGGGCGTATTGCTGCTGCCGAAATCTTGATTGCGACACCGGCGGTTCGTAATATCATCCGCGAAGGCAAGAGCCACCAGCTTGAAGCTGTTATCCAAACAGGGGCAGAGTTCGGTATGCAATCCATGGACAAGACGCTTGTCACGTTGGTCCACAACGGTACGATTACCTATGATGAAGCCCGCAATTACGCAGTTGACTTAGATGAACTCGATAGGTTGATGAGAGGATAAGAATGAAAAGCCAGGAACCACAAGTCGGAAGCCAAGCGGTTAGGGCATTTTCTGGCATCGTGGCGGGGGAGACTATCCGATGCTGACCTATTCCTATACTGCCAGGAACGCCGAAACAGGCGAGCGGATCAAGGCTGAAGTACAAGCCGAGAACGAGCACGCCGCGGCCAAGCTAATCAAACAACAAGGCTTTGCACCCATAGAGATTAAGCTCAAGGATGCCGGCAGTGGCCTTATGGGTAAGATTTTCAACCGGGTGCGCGCCAAAGACCGTGTGTTGTTCTCGCGCCAGTTATCAACGCTTATCAATGCTGGTTTGCCACTGGTGCAGAGCTTGCGCAACGTCAGCCACCAGACGAACAGTAAGCCGCTCAAGCAGGTTATCAATACTGTTATTGCTGATGTTGAGGCCGGTTCGGCTTTCTCTGCAGCCCTTGGGCGGCACCCAGAAGTGTTTAACCAAGTGTACGTGAGTCTTATTGCCGCTGGTGAAGCGTCAGGAACGCTTGACGCAGCACTGGAGCGTTTAGCCAACCAGCAGGAAAAGGACGCCGAACTTATCGCGAAGGTGCGGGGTGCAATGGTATACCCGATTATCGTGTTGCTCGTGATGGTCGGTGTGGTGACCTTCATGATTGTTAGCGTCTTGCCACAGGTTAAAGAGATGTACGACGGCATGCCGGGCGCGACACTGCCATTCATTACGCGCTTCTTGCTGGCGGTGTCGAACTTTGTGACGAAGTTCTGGTGGGCTGTGCTCATCCTGATTGGTATTGGGGTGTTCTTCGGTAGTCGGTGGGCTCGTACTTTGGGAGGGAAGCGAGCAATAGACAAACTGAAGATGCGTGCCTGGCCGATAGGTCTGTTGTTCATGAAGATGTATATGGCGCGCTTCGCCCGCACCGGCACGACGTTGGTTGCCAGTGGTGTGCCGCTTATCCAGATGCTGGACATTACTGCCAACGCTGTAAATAACGTCCATATCGCTGATTCTATTAAGAAGGCAATTGAGAAGGTCAAGGGCGGTAAAGCACTGTCTTCAGCACTGCAGGATGACCCCAACTTCCTCGAGCTTGTGCCAAGTATGTTGCAGATTGGTGAGCAATCAGGCTCAATCGAAGCAATGCTTGCCAAGACGGCGGACTACTACGAGAAAGAGGTGGATAACCAGATCAAGACTATTCAGACGGTTATTGAGCCGGCGTTGATGATTGTTCTAGGTGTTGTCGCAGTCATTATTGTTGCTGCCATCCTGTTGCCAATCTATGGCCTCGTCGGTGAATTGGATGTCATATAGCACATTTTGCTATTGCTTTTTTGATTATGGCGCTTTACTATTCAAACCATAAGCAATAATAAAAAGCCGCAAAGGGGGCATTTGCAGTATGTCAAGTAAAGTACACAAAGAAGCCAGAGGCTTCACGATCATCGAAGTTATGATCGTCCTGTTGATCGCGGGATTGATCATGCTCATCGTGTTCCTGGCGATTCCGGCTCTGCGACGTAACTCACGCAACACGCAGCGCACTAACGACGCCAGCGCGCTTCTTGCAGGCGTTACGGAGTTTGCTAATAATAACCGCGGCCAGCTGCCAAACTCTTGGAATACGGGTAATGCAGAATTCACCATGGGTAGCGGTAACCCGAATGAGGTTCCGGTAGAGCTGGGTTATTACGATGCGTCATCGGTATCGATCACAGCTAGTGTACCTGGCAGCCATCCGAATGACGAAGAGGAAATCGTCATTGTTACCGGCGCTAAGTGCAATGGCACAATGGCCGAAGGTGGCTCAAACCGTCAGTTTGTGGCCCTCTACACGCTTGAGAACGACGCTCAGCAATGTCAAGACGGCTAGATCAAAGAGCCAAGACAAAAGAGCCTCCAGTCCCGGGGGCTCTTTTCTTATAACCTGACTTTAACGGGCTTATGCTAAGATACTGGTAATGATTACACTTGCTTTATTTGTGTTTGGGCTGTGCCTGGGGAGTTTTGTGAATGCTTTGGTCTGGCGCCTGCATGAACAGGAGGAGGGCGGAAGCCGCAAAGCAAGAAGTAAAAAGAACAAAGAACTCTCTATCGTGCATGGGCGGTCAATGTGTCCGCACTGCCGCCATACGCTCGCAGCTCGGGACCTGGTACCGGTCGTAAGCTGGCTGAGTCTGAAGGGCAAGTGCCGTTACTGTGGTAAGGCTATATCATGGCAGTATCCATTGGTAGAGCTGGCCACCGCAGCGTTTTTCGTCGCTTCATATGGCTTTTGGCCACTTGGCTTTGATGCACGCGGGGTAGTGACTTTTGTCGGGTGGTTAGTGCTCTTAACCGGCTTTATGGCACTGCTTGTGTATGATGTGCGCTGGATGCTGCTACCGAACAGGCTGACCGCACCAATGGCGGTGATAGCCGGAGTTTTCTTGGTAGTGGATATCGTAATTTTTGACGGTGGCTGGTCAGCGGCACTTCAGGCGCTGCTCGCCGTGGTTGTTGGCGGGGGTTTATTTTGGCTACTGTTCCAATTATCCCAAGGTAAATGGATTGGCGGTGGTGACGTCAAGCTCGGAGCTGTAATTGGCCTTACGTTGCAGCAGCCGTCCCTGGTGTTGCTTGTTATCTTCCTAGCTTCAGTGCTCGGTACTTTGGTTGCTGTGCCGTTGCTCGCAACCGGCAAGGCGACACGGAAAACGCAGTTGCCGTTCGGGCCTTACCTTATCCTGGCGACAATCGTTGTCCGGCTTTTCGGTGAAGTTATGGTGAGCTGGTACAGTAATACATTTCTTTTCTACTAAAATTACCACATAATGCTTGTGGTATACTGAGCTAAAAGATGCGCCCCGGTCTTGGGGTAAAAGCGAGCAAGTCATCAGGATCAACATGAAATACACACCAAGCACGCAGCCAAAAGCGGACAGTGATCGGGGATATACTCTGGTTGAAGTCATGATAGTCATGGTGGTCAGCGCGGCCTTGTTTGTCAGCGCTGTTTTGGCGGTGCAGGGAAGGCAAGGACGTACGCAATTTGCCCAAGGTTTACGTGATGTTGATTCGCGGATCCAAGACATCATCAACGACGTGAGCACGGGATTTTACCCGAATAATGGCGGTTTTAGCTGTACGGTGGCCTCAGTGGGTGGTGCGATACGATTTGAGGATACAGATAATAGCGCCGGTACAAACGACCAGTGTGTATTTATCGGCAAGGTAGTGCAGTTTGCCGAAGCGGGTACCAGCCGTGAGGGCTATAACGTCTTTACTGTTGTTGGTCGTCGACTGCGGCAGACGACGAATGGCCCAGTCGAGGTCAACTCACTAGCTGACGCGCTACCAAAAGCCGTTGACCCCTTAGCTACAGGCTTTAATGTCAGCCCGCCCGATAAGGCAGACCTGACACAACGGAATCTGCTGCAGTGGGGTTTGCGGGTAACTTCGGTAAAAAACGCGGCTAACGAGGATATTAGTGCTATAGGCTTCTTCGGCAGCCTTGCTCAGCTTGGCGGTTCGAGTGGGACGGATGTTGTTTCAGGCTCGCAGCAGGTGAGTATGGCAGTAGCTCTCGGCGCAATAGAGCGGCCACGGGCGGATATTGTTCGGTGGATAGAAGACGACCTGAAGGATGAAGAAGCCCAGGCACGACTAAAAGCAGCCGGTGGTGTAAAGATATGCTTTGAGAGCGGCACGTCGGATCAAAAAGGCAGCATTACCATTGGTGAGCAAGGACGCCAATTAACAACAAGTATCGACCAGGCAGGAGGTGACTGTTAGCTATGAGTGGTATGCGTTTTCGTCAACGTGGCGACACGATCATTGAAGTCCTCATTGCCCTTGCTATCCTTGGCCTTATCATTGGTGTGGCCTATGCCAGCGCCAACCGCAGCCTGCGGGCTGCGCAGCGTTCCCAGGAGCGTGGTGAAGCCCTGAAGGTCGCCGAAACGCAACTGGAGTTCGTGAAGAACCTGGCTCCGACAAACGATGCGGTATTTACTGATGACTGGTTCTGTATTGCCAAGGATCCGGTGACGGCACAGCCGGGCCTAGTGCCGCTGACTGATGATCCAGCTACCGTGCTGGCCGATGATGACTTTAGCGGCTACCCGGCTGACTGCCAGTTCCCGGACCGCTATCATGCCGGCTTGCGCTACGATGACACCGATGACGTCTTTGAGCTCGTGGTCCGCTGGGACCGCCTCGGTGGCGGCAAGGACGAGGTCAAGTTCTACTACGGTCTCAGCGAAGTCCTCCCACCGCCAGTGGCCACTGCCACGCTCCCGCCAGGTGCGACGCCTCCACCCCCACCACCGTCGGGTGACGATGATCCCGCGGCCGGATTCAATGACTGGACATCTCCAAATCCAGGGAATTCAAACACACTGTATTATGGTAAAAACTTTCTCAATAACTCTACCCCCAGCTCAGGCTCCACTATTAATGCCTGTACGTGGCTCATAAATGGCATCACAGACTCTTCATATGCTAGGACTATATCCAATAGGGAGTGCCAGCCTGGTGACAGAATATATATTACTTTCCCCAGAATTGAAGGTCAGTGTAGGAACTATAGAGTAACCCTGACTATCTACGACAGTGCCGGCAAGAGCGATAGCTACACCGAAACACAGCTTGTACCATTACCGAACCATCGCTTACCCTGTGATACAAACGGGGACGGTGTCTAGGCATGCTTCGTCTTTGGCCATCGTTGGTGAGTTAACAGGGACGGCTCATTAGTGTAGTGCTTGTTTCAGTGCATTTTGGCGTGAAGGTGGAGGTTGTGGATCTTGTGCTCACAAAATTGCCGGATAATGTGAGTAGAAGGATACTTGTGCGTGATACTGGTTCTTGTATACTTAAGCATAAGAGGGTACAAAGCTATAGACCGCCAGGGGACACTAGCAGGTGATCAGTAAATACAAACCAAGCCGCCAGGGGACACTAATAGTGCCGGCAAGCCAACAGGGCTTCACGGTACTTGAGTTGATGATTGCAACGATTATATCGGCGTTATTACTGATGGCAGGTACAGCAGCACTTGTGCAGGTCGGCAGGATGTTTTACCGCGGTGTAACAATGGCGCACACACAAGAGGTAGCGCGGACAATTATTGACGAAGTCTCACGACCAATACAGTTCTCAGGAGTAACCCCCATTCCTGTCACCGGCACGCCGTCAGGTGCCGATAGTGGCGTATTTTGCGTTGGCACCCAGCGATACACGTATCAGTTGAAACAACAGGTGGGAACAGGATCGGGACATGTTAAGCATGCCCTATGGCGCGACAGGAAGGCGGCATCCCAGCCCTGTACTCCTGTCGACCTTTCGCTGGATCAGCCGACAGTCGAAGGGCAAGACCTTGTGAGCGCGCATATGCGATTGATGAAGTTTACGGCTGTTCCGCTTGATCCTTCTAATCCTGCCCGTTCTATGTGGGAGGTATCAGTAAAGGTGGCATATGGCGATGATGATGGCACCCAGGATGTGTTCAATAATATTGATGACCCAGATACAATCGCGTGTCGTGGGACATTTATCGGGGCACAATTCTGCGCTGTTTCGGGACTTAATACGGCCGTAACAAGGCTGCTAAAGTAAAGAGGACACAGAGTCATGACGCATTCTCAGCAAACCACCAGCATCAGGCAGAACCAGTACGGCATGGCGTCTATTATTATCACGACAGTCGTTATGGTGGTGCTGAGTCTGATTACTATCGGCTTCTCGCGCATTATCAGCCGTGAGCAGCGGCAGACGCTTGACAGACAGCTGAGCACTCAGGCTTTCTATGCCGCCGAAACGGGTATTAATCGGGCGGTGGAGAAGATCAGGGGCGGATTTAATGGTGAAAAACTTTCCTGCGGCCCTGAGGGAGTATTTACGGAAGACGGCATGCTCGATGAAACATCGCTCGTCCAGTACACCTGCTTGTTGGTCAATCCGGCTCCGCCAAATCTTCAGTATGACGATGTTGGTACCGCGACGTCCCTGGGCGTGCCGATTAACAGTCATGGCGGGCAGCAAATTAATCGCCTGCGGATCGCGTGGCAGGCAACATCTTATGATAATCCGGATGTTTTACCGGAATTCCGTCCTAGCGGGGCAACGGACTTTGCGCCGGTTGGTACGGCTGCAGGCCAGTGGCAGAGTGAGACTGGCGTTTTGAGGGCAGCCCTCACGAGAACCGATAGCGGTGTAGGCCGTGATGATTTGATAAATAATACATTCACGACATTCCTTTATCCGAGCGCTTCTGCATCACCAGGCCAGCGGGGTAGTGTTGCATATGCTAGCAACAGCAGTGTGGGTGACAGGGACCGGCAGGGTCCTATCGGTGACGGCCGTTGTCACGAGAGCAATCAAGGTACCCAAGATAACCCCCGCCACTGCACTGTTGACATAACGGGGCTGAATGGAACAAGCTTCTATCTTCAGCTTCGATCAATTTACGCGTCATCGTCAGTTACTATCGTTGCCTTTACCGACAGTTCCCCGGTACCGTTGCGTTTGAGCGGAGCCCAGTATGTTATTGATTCAACCGGGCGGGCAACTGATGTGTTCCGGCGCATCCAGGTGCGGCTGCCCGGACGGGAGTCGACTCATCCGGCGTTTGCGCTCGAAACTGCGGATGATCTCTGCAAGCAGTACAATGTTGCGGGCAATGACTACGTCGAAGACCATTGTGACTTCAGACCATCGCCACCGC
>CAZDQS010000005.1:0-88911 GCA_964507855.1 uncultured Candidatus Saccharibacteria bacterium | reverse complement strand
TCCACCGCCAGCGCCTCAACCCCCACCTCCGCCACCGTCACAGCCCAAGGTTCCTGAGTTTGAGGTAGAAAAAGACGTGCGGAATGTGGACTCCACCGATTTCATGAATCAAGTTTCTGCCCGTCAAGGTGACGAGCTGGAGTACAGGATAAGGATACGCAATACCGGCGAAACTACCCTTGAGAATGTTATGGTGCGCGATGAGTTGCCAACCGGCCTGGCATTTATTGGCGATAGTCTACGTGTTGATGGCGAAGAGCATGAGGGTAATCCAACTGGCGACGCGGTTGATATAGGCTCTATTGCGGTTGACCGGGAGGTGGTTGTTACGTACCGAGCAACAGTCGGTAACGACGTTGAAGCTTGTGGCGATGACCGGCTGCGGAACGTTGTTCGGGTCCAGCCGCGCGACCTTCCGGAAAAGCAGGATGATGCTTTTGTCGAAGTATGTCTACCACAAGTCAAAGCTAAAGTAACACCTCCGCCGCCAGTCCCTCAGATATTGCCAAAGACTGGCGCCGCCAGTGAGATCATCGCCTTATTCAGCGCATTCACGATTGGCGGAACAGCGGCACGACTGGTGTTCGTCCGCTACCGGGCACGGTAGACGACGGGCTTAGTCGTTTAAGCTTAAATACCTATCCATTGCGCTTATGTCAAAATAGTTACATAAGCATTGACAAAACTAACCTATCGTGGTAGTATTTAAGCAACCTCGAACAGGGGTGGGAAGGTACGGATACCCCGGCGGGCAGTTTCATATACTGCTCTCTGTGACCCCAAAGTTCAGGGGTACGTTTACAAGTCAGATCATTACAGTTCATACGCTGCCTCTTTACCCGAGAGCAGGCTGTAGAGAGTATCTGGCTTATCAGTAACAGAGGTCGCTAGTATTACATTACTAGTGGTCTACTGCTGGTATTACCCCTGATATCTCCTATTCTCTGCAGTCTGCTCTCAGATGTTGAGCGAGAGTTTTCTTTTGGAAAGCCCTTGCTCCAGTAGAGGCAGAATATGTGACTACGTACGCCTCTCCCAGGCAACTGGTTGAGAGGTAAACCCTATACACTGTAAATTTGTTCCCTTTATCTCTTGGTTTGAAGGGGAGGCTTTTGTCCGGATGTTGGTCCACGTCCTGATAAATGCCTTCCCTCCCCAGGGGATATCCTTGACTGTCCGCAACCCGCGGCGAAGGAGAAAAGCATGCAGCTTCCGGGCAATCCCGCCTGGCAAGCGAAGCGATCCGACTTTGCCACGCAAAGGCGCGGCAGAAAGGAAGGGGATACAATGCCCATCGACCGCAATTCCGTCATTACCGCTGCCCAGAACATCGAGCGTTCTGATGAGGACAGGGCCACCAAGCGGGTCGCACGCCAGGTCAACGCCCTCATCGCTCGAGCCAACTCCGACACCAACCATCGGGACCTGGAGATCGTTGACTTCGTCCTCAACCTCCGCCCCGATCTCGGTGATGAGGCCAGGAGTGCCCTGCTGCAGAAGCTCGGCGTCAACAAGCCGTCCGAGGAAGGTGAGGGTGGCACGGTCGCCGGTCTGGACAAGTACATCTACGTCTACGATGAGCATGGCGAGAAGGTCAACGCCGTCCGGCGTGATGACCAGGCCCGCATCAACCAGTTCATCAACGACGGCTTCCTGCCCGACGAGGACGGCGGCGGCAACGTGACCAAGCTCCAGAAGCCGCGTCACATCACCGCTCCGGCTCCGCAGCCCGCCGCCACGGCCCACAAGGTCAAGGTGCTGGACAAGCGGGGCAGCGTCAAGGCCACCATCGACCTGGAGGACTACCAGGAGGACCCCTCCAAGTACCAGGTCGTGGAGACCGACGACGACGGCAGGCCGATCTCCATCCGCGAGGTCCGGTTCATCGGGCGCTAGCCCTACCGGGAAGGAGACGAAATGACGTGGTTTGAGATCCTCGTCGTAGTCGTCGCCATCGCGGTAGTCGTCATCGTCTACCGGATCCGTGCGGTTCGCATCCGCGACCGCTGGTTCTGGCTCAAGGCGTCGTTTGCTGCCATCGCGGCGGCCGTGGGAGCACTGGTCCTGACCAGCAACTTCTACGACGATGTCCTTGAGTGGGCGCAGGGCGACAGAGGATGGGTCGAGAACGGAGTAATCCGCGCTCTGCTGGTCCTCGTGCTGGCGATGCTCGTCGGCTACTGGGTCTGGATCTTGGTCAAGAGCAAGTCTCGCGACTGCTGATCCACCCGGGACGTGCGGAAAGGTTCCGCCGCGCCGCAAGGTGCGAGAGGTGTCGATACCCCTACGTCCGCGAAGTGCAAGTTCCCAACACCGGGCAGCTCCGCCCACAACCACCCCAAGGAGGTGACAAATGGAGCGACACAGGAAGGCAGCAGGAGCCGTAACGGCTGCTGTGGTCATCTTGGTTGCCGTACTCCTCTTCTGGGGGGGTGTGGGCAGCAAGGAGAGTGGTGCGGACGAGACGCCCGACACCACGACCACGTCGACAATCGTCGACGAGGGAACGACGACCACTTCGGCTCCCGAGCCGGAGTGTGATGCGCAGTTCACCATCCAGCACGACGAGAACAAGCACAACAAGGTGCTGTCGGCAGGTCTCGAGGGTCAGCCCCGCGAGGTCATCGATCAGCTCGTCGCCTATGCTGGGCACGACGAACGTGCGCTCGCCTACATGTGGGAGTACACCCCGCAGGGCACCAAGGTCGATCCGGCCACCCTCCGTGAAGGCGGATGCCTGAACGAGGAAGGTCGGAAGATCTGGTACCAGGTGAAGGGCGCATGGGACAGCGCGACGGTGGAGATGTCCGAGGCTCCGGCCAACGGCGTCAACACCGGCATGACCGAAGGTGGCTACGTCCAGGCGGAATCCGCCGGGATTCGTGGCGACCGCAAGGCCGTCAAGGTCACCTTCAAGAACGGTGACGTTCTCTGGGTCATGCACCGCTGTGCCAACATCGTCACGTTGGAGCACAGACCGGATGTGCCGAAGGGACCGACGGACAACCCGCCGCCCGAGACGCCGACGACAACCACGACGGTGCCTCCGTGCCCGCCGCGTACCCACCTGACCCCGGAGGGTTGCGAGCACGACAGTGTCAGGTTCCAGCCGGACCCGCCGACGCCTCGGCGTCAGGATCCGCAGAACAACCGCACCAGTGGTGTGAACGTCGGGCCAACCCCCGGCGCGCCGGCGACCCCGCCGACGAACACTGCACCGCGGCCGGCGGACAACCGTACCGTTCCCGGTCCGGCACCGGATCCGACTCCCAGTGGGTCGAACTCCGGTTCGCCGGACGGCTCGGGTACCCCGAGTGGTTCGGTCGGGCTCCCCGGCGGCGGTGGCGTCGTCGGCCCCAACATCACCTCGCCCCCTCAGCGGGACGACGGTGCGCTCCAGGACAACAGCCCGGGGAACAACCATCAGGAGGAGACGCCCTCGGACAACTCGTCCGAGATCAGCAACCCCTTCTGAGGTTGAGCGAGGGTATACCTCGTATGCGCCATCCCTCAGGGGATAAAACGAGGGAGGTTGCTAACCTTCGGTTGACCGTAAGGTCTACCAAAACCAGCACTCGCAGTACGGGTACGTAGTCACGCAGAGGGACTTGGAGTTCGACGCTTCGGCGTTGTTCTTTGCGCTCACGCGCTTAGCCAAGTCCCCCTGCAGTACCCACGTCGAATCAAGACCTTGTAACTCGCTTTTGTGCGCAGCACAAAAGGCTTCGTTTTTCGGTCTGATTCTCCTTTAGCATCGCAAACAGTCGAGTCGGCAAAGCCGCCTCCTTGGTTTGCTCAGCTGTAACTTATAAATATGACCTGTAATGATTTGACTCTGTGCCTGGTGGGAGGGCGAAGACAACGCACGTTAACAATTGAATAAGCAAAAGCATAATATTGACAAATTGAAACCGTTGTGCTAAAATTGCCTTAAGAATTGTGGGGGCAATTGCAAGAGGAGTGGTGAGGACTCCGGTGTTGCTCTCATCGTTGTTTAACAATTTAGTGCAGAGTGGTCCAGTTAAGTTAAATAAGTCCTTATTAATTTAAGGGAGGTGTATATGAAACGAGTATTTTCTCGTCTGTTCCGCGCTCTTCCGAAACGGGCTATTGTTGCCGTTGCCGCAGCTGCTGCAGCCGTTGTGCTGCCGCTAACTTCTGCTTCAGCTAACAGTGTCCAAATCGAGAGCACCATGGGTATTGCCAACGTAACAGCTGGCGATACTACCTATAAGAGGGAAGTTAACGCTTCTTACGACCAAGTCCTGAAGGTTCAAGTCTACTACCACAACATGGAAGATGCGAACTCAGGCAAGATTGCTGAGAACCTGCGGGTAAAGGTAGACATTCCTACGACCCCTGGCAAAAAGCAAGTTATTAGCAGCACAGTAAGTGCTGACAACGCGAACACAATGCAGGACAGCGTCACAGTCAATCTTGACCGTGATGACGCTTACCTAGAGTACATCCCAGGTTCTGCAGTGTGGAAGCACAACAAGGGCACGAACGAAAACGTGCAAGACGTTGAAGAGAAAGTATCTGACGATGTCGTTTACGGCGGTCATGGTATCGTTCTCGAAGACGCAAAGCCTTGTTGGAACTTTGACGCAACACTGACAGTGCTTGTCCGTGTCCGCGTACCTGGTGTGAAGATTGTTAAGCAGTCTCGCGTTAAGGGTTCGGGCAATGAGTGGTCAAACAACAACACCGCTAAGCCCGGTGATACGCTTGAGTACCTCATTACCTATCAGAACATTGGTAACACCAAGCATGAGGAAGTTGTCATCCGTGACAATCTGCCTCCTGCGATGACATATGTCCCAGGTACGACCTACCTAGCCAATGAAAATAACCCAAGCGGCGTAAAATATAACAGCGACAACATCGCTACCGGCGGAATTGTCATCGGTGACTATCAGCCGGGCGCCAACGCTTTCGTTAAATTCGAGGTCAAGGTACCGACTGCAGACAAATTGCCTGAATGTGGCGTCTACGACTTCCGCAATGTCGGTGTCGCACGCCCGAAAGGCATGAACGAGTACTACAACACTTCTGTTACGAAAGTAGAGAAGGAGTGTGAAGAGAAGCCGGAAGAGCCGAAGTACGTCTGTGACGCACTAACGCTCAAGAAGCTTGGCGATCGCAAGGTTGAAGCAACAGTGAAGTACACTGCCGTAAACGGCGCTGCCTTCAAGCACGTTGTCTACAACTTTGGCGATGGCTCAGACCAACTGGTTACAAACCAGACGACAGCTACTCATACCTACGAGAAGGTTGGTGAGTACACTGTGCGTGCAACCGTTTACTTCACGGTTGACGGCGAAGAGAAATCTTCAACAACCGAAAACTGTGTCGCAAAGGTAAACTTTGAGAAGCCCGAGAAGCCAGAAGAGCCAAAGGAGCTTCCGAAGACTGGTGTTAGCGGTATCGTGAGCCTGTTCGGTGTCACGAGCGCTGCTGGTGCAGCTGCGCATTACGTAGCAACACGCCGCCGCAAGTAACCCCTGGTGCCTTGGTCGTGCCGGCCTGCTTTCTGGCAAAGCCAGAAACTCCGCCGGCACTCATGGCGCAGCGCTTTGTCAGAAGCTGTAGTGCTCGCGCACCGTACCATAAGTACGGCTTGCTGTGCGCTTCGCTTCTTCCGTGCGCTGCATCCATGCCAAGGTCCAGATAGAAGACTTGTGGATAAAGGCTAGGCAAAACAGTCGTTTTGTGCTACGATGCGGATAGTTTGCAAAAAGAGCACTGACTGACCGCTCTCACTAAAGATAAATCCCCCGGATTAACGTCCGGGGGATTTTCTTGCCGTCTCTGTTATGATACAATTCTTACGTTGTTACAAGGTCAAAGCGTCACCAGCGCTGCTCTATGAAATTAGTTGGCGGCCTCATCGTCTAATGTGAATACCGCCAGCGGCGGTATGCAAGGAAACCTTTCAGATTACAAACTTGTTTGTAGTATGAAAGTTTCGGGGTCGCGGGACGTGACTAGGACACTGGGAATTCAGCTTGCCTCATAAAACAAGATGCATTAACAATTCACTTCAAATGGTGGCCCCATGCATTTACCCATTTGGGCAAGCCCAAACGGGGCCCCATCGTCTAGCGGTTAGGACACCGGGTTTTCATCCCGGCAACAGGGGTTCGATTCCCCTTGGGGTCACCATTTGTAGTGAATTAATTTCATTGAAGGTAAGCTGATCTTGCTTGAAGAGTGAGGCGACGCAAAATCGGGCGACGGTTCCCTCGTGTCTACAGTAACAGCCCGCCGGGCTGTTCTGCCCGTGAGGTCACCATCTGGTTTTATGGGCAGGTGCTGGTATTAAACTTTTAGCCCCTTGTGAGAAGCAAACATAAGCACTAAACTAAAGGTTAAGTATGGAAGTCACAAATCGTATTCCTAATGTTCCGTTACGGAAATATAAGCGAACCAAGATCATCGCAACTGTCGGGCCTTCAACCGACAGCTACGAAGCGGTTTTGGATCTCATTAAGGCGGGCGCAAACGGTCTCCGTTTAAACTTTAGCCACGGCGACCACAATGAGCACGGCCAGCGTATTAAGTGGATCCGCAAGGCAAGCCGCGAGTACGACAAGCCAGTCGCGATTATCCAAGACCTGCAAGGGCCTAAGATCCGCCTAGGTGACTTTGATGACATTATTACCGTCAAGACTGGCCAGCACTTGTCATTCAAGTACCAGGCTGACTACGACAAAACCGGCTTGATACCGACCCAGTACGACTTGAGTAAAAAGGTAAAGCGTGGCGAGCGCCTCTACCTCTATGATGGCAAGGTCCAGACGACCGTAACCAGCGTCCGTGACGGCGTCGTGCATGTCCAGGCCGAAAACAACGGCATTTTGATTAAGCGCAAAGGCATTAACCTGCCGGACACAGACTTTGGCGGGGATATTATTACCAAGAAGGACAAAGAAGACATCACTTTTGGCTCGACACAGGAAATTGATTATGTAGCGCTGAGCTTTGTCCAGACAGGTGCTGATATCCGCAAGCTCCGCACCATGCTCAAGAACCTCGGCAGCCAGGCGCGCATTATCGCCAAGATCGAGACCAAGGCAGCTGTTGATAACCTGGAAGACATTATCGCCGAAGCTGACGCGGTCATGGTAGCGCGGGGTGACCTCGCTATCGAAACCTTGCCGGAGTCGGTACCAGTTGTCCAGCGCAAGATTGTGGGCCTGGGCCTGAAGTATGCCCGGCCGACAATCGTGGCTACTCAGATGTTGGCTAGTATGACTGACGTGCCAGAGCCGACACGCGCAGAAGTATCAGACATTGCCACGGCAGTAATTATCGGTGCTGATTGCGTTATGCTCAGCGACGAGACTGCCAGCGGTAATTACCCGATTGAGTCCGTCAAAGTCATGAAGCGCGTCATCCTCTATACCCAGGAAAATAATCCGCTCAATGTCATCTTCCCGGGCAGTCACCTCCGCAACCGCCAAAGCGCAATATCATCAGCAATCATTAATTTGGCAGAGATGATTGACGCGACAGCGATTGTCGCCGAGACCGCTAGTGGCGCAACGGCATTGCAGATTACGGCTCGTCGTCCGATGGTGCCAGTTATCGCGGTAACGTCCAACAAAATCACCGCCCAGCAGCTGGCGCTAGCCTATGGCGTCAAGAGCTACGTCCGGCCAGCCGAAGACCAGGCTGCTGCTAAGTTGACCGATTGGCTACACCGAAACAAGGTGTTGAAGAAGGGTGATATTGTCGTAACCGCTTCTGGCCAGTACCCTGGTGTTGTTGGCACCACTGACACGATAAAAGTACGCGTACTATAAAACACAAGAGGGTGGGCACTTGGGTTTCAACAAGAAAACAATCCGCGACATCAACCTCACAGGCAAAACGGTTCTTGTAAGGGCCGACTATAATGTGCCGGTGCAGGCTGGCAAGATTACCGATGATTACCGCATACTCCAGTCGCTGCCGACAATTAAATACCTTTTGAAACACGATGCGAAGGTGGTTATTTGCTCGCACCTTGGCCGTCCAGAGTCAAAGAACGACCCGGCGTGCAGCTTGCGGCCGGTCGCTACGCGACTCGGTGAGCTGCTTGGCAAGGAAGTTGCGTTTGCGGCTGATTGTATCGGCCCTGAGGCCGAAACGGCTGCAAAGGCACTCCAGCCCGGGCAGGTGTTGCTCCTAGAAAATGTCCGCTACTACAGGCAAGAAGAAGCCAATGATAAAGAATTTGCGGCCAAGCTTGCGGGCTTGGCAGATGTGTTTGTGCAGGATGGTTTCGGTGTCGTACATCGTGCGCATGCAACCACTGATGCTGTTGCGCGTCAAATGCCGAGCGTTGCCGGGCTGCTGCTTGAGCGCGAGGTAGCCACTATTACCAAGGTGATGGAGGAGCCAAAACGGCCGCTCATGGCAATCATCGGTGGTGCGAAAATTACGGATAAGATCGAGATACTCAAGCGGTTTATTGGCATTGCTGATTTTGTCGCGGTCGGCGGCGCGATGGCAAACACATTCTTGCTGGCCGAGGGGATAGCGACCGGCAAAAGCTTGACCGAGCCTGACGAAATCCACTTAGCCAGAGAGATCGTCGACCTTGCCCGAGCAGAAGCGCGGAAGCGTCACTTTGTGTTCTATTTGCCGCAAGATGGCGTGGTTGCGAAAAAGATGGATTCCCGTACCCAAACTCGCATCGTCGACTGGGATGCGCAAGTGATTGCGGATATCCAGAATTATCCTAAGCAGCCGGACGGTACAGCCAGCCGGGTAGCGGATGATGAAATGATTCTGGATATCGGTCCGTTTTCGGCATCGTTCATAGCCGGCGGTATGCAGCTCGTGAACACGGTAATCTGGAATGGCACCATGGGTGTGACCGAGACAAAGGCCTTGAACGATCCGACCGGCCCGTTTGCTCATGGTACGGAAATTATTATCGAATCGCTGCTCGGCCAGTTCGGGCGCCGGCCGTTTTCGCTTGTGGGCGGCGGCGATACGGTCGGTTACATTCAGCAGCGGGGACTGGCAGATATGTTCAACCATGTTTCAACAGGCGGCGGCGCCAGCCTGGAACTGATGAGCGGCAAGAAATTGCCGGGCGTGGAAGCACTCCAAGATGCGTAAACATATGGTACACTGAAGCATAAGTAGTATAAAAAGATTAAAAAACATATGCGCAGAACCCTCATAGCCGGTAACTGGAAGATGCACCTCAACGTATCGCAGGCAAGCATGCTCATGCACCGCCTGCACGAGCGTATCCAGATCTATCGGGATATCGAGGTAGTCGTGGCGCCGAGCATGCTGGTCTTGCAGCCTATTAGCCTGCAGATTGACCGGCGCAAATTCCGCCTCGCTGCCCAGAACGCATACCACAAAGACGACGGTCCCTTCACGGGGGAGGTCTCCTACGCCATGTTGCGGGATATCGTGCACTACGCCATCATTGGGCATTCTGAGCGCCGTATTCACTTCGGCGAAGATTTGGCGACTATACGAGAAAAGGTAGCGTCTGCAGTCCGGAATGGTATTACGCCAATCTTATGCGTCGGCGAAACCCAGACCGAGCGGCGTGCTGGCGAGACACGGCGGGTGCTGCACGATCAAGTCACGACCGCGCTTAGTAATCTGACCTCCAGAGAAGTCCAGGACATCGTTATCGCCTATGAGCCAGTGTGGGCTATCAGTACATTTGGTGGCAAGTTGGCGAAGCCCGGCGAAGCTGAAGTAGAGATGAAGTTTATCCGCGAGCAGATCAAAGACCTGTACGGGCCGAAGGCTGCCCGGGAGGTCCGGGTTCTGTACGGCGGCAGTGTTGATGACCAGATAGTCCGAGGCTACCTCGAGATTGACGGTTGTGACGGCGTATTGGTCGGCGGTGCGAGCATTAATTATCAGAAGTTCGCCGGTATCGTCCAGGCAGCATACCGGCTACACCGCGAACGCGGAGAGGAAGAGTAGGCATATGGCGGCTTCCGAGAAGAACGACAAGAAGACGTTTGATGTCAAAAAGCCCGGCAAGAGCGCGCCTAGTGCTTCATCGCGGCCGATTATTATCAAGAAATCACCCATTCTCCAGGACCCAATGATGGCCGACAAACAGAAAGAAGAGGAGCCCTCGACTGCGCCGCCTGCAGAGCAAGACGCGTCAAATGATCGTCCGATATCTTCGACCACCACACGGAAGAAAATCGAACCATTGAGCATGGGGGAGGCATCTAAAGAGAAGGATTCAGAAGAGCCAGAGGCAGGCGTCAAGGCTGAGAGTGAGGGTAAGCCCGCTTCAGAAATACTCGCCAAAGCTGCCGAGGCCAACAAGAAGGCCGAACCAGAAGAAGAGAAAGAAGCCGAAAGAGACGAGGATCAGAAAGAAGACAAGGAAGCCGAGTCAACCAAAACCACAGAGCCAGAAGCTACGCCCGCAAGTGAAGAAGCCCCAGAAACACCCGCCGACCAGGCTGCTGAAGCCTCGGATGAGACACGATCTTCCGACACGGCTGCGGTCAATACCATGGCCGAAAAGGCCGTAGCAACCAAGAAGGACAAAGCGGCGGAAGAAGAGGCGGCGCGCCAGGAGACGGTCGCGAAACTTATCGCTGAAAAAACGTATTTTGTACCCATCGGCCAGGCTCGCCGCAAGCGCAAGTCACCCGGCCCGCTCACGCTGGTGCTCATCTTGCTGCTTTTGGCCGCCGGCGCGTACCTTGCCGTCGATGCCGGACTAATTGACGTCGGCCTCGAGCTACCATTTGATATCATCCAGAACTAACTAAATACAACAGATATAGCCCCGGGATTTTGGTAAAATAAGTGTCATGACTTTTGATTTGAGCGGGGGTATTGTTGACCCGTGGGCTGACGAAGAACAGGGGCAGGTGGATGCTGAAGCGTTATTTGTTGGCCTCAATCCGGAGCAACGACGTGCGGTAGAGACCACTGAAGGCCCGCTGCTCATCCAGGCGGGAGCCGGTTCCGGCAAAACAAAAACCCTGACGCACCGCATTGCATACATCATCGCCACTAAAAAAGCGACGCCATATAACATCTTGGCGGTTACCTTCACGAACAAAGCGGCCAAGGAAATGCGCGAACGTGTGGCGCAACTGCTCGGCGAAGATCCGAACAACCGTTCGTTTATGCCGTACATGGGTACGTTCCACTCCATTTGCGTGCGGTTGCTGCGGCAAGACGGCGAGCACATCGGCTTGCCACGGAGTTTTGTTATCTTTGACGAGTCGGACCGCCAGGCTGCGGTTAAACAAGCCAGCAAGCAACTAATGATTGACGAAAAAAGCTTCCCGCCGCGGACGCTCTCTGGCCTCATCAGCAGCGCCAAAAACGAACTGATAACCCCACAGGAATACGCCGGCATGGGCAGCAGCCCCGCCCAGCGGGCAGCCGCGCAAGTGTTTCCAATTTATGAAAAGATTCTGAAGGATGCCGGTGCGCTGGATTTCGATGATTTGATTAGCAAAACCGTCAGCATGCTGCAGCACCGTCCTGAGATTCGGGACAAGTGGCGTCAGCAGTTCAAGTACATCATGATTGACGAGTATCAGGACACCAATGCCGCCCAGTACAAGCTGGTCAAATTGCTCACGGGCGAGCATAACAACATCGCGGTCGTGGGTGATGACTGGCAGAGTATTTATTCCTGGCGCGGCGCGGATTTCCGCAACATCCTGAACTTCGAGAAAGATTATCCGAACTGCACGATCATCAAGCTGGAGCAAAACTACCGCAGCACCAAACACATCCTTGATGCCGCGCATGCCATTATCACCAAGAACCAACAGCGTTCGGACAAGAAGCTTTGGACTAGTGCTGGCGCAGGTACGCCAGTGCAGCTGCTGCAGGTCAACAGCGAGCGCGGGGAGGGTGAGGCGATTGTCCGCCGGATTCATAACGCCGTGGAGGCGCGCTTCCGCCGCTACAAAGACTTCGCCGTACTGTACCGGACAAACGCGCAGAGCCGTTCAATCGAAGAAGCGTTCGTCCACTACGGCATCCCGTACCGGATTGTTGGCGGGGTTCGGTTCTATGACCGCAAAGAAATCAAAGACATCATCGCTTACCTCCGGCTTATCTTTCAGCCCGACGACCGCATCAGCTTTGAGCGTATCGTCAATGTGCCGGCGAGAGGCTTGGGAACCAAGTCAGTGCAGAATTTCCTGACGTGGCAACAGACGAGTGGCTTGCCGCTGCTCCAGGCGCTGAATCAGGCCGACCAGTGCATTGATCTGACGCCCAAGGCCAAGAAAGCATTTCATGAGCTGGGTGAGATGATATTGAGTCTCCGCGAAGTCATGCAGGACGCGGCCGTTCCGGCCCTGCTTGACTCGCTCATCCGCCGGATTGATTACTATCACTATCTCGATGACGGTACGCCCCAAGGCGAGTCGCGCCAAGAGAATGTCAAGGAACTGTGCAGCGTCGCCCAAGAATACCAGGATCTGGGCTTGGACGGGTTTTTAGAAGAGGTTGCTCTGGTGAGCGACTTGGACAGCGCTGACTTTGGCAGCGATTCCGTCACGCTCATGACGCTGCATGCCGCCAAGGGTTTGGAGTTCCCGGTTGTGTTCATGGCCGGCATGGAAGAGACTATCTTTCCGCATTCGCGCGCCCTGTATGACCAATCGGAAATGGAAGAAGAGCGGCGGCTTTGCTATGTCGGTATGACGCGGGCGCGGGAGGAGCTGTATCTCATCAGTGCCAGCAGCCGCATGCTCTATGGTGGTGTGCAGCACAATCCACCGAGCCGGTTCTTATCTGAAATTGACGGCGCGTTCCAGCCTGAACCATCCGGCTTTGCAGGTACTTATTCGGCAAGTGATTCGCTTGCCGGCAGTCCGTGGGATGCGGTAAAGAAACCTGATAATAACGAGCCGCGGTACGTCCCGGACTTAAACGAAGGTGACGGCGTGAAGCACCAACTATTCGGTGTCGGCACGGTGCTCGAAATCGATGGTGACAACGCAGTCATCTATTTCAAAGGCAAAGGCACCAAGAAACTAAATGTAGCCTTCGCACCACTGGAGAAACTATGAAAATAGGCGGGGCGACAGTGGGCAAGGTGGTTTTTTGGGCAACGTGGCCGGCGCTGTATTTGCTGCTGGTACGCAGTAAGCGCACGCGGGTTATCGTTGAGGCCGAAGGCAAGATTTTGCTCGTGCGGCCTTGGCTGGGATCAGGGCAGTGGGAGCTGCCTGGCGGCGGTATTCACCGCGGGGAAGCACCGGCAGTTGCAGCGGCTCGTGAGCTAGAGGAAGAAACCGGTGTCCAGGTTGCGCCCGAAGACCTGGAGCTATTGAGCGAAGAGAGACTACGTGGGTATGGCCTATCATTCTGGTGCCATACGTATGTCGTCCGCTTGCCTGCGGCAGTTCAATTGCGCCCGCAACCGAGTGAGATACTTGAGGCTTCCTGGCTATCCACTGAGGACGAGACGGTCAAATCTTCACTTTCTCCAGTTACTCGTACGGTGGTGGCTGCTTGGCGGGACTCTCGGGCTTTGCTAAAATGAGGGCTAGTTCTTGGTGGGCGGTACAGGGGTAAAATGTGTAGACAGCCGCGCCGCCGGTACACGGCCCAAGGCCTCCCGCTATGAGAAAAAAGCTATTTTCACGCAGCAAAATTATATATAGACGCTCCAGGCGGCGACGCAGCCCGCTCCGCGAACACCCATTTGTTTTGCCGGTCCTGCTTTTCCTTCTCTTATTCTTTTCGACAAGCATTGGACTGGTGGCGTTGAACGCACAAACCGTCGGTGCTGATGACTCTCGCGCTGTTCGCTTGACTATTGATGGAGAGTCGCAGACCCTCGCCACCCGCGCAAAGACCGTTGGCGAATTGATGACCCGACTCAATATAGAGGTTGAAGAGCACGATATTGTCGAGCCTGGTTTGGATGCGCCAATTGAGGGTGATAATTTCAGCATCAACATGTTCAATGCGCGTCCGGTAACGATAGTCGACAATCGGGGCTTGAAGCGGACGCTGGAGTCGGCCTACCAGGATCCGCGGCAGTTGGTGGAGAAGGCCGGGATTAAGGTCCATCCCGAAGATATCGTGGAGCGGCAGCGCGACGAGTTGTTGGATCCGGATGAATTCCTACGTGAGGGGGTGGTAGCAGAGCGTGTCGTTATTAACCGTGCAACGTTCGTGAAACTTAATCTATACGGTACCAACTTCGATATCCGCACTCATGCTACGACCGTTGCTGACCTGCTAAAAGAACGTGGCGTTGCCTATGACAGTGAATCGGTGCTGCCCGAGCCGAGTAGCGCGTTAACGGACGAAATGGCGGTTTTCGTCACCCATCCCGGCAAGCAAATTGTGACGACCGAGGAAGCTATTCCACAGTCGCGCGAGTTTGTCGATGATCCCAACCTGCAGCGCGGCAGAACCGAATTGCGCCAGGCGGGTCGTCCTGGCAAAAAGGTGATGGTGTATGAAGTGATGCCGGATGGCTCGCAGCGCGCCTTGCAGGAGGTCGTCGTCGTTGACCCAATTCCAGACGTGTTTGCCCGCGGTACTAAAGTGATTTTGAGCGCCAACCTCACTGGCTCAAAGGTGGAATGGATGGCCGCTGCCGGCATTGCCGAGAATGATTACCAGTATGTTGACTACATTATCGGTCGTGAGTCCGGCTGGTGTCCGACAAAATGGCAGGGGCAGTACGGGGTGTGCCCGAGCTATTACGAGGAATTGTATCCTACGACGAGCGGCCGCGGCTACGGCCTGTGCCAATCTACGCCGGCAATCAAGATGGCCAGTGCTGGCGGTGACTGGCAGACGAATCCGGTCACGCAGCTTCGCTGGTGTTCAAGCTATGCCATTGGCCGCTATGGTAGCTGGGAGCGGGCATATTTAGTATGGTCGGTCCAACACTGGTGGTAGTAGGTAATGAGAGACCCCAAGCGGGTCTCTATGGCTTCACGCGGTGTCATTCTATTTTCTTCAATGATGGAATGACACCGGTTCTGCATATAATTCTCACTAAACACTTGAATTATCATCGCGCGGGGCGCCGGAATGAATCCGTCGCTCCGGCTGCTCTTCCTGATACGTTGAACCAAAAAGAACGAAATGAATTCGTTCTTTTTGTAATTTGATAGACTTAATGTATGAAAGCACAGTTCGACGGACAAAATTACCTCGTGCGCCTTGAAAAAGGCGAATGTCTCGTCGAGAATCTGACAAAGTTTGTAGCCGAAAAGGATATCCGCGGCGCCTGGCTGAATGCAATCGGTGGCGCTTCTTGGGTGGAGCTTGGGTTCTACCAGCTCGAGAACACGCAGGAGTACGAGTGGCACCGGCTTGAGCAGTCACTTGAAATCACCGGTTTACAAGGAAACGTCGCCTGGCATGATGGCGCGCCGTTCCTGCACATCCACGGGACGTTTTCCGATGACCAAATGCTCGTCTTTGGCGGGCACGTCAAAGAGCTGGAGGTGTCCGGCACGTGCGAAGTGTTCATCCAGGTGTGGGCAAAGGACAAACTACAGCGTTCTCGCAACGAAGAAGTCGGCCTGAAGTTACTGGATTTATGAGTTCTGACCTTCCTTATGCAAAAAAATCGCTCGGTCAGCACTGGTTGACTGATGATGACGCACTGTCGGCCATGGTGGCCGCAGCGGAGGTCGGGCCGGGCGATATTGTGCTGGAGGTCGGGCCGGGTGTCGGTACGCTCACGCAGAAGCTGGTAAAACGAGCGACGAAAGTGGTAGCCGTTGAGTTCGATGAGTTGCTGGCTCGCGAGCTGCCGTACCGCGTACCGGACGGCGGGCTTGAGGTTGTCAACGAAGACATTCTGAAATTTGATCTCACCAGCCTGCCCAAACACTACAAAGTCGTCGCCAACATACCGTACTATCTGACCAGCAACTTGCTGCGGGTTTTGTGCGAGTCCACCAATCCTCCGTACAAGATGGCACTGCTCGTCCAGAAAGAAGTTGCTGAGCGAGTCGTGGCCGGTCCGGGCAGTATGTCACTACTCTCGGTAAGTGTGCAGTTTTACTGCGATGTGTCATTGGGTGAGGTGGTGCCGGCCAAGCTATTTACACCGCCGCCGAAAGTTGATTCGCAGATACTCAAGCTTACCTACATCGGGCCAAAGTTCAACGACGTTGATGCGAAAAAATTCTTCCAGGTTGTCAAGGCGGGCTTCAGCGAGCGGCGCAAGAAATTGCGGAGTAGCCTGGCGGGAGGATTGCGTCTCAGCAAGCAGGAGGTCGAAGAGCGTATGAACGCGGCGGGCATTAGTCCGGACAAGCGTGCACAGGAATTAGCGCTCGGTGATTGGCATCGGCTGTACCAGGCATTTAATACTTAACGTGTTAAGCTAATGCACTGGAATGTGGCGAGGCGCGGGTAAATATATTCTGCGCACACTTGACGTGTTAAGGATAGCCATATAAAGTACCAGAAAGGATACATGCTTCCATGCAATTGCCTATCAACGATCCCGGCTACCTCCTCCACCACCTCTCGACGGTGCTGGATCGGCAGTCGGACGAGCTTTTGCAGGAGCGGTTCGGTATCGGATTCTCCCAGTTTAAAATCTTGATGGCGCTGAAGTGGCACGAAGGTGTCCAGCAGAAGCAGATTGCGGAAAGCCTTGGCCAGACCGAGGCGAGCATCAGCCGGCAAATCAATTTGATGCAAAAGGCCGGCCTGCTCACCAGTCGCACGACGCCAGAAAACCGCCGTCGCCACGTCACAAAGCTGACGGCCAAGGGCAACCGCCTGGCGGACAAGGCGTTCGCTGTGCTTAATGCCTACCACGCGCCGGTGTTCTCCCGCATCCCGCCGCACAAGCAAGCGGCCTTCGTGGAGATCTTGCGCGACATGCACCAGGAAGCTTGCCAACCCGGCCGTCCGGGCGCTTCTCAGCACTAACTCTTGTTCATCATCAAAATTAATACAACCAGAAAGTGTTGCTCGTGTCTTTGAAAAAACGACTGGCTAAAACTGCCTTGCCGCCTGGCGCGGCAGCGTATGAAAAGGGCCCACGGAAGTGGCTGCCGATTGCTATCTTGAGCCTTGCAGTGCTTATCATCGTACTGGACACGACGATATTGAACGTGTCACTCAAGACGATTGTGCAGGACCTCGGCACGGACATCCAAGGCATCCAGTGGGTAATTACCGGTTACTCGTTGACGCTGGCGGCCATGACCATCACTGGCGGGCGCCTTGGCGACTTGTTTGGTCGCAAGAAGATGTTTGTCATCGGCGCGCTGACGTTTGCGACCGGCTCGCTGATTACCTCGCTGAGCACGTCAATCATCATGATGCAGATTGGCACGTCGATTATCTGCGGCCTCGGCGCCGCGTTCATGATGCCAGCGACGGCGTCCCTGCTGGTCTCGAACTATAGCGGTCGCGATCGGGCGCTGGCATTTGGTATCTGGGGCGGCGTGGCGGCAGCCGGTATGGCGCTTGGGCCGGTCATCGGCGGCTTTCTAACGACTAACTTCAGCTGGCGCTGGGGGTTCCGGATTAATCTCTTTGTCGTCGTGCTGCTGCTTGTAGGCTCATTGTTTATTGCTGAATCGCGCGACCGCGAGGAGAAGAATGAGCTAGACGGGCTCGGCGTGCTGTTGTCGGCCACCGGACTGTTGGCGCTTGTGTTCGGAGTGATTAAATCGGCAGATTTTGGCTGGTGGATTGCCAAGCGGCCGTTTGCGATCTTTGGCCACGAGCTGAATGTATTTGGGCTGTCTATTACACCGCTGAGCATTGCCGCCGGTCTGCTGATACTCGGGCTATTTGTGGTCTGGCAGCTCAATCAGGAGCGGCGTGGCCGGACGCCCTTGGTATCAATGCGGCTGTTTCTGAACAAACAGTTCACAGCTGGCGCGTCGGTATCGGCCATTATGGCCCTTGGCCAATTAGGTGTGATATTTGCGGTGCCGGTCTTCCTGCAGGCCGCGCAAGGACTGAACTCCTTTCAGACTGGACTGTCGCTCCTGCCAATGTCGCTAGCGCTGCTGGTTGGCGCGCCCAGTTCTTCGCTGCTCAGCAAGTACATAACACCAAAGCGGATTGTCCAGATGGGCCTGCTTATCAACGTGCTGGCCACCACGGTGCTACGCCAAAGTATTACGGTCGAGGCGACGACATGGCAACTGGCGCCGGGGCTGGCACTGTTCGGCTTGGGTACGGGGTTTGTGATTGCGCAGGTCAGCAACCTTACGCTCTCGGCAGTGTCGGTTGAAGAATCGGGCGAGGCGTCAGGCGTGAACAACACATTCCGGCAGATTGGCGTGTCATTCGGGTCGGCAATCATTGGCGCGGCATTGGTGGCTACGTTGGCATCTGGCTTGTCGGCGGGCATTCATGCCAGCGATGTTATTCCCGCCGAGCAGAAAGCCGCGATGGCGCAGGCAGTCTCTGCGCGGGCGTCGGAGGTGGAATTTGGTGGCGTACAGAGTGATGATGCCGGCGCGGCGTTGTCACCTGAGATTGAGCGCGAACTTAATGACATTGCCCACCGATCATCTGCGGCTGCCAGCAGCCGGGCTATCATGTTTACCAGTCTGTTTAGCTTTGCTGCCTTTCTGGTAGCTTCCCGCTTGCCGAATGTCATGAATGTGGAGCGCAACGAATCTGTCGCGGCGGGCCACTAGACATAAGTAGTATAAACATGGTATAATAGGGGTGCTACTCAGATGAGTAGCAGATGACGTATTGGGGCTGAAATTATGCTCGACGTAGGACTTTATCGGTTAGATCAGCAGGCCGCTTGTCAGCGTTATAGGCAAACCTAGTAAATGCAAACGCTTTTACTCGCGTTAAGGCTGCTGTAGCGAGTGTTTTCACTCCTCAGCTTTCTTTCGCAACAGCTGCAGTTTAATTACTTGTAGCCACGCCTAAGCCGACACCAGATAGGAATAGCGCGTGTCATATCATCTGGCTACGCAAGGCCTCCTGTCCATAGGCCTTGAATAAGACTATCGGACTGCGGAACTCGCTTGTTTTGGTCATTTCAAGAGCGGATTCCAAAGACACATTAAATGACCTAAGCCTGTAGAAGACTAACCAAGATAAACCTTCGGACGCGGTTGCAATTACCGCCAGCTCCACCAAAGAAAGCACCTCATCCTAGAAGATGAGGTTTTTTCTTGTTTTTGTGAGGGGGTTGCGACTTAAAAACATACGATGTCAGACAACGATGACTATTGCAATATGTATAATATTATGAAATAGTAGCAATATGAGGCACCACAATGCCATATTGCACGAAGAGGCGTTTGCTCGCGCTCCCCTAGTTGGCGAAACATATTACAGCTTACTAACGCAAAGGGTGAGCGAGACAGCCGAAGCAGCTCTTGGCGTACCCGATCCCGATGTAAGCGTACTTATACGTACGCGTAATCACGGCCGGCGAATTGAAGAGTTGTTTGCAGATCTAAGTCAGCAGGTTTTTGATGGCTCCGTACACGTGGTGCTTGTAGATACTGACTCAACGGACAAGACACGTCAAATTGCCCGAGCCCATGGCGCTACTATTGTTCCGATCAAACAAGAAACCTTTAATTACGCACACTCGTTGAATGTTGGCTTTGAGGCGGCCGAGAACCCTTATGTGCTTACACTCGTAGGTCATTCTCACCTCTCGAACCAATTTACGCTGAAAGGATTGACGCGGTGGTACCAGCGAGAAAATTTTGGCGGTGCCTTCGGCGCAGCTTTGCCCGATGTCAATGCAACGCCTGGTGACTTTCTTATCTCCCTGCTCCAACGAACAAAGAAGCGCCTAGCACCGGCAACTCTCCTATCAGAATGGGAGGGCGGTACGATGGTTGCCCATAGATCGGTTGTGTCCAGGAGGGCCTGGAAGGAGCTGGGCGGCTATGATGAAGCATATGGCAACGGAGGAGAGGATACTGATTTTGGCCGCCGAATGCTTGCTGCAGGTATGGATGTAATACGAGAGCCAGTCCTTTCTGTGCTTCATTCATATGGTCTGAATCTTAGGAATACTGTCCGGCAAATACGTAAGCTACGAAGTTTGCGCAGCGCAGCGCCTGCTGCCTTTGACCAGGAACTCGTGCGATACAGGCAGGATATCCAGGCTCGAGTAGAGCAGTCAGGTGCCGACGCTAAGCAAGAGAGTCCTGCGGCTGCCTGAATAGGTGCACATTAGTTTGGGCGCTAGTTAATGCGGGCGAGTTTGCGCTTGCGGTAGAGGGCGACCATGATGCCGTTGGCTATGATTATGGTGATGAGTGTGCCGAAGGCAAAGATAATCCCGTGGTCGAACCCAAAGGCGCGTTTCGCCTGGAGCGCTAAATTGAACATTGCCAGCAGCACAAATCCAAGCAGCAGATAGCCGCTCAGCAAGAAGAGGCGGCCGCGACGCTGGACGAGCTGGCGAGATCGCTTGAGCGTTTCTCGTTGCAGAAGTCCCGGTTCGAATAGCGCAACGTATGGCGCGAGACTGTAGTTAAGGAGTACCGCAGTAATCCAGGCAGTTGCCATAACGGCTGCCGCGGGCAGCATTTCTGTGACGGCTTCCACGGGAACCTCATAGCTTTTTATGTACGATACAGCAATGCTAGTAACTGCCAGCAGGGGTGCAAAGGCGATAAGGAGAACGAGCGCCCATGTGCCAGTAACCCGGGGCGCGTAGCGGAGTGCCCTGCGCCATGTGCTTCGCACCGAGCGGTGCTTTTTCAATACCATGCCATCCATGAGGGCGAGTGACATGGTATTGAAGGCAAATGTTGCTATCCAGCCAGCTAGAGGTGTGATTGCGGTGAGCGCAAGCATAGCCAGGAGCAGGATGCTGATGCCAGTCATGGCTGTGATGTCATAGGCAGTTTTGAAGAAGAGAATCAGCACTTCATAGGCGATGGAAGCCATACAGTAGCCCAAACCCAATACCGCCAGGAGTGAAGCCAAAAAGATATCTTCGTTACGCCTGACGGCTTTTTGTGCGTCGGCTGCGGCAGTGGTGAGGTAATATTGCCGGCGCAGAAAACCAAGCACCATGGATTTGAGCTTTCTTGTGCGCACCCTGATGGTTCGGCGCATACGTAACGTAGCCGTCTTTAGCCTGCGCCGGACGGGTGGCCGCTTCAACCATGGTCTATCAAGTACTTGTGCTTGAATCCTGGACATTAAATATTTACTCCACCACTACGTATATTGACGTAGATAATTCATGCAAATTATACCATAATAAATAATAATATTCAATGGTTTTACCATAAAACTGCATAAAACCAAGCTGTGAAAATGCCTACAGCTTTTCGCCCCTGTTACACCCATACTAGGAGTAGTAAAAAGGGGCTAACCGAATGACAATCACCAGTACGGCCTTCCAGGATGGGGAGTATATCCCATCGAAGTACAGTCGTAATGGCGAGGATATTAATCCGCCTCTGACGTTCTCGGAAGTGCCGGTGGAAGCCCGCAGCCTGGCGCTTATTGTTGAGGACCCTGACGTGCTTGCACAGATATTTACTCACTGGATTCTCTACGACATGCTGGCTGGCACGCTGCAGGTGCTGGAGGGGCAGGTGCCTGAGGATGCCAAGCAGGGCAGGAATGACTACGGCGAGCTTGGTTATGGGGGTCCTCAGCCGCCTTCGGGGACACATCGCTATGTCTTCAAGCTGTTTGCGCTGGACGACATGCTTGGACTTGAAGAGGGTATAGCCCGCAGTGAACTCTACCGGGCTATGGAAGGACGGGTACTTGATGCTGCGGAGCTGACCGGCCTGTACAGTGCGTAGTGTGAAATAACTAGTTGAGGGATGGTGGCTTTCTGTACCACAATGAAGGCGTGAAACGGGAGGGTTGCAATGGCAAAATACGGCAAGAAGGCCCAAGAGGAAGTAGAGCGGGCCATGCACGAGCATAAGCATGAGGGTAAGTACCAGAGCCGCAAGCAGGCGGTGGCGGCAGGCTTGAACAAGGCGCGCCGCGAGGGTGGTAAAGTGCCTGAGAAAAAGGATGAATAGGCGAGCGGCTATTTGACTTTGCGGTGGTTTTTTCTGTGGAGGGGGTTTTTGAGCGTCATTGCAGAGAGGGTGCCGTGTTTTACCAGACGGCCTTTTGTCTCTGCTGGTTTGCTCTGGCGGCGTGCGGGCATGTATTTGGGCAGCGTTATGGTGAACGCGCTGCCGCGACGGGGTCGCGATACGACAGAGATCTTTCCGCCGTGCAAGCTGACGAGGTACTTCACGAGGTACAGGCCGAGGCCGCTGCCCTCGGTGTCAGTGCTGGTCGGATTGTTAATGCGTGAGAATTTCAAGAATAGTTTCGGCAGGTCTTTCTTGGCAATGCCGATGCCGTAATCAGTCACGGTTATCGAAGCTTTGCGGCCGTGGCTTGCCAGTTGGACGGTGATCTTGCTGTTATCGGGTGAGTATTTGCTGGCGTTAGACAGTAGATTGTCCAATATCATGCGGAAGCGGTTCGGGTCTATCTCGGCGATGACTGGGCGGGCGCTTTTGATGATCTCAACTGTTTGGTTGCGCTCTTCAAACATTCGAGCATTGTCCGAAACGACGCCCTCAACCATCTCGCTTAATGAAACGGGCATTTTGTTAAGGGAAATTTTGCCGGACTCAATGCTGGCTACACTCAGCAGGCTGTCAATAATATGCAACTGGCGTTCGTTTGAGCGGTAGGCGCGCATCATGAAGTCTCGCTGTTCTGGGCTGAGCTCTCCCGCGAATCCGTCGAGGAGGAGGGAGATGTAGGTCTTGACGCCCGTGGCTGGCGTGCGGAGTTGATGCGACGCCAGGGAAACAAACTCGTCCTTTGCTTTGTCGAGTGCCCGCTCGGCAGTGATGTCTTGGGTGGTGCCAAACACCCGCACGACCTTCCCGCGTTTGTCCGTAATAACCTGCCCCTCGGTGTGCAAATACTTGATTGCGCGGTTCGGTAACAAGATCCGGTGGTCGAAGCCGAACGGCCGGCGGCTCGTAACGGCCTCGTCAGTTATTGCTTTGACCATATCTCTATCATCCGGGTGTACCCGTTTGAGGTACGTCTTGAGGCTGACCTTGCCCCGAGGTATGTTGGTGATGCGATAGAACTCATCCGAGCACACCGAGTGATCGTTAATGACGTCCCATTCCCAGCTACCGACTTTTGTGATTGCTTGCGCTCGCTCGAGCGCCTGCAGGCTTTCGGATGCCAGGCGTTCTTTCTCGATTAACTGCCTAGTAATAAAGTCTGCAACGGCTGCAATGATGAGGAGTGCAGAGGTAAAGAAGGCCAGGGTGTTGAGCATGTAGGGGGATTGCTCTGGCAGCCTGGGGTTGACGGCGCCAATTGAATCTATGATGCCCGAGTAATCCGCAAGCACCAATGCGCCATACGCAGTGATGGCCGTGAGAGCCGTGCGGTATATAGCGAAGCGACCGAATATCGCGGCTGACATGAGGATCGGTACGACATAGAGAATAGGGCTCCTGCTCTCTACGCCGCCTTTAGTGAAGACGAGATAGGTAATCAACAGGATATCCGTAGCTATAATGCTGACCGCAAGGCCGCGATAGTAGTACGTATTGACCCGTAATCTTGAGAGGGTATAGAAGAGTGCGTTGGTCGCAATGGCGCCGAGTGCAAGTAAAGAATCACGTTGTACTTGCGTGCTCCATCCTTCGCCGATATAGAGCGAAAGAATTCCTGGGACAGCTACGGAAACAAGCAAAAGCCACCGAATAAGAATGTACCATCGGGTACGGAGGACGAGGTCCGAAGGTGGTGTTGCGAACAATCTGTAAAGCACTACACCTCTTATTATACGTAGTACAGGGAGTGAGAAATATCACAGTACCATATCGTTGTATACTGATTACTATGAAGCGAGCAGTCCGAACAGCAAGAAAGTTCTGGTGGATGGTGCCTTTGGTGGCTGTTGTCGCGGGTGGTGTTGTGTGGCGGTTGTCTCTGAACAAAGAGCAGCCAACATATACTCTCGTGGATTGCATAGCAGCTGGTACAGATGAATTCAAGTGCTGGAAGAAACGCTATGAGACGATTGTCACTAACGATTCGCCGGAAGCGGCATTTGCTGATATGAAGCAGGCCTACGAACAGGATAACTACGTTCGACGCGACTGCCATCAGATAGCTCACGTTATTGGTCGGAGCGCGGCAAAACGGTACGAAAACGTGGTTGAAGCCTATAACCACGGCGATAACATCTGCTGGTCGGGTTATTACCATGGTGTCATGGAGGGTGTGGCTGCAAAAATTGGCGCCGTTAAATTTATCGAGCAAGTCGGCACGATATGTAACGGTGCAGCAGAGCAGGAACGATATAGCTTCTATCACTACAATTGCGTCCACGGTCTGGGGCATGGCCTCATGCTAGTCAAGAATAACGAGCTGTTCCAGGCACTCGAGCTCTGTAACCGCCTGTCTGATACCTGGGAGCAAGACTCTTGCTATGGCGGCGTCTTCATGGAAAACGTCATGAGCGAAATTAACCCTGACCACGACACCGATTACATTAAAGACGACGACCCGCTCTACCCGTGCACGGCCGTTGAAGACCGTTACAAGGAGCAATGCTACCTCATGCAGACGTCCCATGCGCTCAATGTGCTTGGCCAGGATTACAAGAAAGTATTCGAGCTATGCGGTACGGTAGGCGGCTCGTACGTCACCACGTGCTACCAAAGTATCGGGCGCGACGTCTCTGGCAGTACGACGAGCAATGTCGATCGCACGCGCGAGCTTTGTCTCCTCGGCCCCAATGCTGAGGCGCAGGAATATTGCTTCATCGGAGCGGTCAAAGACTTTATATCCTACTACCACAGCGACCAGCAGGGGCTAGAACTGTGTCAGTCGCTTGAGGATGCGGCGCTCAAAGGGACCTGTACGACCACCGCCGAGAGCTACTACAAGACTTTTTAAAACACTTAACAACCATACATGTGGCCAAAGCTTGCCAGGAGCGGTATTATAAAACCCCTGATATAAAAAAAGTTACGCTTTGGCTTGACCCTACACGGGCAGAGGCCTAAGCTGAAGGTAAGATGCTCAGTAAAGTAAAAAAAGCCGTTCATGATGCTCGCAAGGTACCGGCAGTCCTGTCGTTGCCCTCGTTGAACGTGAGGATGTACCTGAAGGGCAGTAAGAAAGTCACGATGCGTGATATCCAGCGCGCCCGCAAGTATGCCCGCGAGTACTGGCCGCAGTTGATTCGTGAGCATTATAACGACACTGGCACGCTGATTGGCTTGCCGCACCGTTATCTCGTGCCATCGGCCGGTAAGAGCGAGTTCCTGTTTGACGAGCAGTACTACTGGGACAGTTATTTTATGATTTTGAGCCACACCGATCCGAAGGACGAGCGGCTTGTCGAAGGCATGCTCGATAATCTTATCTATTTGTTTAACCGTTTTGGGCTTATACCGAACGCAAGCCGCATGTATAGCACGAGCCGCTCGCAGCCGCCGCTTCTGACTACCTTTATCTTCCACGTGTATGAGACATTCAACAAATCGGACAAATGGCTAAAAGAGCGTATCCAGGTTGCCGAGAAAGAATATTCGACAGTCTGGACCAGCCCGCACCACCCGCAGTGGCGGCTGGTATATAAGGGCTTGAGCCGCTACTACGACATCAATGTGCTGCATGACCTTGCAGAAGCAGAGAGCGGCTGGGATATGACGCCGCGATTCCAGCGGAAAAGCCTGGATTACTTGCCGGTTGACCTGAACGCGCTGCTGTATAAGTACGAGATGGATTTTGCCCGCGCGGCAGAAATACTCGGTGACAAAAAGGCCGTTGAGCGCTGGCAGCGCAAGGCGAGCCATCGTAAAGATGTCATGAATGAGCTGATGTGGGCGAAGGTCCGGGGATTTTACTTCGACTATGATTTCGTCAAGCACGAGCAGGGCAACTTCTGGTCGCTGGCTGCCTACTATCCGATGTGGGCAGGCATGGTGACTGAAGGTCAGGCAGCACGCTTGGTCGACAACCTCAAGCGCTTTGACCGCCAAGGCGGCCTCACAACGACTATGCGGCCTATTATTGACATGAGTATCTTCGGATCACTCAAAACCCAGTGGGCCTATCCAAACGGCTGGGCGCCGCTGCATTTCTTTGTGGTTGAGGGGCTGCGGCGCTATGGCTACCACGAGACGGCTAAGCGTATCGCGCTCAAGTGGATTGAGACCAACACGGCGTGGCACAAGCGTCACGGTGTTTTCTTGGAAAAGTACAATGTCGTGCATCGCACCAAACCGCCGGTCGAGGGCGTCTATCCTTCCCAGGTTGGGTTTGGCTGGACGAATGCCGTCTTTGAGTACTTTTGCCGCGAGTTTATTGATAACGAGCCGAAGTAGTGGAACCTGACGCACCCTTGCCGTGTGCTGATAAGCTGGTGTTTGACAGCAAGGCAGAGGCTGAAGCGACCGCTGTGGTAAGCCAGTGGCACTATGGCAGCAGGCCAAAGGCCTACCAGTGTCCCCACTGCAACTTATGGCATCTTGCCAGTGATTTTGGTGAGTAGGCCAAGTAACTCCACATCTGTTATAATGACCGCAAATGATAGCAATCCTTTCAGTAATGACGCGACGTATGATGCCCATGGGGGCATAGGCAACTTTTTACATTTATTGAACAAAACTTTAGACTGAAGAACGGAGCGCTAACGAATTATGAATTACTACGTCACAACCTCTATTCCGTATGTAAATGCTGAGCCGCACATCGGCTTCGGCATGGAGCTCGTTTATGCGGACGTGTTGGCACGCGCGGCCCGCAAAGCCGGCAAGCAGGTGATTTTCACGACTGGTACTGACGAGCATGGCGGTAAGATTGCCGAAAAGGCCGAAGAGCAGGGCCTGGACCCGCAGGCATATACGGACCAGATCAGCCAGCATTTCCGATCTCTGCAAAAGCTGCTGAATATCACCAACGATCGTTTTATCCGCACCACCGATAAAGGCCACGAGCAGCGCGCACAAATCATCTGGAAGAATCTGGCGAAAGATATCTACAAGGGCAAGTATGTCGGTCTGTACTGTACCGGCTGTGAGGCGTTTGTCACGGAGGCTGTCGCCAAAGAGAACAACAATGTCTGTCCCCAGCACAACAAACCCTATGAGCGCATAGAGGAAGAGAATTATTTCTTCAAACTTTCCCAGTATGCGCCGGAAATCCTGAGCGCTATTGAAACCGGCTCATTCCATATCGTGCCAGCGACCCGCAAGCACGAAATTATTCAGGTCATCAAGGACGGGCTCGAAGACATCAGCATCTCCCGCCCGAAGGAGAAGATCGGTTGGGGAATCCCCGTGCCGGGCGATGACAGCCAAGTCATGTATGTGTGGTTTGAAGCCCTCATGAACTATATTACGGTCCTCGGTTATCCAGAGCACGAGGATTTCAAGGCCTTTTGGCCAGCTAATGTGCAGGTTATTGGTAAGGATATCTTGCGCTTTCACGCGGCCATTTGGCCGGGTATGCTCTTGGGCCTCGGGTTGCCGTTGCCAAAGACCCTGTATGTTCACGGATTTATCACCGTTGACGGACAGAAGATGAGCAAATCTATCGGCAATGTCGTATCTCCGCAGGAAATCGTTGATAAGTACAGCGCGGATGTCTTCCGCTACTATTTTATGCGCCACATTCCCTCCTATGAGGACGGGGATTTTTCGTGGGAGCGGTTGGAGGATGCATACAACAATGAACTTGGGAACCAGCTCGGCAACGCTGTTCAGCGTACTGCCGCAATGGTCCAGAAATACCAGAACAGTATTATTGGCGTTATCCCGGCGGCACAGCATGACATTGCCCACTATTATCACGAGCTTGAGGAGTGCCGGTTTGACCGGGCGCTTGATGAAGTCTGGGAGAGAGTTCGCGGGCTGAACCACTATATCGATGAGACCAAGCCGTGGGAGATTGCCAAAGAAGGCGACATGACGCACCTCCGTGAGGTGCTTGCCGCCCAGATCAGTGACCTCTTGCAGATTGCCGATATGCTCGAGCCGTTCATGCCGGACACAGCGGCAAAGATAAAATATGTCTTCTCCGAAGGTGTCATTCGTCCGCTGGAAACAACTTTGTTCCCGCGACATGATGCCCCCGAACAGAAATAGCCATGCAGTTGGTTGATACGCACTGCCACATTCATTTTCCGGACTATCAGTTGGATTCGGAAGAAGTTATTGCGAATGCGTCGCAGTCCGGAGTGGAAAAACTTATCTGCGTCGGCTGCACGTTACCGGACAGCGCAGGCGCTATTGAGTTTGCGGCAAGTCACGACAACGTGTGGGCCAGCATTGGTCTCCATCCGCACGAGGCAAAAATCTACGTCAACGATGGAGCTGCCTTGCAGCGGTTTCGCAGTCTGGCGGATAAGCCGCGGGTGGTGGCCATCGGTGAAACGGGGCTTGATTACTACTATACCCATTCACCGAAGGATGATCAGAAAAAACTGCTGCGTTACCAGCTCGATATTGCGGTTGAGTATGGTTTGCCGCTGATTTTCCATGTGCGTGACGCATTTTCTGACTTCTGGAAAATAGTTGACGAGTATAAGGGCATCCGGGGGGTTGTGCATAGCTTTAGTGCCTCACCGTCTGAGCTGGAAGAAGTCCTGGCGCGAGGGCTGTATGTGGGCTTAAATGGCATCATGACCTTCACCAAAGACCCGAAACAGCGTGCAGCAGCTAAGGCGGTGCCACTCGAGAGGCTGCTGCTGGAGACAGACGCGCCGTTCTTGACTCCCACCCCTTATCGTGGTACAATTTGCGAGCCAAAACATGTGCGGGTGACAGCGGAGTTTTTAGCAGGTCTTCGAGATGAAGCCTTAGAGGATCTGGCAGCCGCGACTACCCGGAACGCCCATAAGTTATTTGGGCTGAAGGCTGAATAATTATGAACAGTATGCAACCTAATTCTACCCTTGGTCCAGAGCGTCTGCCGGTGCCCGCAGAGGTGCTTCGCAGGCGTACTGTGGTTAGTTTTGCGATTTCGAATGTTGTGTCTTCGCCGGATGTTAGGCAGGCGCGCGGAGAGCTGGCTCGTGTACCGGAGGCGCCGCACGAGGCTGCTGTTATGGATATGGAGCAGTACCGTGCTATTGAGCCGGAGCAGCGGGAAATGTTGCGTAGTGCTCGACAGGCAGCCGCTGAAGCTGCCAGCCAATCCGCTGAAGTGATGCCATTGCGACGCTCTGATGAAGAAACTGACAGGGGTATTGCAGCATGATCTTCAAAAAGCTCGTGAAATCTGTCTCGCAGCAGCGTCGCGCGGAGCGCAGCGCCGAGCTGTATCGCAACCTCATCCGTCACGAGGCGCGTCTCGGCGGGGAGGTTTTTGGCCCGGTTGCGCCGGGAGGGCGGCGAGAATTCTTTTGTCTTGATGAACATACCTGGGTATGGCATGAAGAGTGGCTGGACAAAACCGGCAAGCGAAAAATCCGCACCACGCGTTATGATGTCCGCCCGACGGGAATCCTCAAGGTTCAGGATGGCAAAGGCTACCAGCGGCTTTCCAAGCAAGAACTTCTTAATTTTGCACAAGCTGTTGAGCAGTACGGTGAGCGCGTCAACAAAGAGTTGTACAATTTTGCCTAGAGACTCTCTCTAAGGTCTAGGATAATACAATCACATGGGCAAGCCAGTTATTTACATGGATTATGCGGCTACGACGCCGGTGGCGCCGGAAGTGCTTGCCGCGATGGAGCCATATTTTACTGAAAAGTTCTATAATCCGTCGGCACAGTACGCCGCCGCACGGGCAGTGCGGCAGGATGTTGAGGCCGCCAGGCAGCGGATAGCCCGTGTCTTAGGTGCCCGATCGAGTGAAATAATTTTTACGGCTGGGGGCACGGAGGCAAATAACCTTGCTATCAGGGGTGTGCTGCAGCAGTATCCGGGCACGAAGGTAATAGTAAGTGCAATAGAGCACGAAGCGGCGCTTGCACCGGCGCGAGAGAGTGGCGGCACGGTAGTCGGTGTCGATGCTAATGGTCGGGTAAACTTGGCTGAGCTGGAGCGTGCTGTTGATGATCGGACGGTGCTGGTGAGCATCATGTATGCCAGCAACGAAATCGGCACCATCCAGCCGATTCGAGAGATAGGCCAGCTTCTCGAGCAATTGCGACAAAAGCGCAAAAAGTCCGGCAACAAATTGCCGCTATACTTTCACACCGATGCTTCGCAGGCGGCGAGTTATTTAGACCTGCATGCTTCCCGGCTTGGCGTTGACCTGATGACGATCAATGGCAGCAAAATCTATGGTCCCAAGCAAACTGGCGCGCTGTTTGTTAAGTCGCACGTTACCTTGTCACCCCAGATTACTGGCGGCGGTCAAGAGCGTGGCTTAAGGAGCGGAACGGAGAATGTACCAGGTTTAATCGGGTTGTCGGTTGCGCTTGAACTTGCCCAAAGCCAACGGTCTGAGGAGGGCGCGCGCATGAAAGCCCTGCAACAGCTCTTTGAGCAGCGGCTGATTGACACTATCCCGTCAGCGCAGATCAATGGCTCGCGCAAACACCGCTTGCCGAATAACATCCATGTGACGATTCCTGGTCAGGATAATGAAAAGCTGGTGTTTATGCTTGATGAGCAGGGGATATTGTGCGCATCAGGTTCGGCTTGCAGTGCGGCTCATGAAGAGCCCTCGCATGTCCTCCAGGCTATTGGGCTCGACGAAGCATCCATCCGCTCTTCGCTGCGGTTCACAATGGGGCGGGGTACGACCGCGGACGATGTGGAGACAGTCGTGACGACTCTTAAAAACTGCCTCTCATAACGCTACTGTTATTGTCGGGCCGATGGCGGTATAATGCTCGTTAGATACCTGTTATGGTCAAGACAAAAATTGCAAACTGGTTACGTGCTTCCCGTCTATTCGCCCTTGTTCTGCTTGGGCTATTGATCTTCTTGAGTCTTGCAAACCCTCTTGGCGCGCAGACGGTGACACAGGGGTATGGTACGGATGAAGTTTTGCAGCGGGGTATGTTGGTGGTGCTCAACCAAGACGATACCTCCAAAGTGTCGATGGCCTCTTATGATGAAATTGACCGCCTGCATGGCATCGTCGTCAACCCGAATGATGCGCCAGTCACGCTGTCCGAGGAAGGGCAACAGGTGTTTGTGGCGACAACCGGGCGGTTTGACGTGCTTGTCTCTGATGAGAACGGGCCGATTGGCGTTGGTGAGCAGATTACCGCCTCTTCGGTCAGGGGTATTGGCATGAAAGCGGATGCACGCCATACAGTCGTTATTGGCAAAGCCCTCGAGGCGTTCGATGGTACGGAAAGGGTAGTGAGTACGACGCAGCTGGATAATGGCAGGTCGGTTGAGATTGGCCGGATACCGGTAGACCTGTCGGTGGTGCGTAATCCGCAGTCAAGTACGGAAGGCTCACGTTTGCCTGCTGTGCTGCACCGGGCGGCAGAGACGCTGGCGGGCGAACCGGTCAGTGATATCCGTATTTACGTTGGCCTGGCCGTGTTGCTGGTAAGCTCAATTATCGGTGGCAGTATTCTCTACGCCGGTGTGCGCAGCAGCATTGTTTCGATTGGCCGCAATCCGTTGTCAAAGCCAGCTATTTTACGGGGACTCTTGCAGGTAATCTTGACGAGCTTAATTATTTTCATAAGCGGTATATTTGCGGTATATTTATTACTGAAGCTATGAACCAGAACCTCTGCGCCCCATTCGCCAATTGCCCGGCACAGCCGGCCACTTTGCGAATGGTTTTGGCGCAGGGCGGCGTTGGTGCTTCCGGTGCGCATTCACCGTACGAGACGTACGCCTCATTTGCGCTCCCCGGCACCGCCACCACCCTGCATCCAAACGCAGAGATTCTGAGCGCGTAAAGAACAGATAGAGGTGGGTGGCATTGAGCATTTTTGAACTAGCACTGATTGTCGGTAGTATCATCACCTCGGGCGCTGCGTTTGTCTGGGTCGCTATTAAGCTGCACAGCGGCCATGGGGCGCACCACAGCACAAAATCGGCCGGCCAAACCCTAACGGAAGCCGCCGAGCACGATGTTGAGCGGATTTTTAACGATGAGTTTCGCGAGGAGCTCCGCAACCGTGGCCGGTTGCACTTTGAGAACATCATTGGCGAAAACGCTATGTTCCTCCAGCAGGACCTGCGCCTGACCACTTCCCAGCTCAACGACTTCATGAAGCAGGAGATTACCCGAACGCTGAAAGAGGAGTTCTCTAAGTACGAAGAATCTATCACTGACGCAAAACAGTTGGCAATCGATTCAATATCCAAGACCCAGGAAGCGATTGACCAGCAGCGGCAGATTCTGCACGATGAATTGCAGCACCAGGTAGCCGAAGAGAAGGCTCGCCTGATAGCCCGCTTTGAAGCTAACATGGCGGACATCATCAACCACTATGTCGAATCGGCAATTGGGAATGAGATAGACCTGACAGACCAGTTGGAATACATCTTGGGTGACCTCGAGGCCAACAAAAAAGAAATAATCGAGGATATCAAAAATGGAGCGTGACGAGGCGCGCGCGTTGAAGTTGCCGACCTTGGTGGTGGGCAAGGTAGACATTGCCCGCCTGTTGCGTGAGTTGGAGAGCACCGATGAATATTTGGCCCAAGCGGCGGTTCGCCAACCCGGCACGCCTATGCAGTTGCCGCGTTCCAGTCGCCTGCTCGAAGAGTTGGCCAGAGAGAACGGCTTGAACTTGCTGCAAGAGGCTGACCGGGCCCGTCTGCTGGAATTCCTGCGGGACATAAAAGAGAACGCGCCGGTCATACACATGAGTTTTGCCTCTGATCCATCGCCAGCATTTACGAACAAGCTGGTGATATGGTTGCGCCGGGAGATCCATCCCCTAATATTGCTGCAAGTCGGTCTCCAGCCTAGCATCGCTGCCGGGTGTATTGTGCGGACACCGAATAAATATTTTGACCTGAGCCTGCGACAGCACTTGGTTCGCAGCCGGCCGCTCTTACTCGAAAAAATCAGGGAGGCAGCCTAGGTGGGGGGTGAGAACCGGCATTTTGATCGGCTCGTCGCGGCGGGTAACCCGGTGGGCGAAGTCGTGGCCGTGGAGAAATTCCTGGTTAAAATAAAGGGGCTGCACCCGACTAATACCCACGCGCTCGTTATGTTTGATGACGGTAGCAAAGGGTATGTCCACCATATCTATGAAGACCACGTTGTCGTGTTGCACTTGGGGTCGTCGAGCCCGGCAGTAGGCTCGATAGTCGTGATGCAGCACAGCGAGCTTGTTTCAAAAGTCGGAAAAGATTTTATTGGGAGGGTTATTTCGGTATCGGGCGAGCCTTTGGACGGCAAAGGGCCGATAGCCGCAGATACGGTCTGGCCGGTATTCAATGAAGCGCCGCCGATTTATGAGCGTGAGCAGCTTGATACGCTGCTCGAGAGCGGCGTGACAATCATAGATGGATTGTTTCCGCTCGTGCGGGGCCAGCGCATCGCAATCTTAGGCGACAGCAAGTCCGGTAAGAGCACACTTGCTACCCAGCTGGCAATCAACCAGAAAGACCGCGACATGGTCGTTGTATACGTGCTTATTGCCAAGCGGCGCAGTGATGTTGACATGCTGCTGACCCGACTTGAAGAAAATGATGCGCTTAAAAACGCAGTCGTCATCGTCTCTACATTATTCGAATCACTCGTTACGAGCTATCTGGCGCCCTATGTCGGCTGCGCCATGGCGGAGTACCTGTGGCAGGCGTGCGACCGCGATGCACTTATTGTTTATGACGATATGACAAGCCACGCCCATGCGTACCGCGAAATCTCTTTGCTGGCTGGTGTGAGCCCGGGGCGCGACTCCTACCCCGGTGATATGTTCTATACCCACTCCAGCCTCATCGAGCGCGCCGGCAAGCTGAAGCGCAACCACAAGACGCTCACCAGCTTACCGATTGTACTCGCCGCCAGCGGCGACATTACTGCCTATCTGCCCACCAACATAATGTCCATGACCGACGGGCAGTGGATACTTGATATGAATACGTTCCGCGATGGGTTACGCCCAGCGCTGAGCGTCGGTTTGAGCGTGACGCGCGTTGGTGGCCGTGGTCATAATGAGCGGCAGAAACAACTGGCAGCCCAGACGCTTCGGGCATTTGCTACCTACCACCAGGCGGTTGAATTCTCGCATTTCGGTTCGGAGCTGGCTTTGGCGGCTAGGAAGGATCTTGATACCGGCCGGCGGGTAATCGAGTTGCTGACACAAGCTCCGGGCGAATCCTATAGCGTGATGGCCCAACAGCTTATGATGGACATTGTGCTGAATGTTAAAGAAGGCGATGTGCTGGATATCAAGACGATGAAAACAAACGCCGAGGCCTTTGCTGCCAAGGTGAAGAGTGAAGCGGACTATCCGAAAATACGCGACCAGATGCGGGCGCAGAGTTTGATGGAGCTCAAGAAATGAGCCAGAAACTACAGGAAATCGAACGAGACAAAGAAGCGATGGGCACGATGGTGGAACTGACCGGAGTGTTCGAAGGTATTGCCAGCATGCGTATTTCGCAGATCAAAAACCAGGTATTGCAAGCCCAGCAGTTTTTTGAGAGCCTATGGCAAATCTACTCGCAGCTCCGTGTGGACGGCCTGTTCCGGTTCGGCCGCAGCCAGTGGTCAGAGGATGAGGTTATAGACAAAGAGCTGTACATTGTCGTGACCGCCGAAGGTGGCTTCAGCGGTGATATCGACCAAAAGCTCATCAACTGGATGCTTGAGCAGCACGACCCTGATAAGCAAGATATTATCGTCATAGGGCACCACGGTGCCGTCCAGTTGGTCCAGCATGGCGTGCGGTTCAATAAGTACTTCAAGCTGCCGGCCAAGGACCAGAACATCAACGTCGGCCCGCTCATCCGTGAGGTCCAGCGCTACAAAGCCACGAAGGTCTTTTACCAGACTTATGTCTCACTCATGGTGCAGGACGTCAAGCGTATTGAGCTCAGTGCAGCGGTTAAAGAAAAGGGAAGCGACGTTGAAGAGCCCGAGGACATCATTAGTGAAGAGACGTATATTTTTGAGCCCAGTACATTTGCTGTGATAGACCACTTGGAGAGCTCGATGCTCCGTATTGCCCTGAGCCAGGTTATTCTCGAGTCAAAATTGGCGCAGTACGCCAGCCGGTTCCGGGCAATGTCGATGGCAAATAACAAGGCGGATGATTCCTTGCGTGATTTACAGCTTGTGTACAATCAGGCGAGGCGTACGGAGAAAGACGAGCGGCTGAAAGAAATAGTTAACGGTCTAAAGAAGGTGCGGAAGCTATGAGTGGGGTTGTCAGGGCAATTAGGGACTTGGTGATAAAGGTAGAATTCGACCAGGACGTGCCTGAGCTGGGAGAGTTGCTCGTGGTACAGAATGAGCGCCGGACATTGCTTCTCGTTGATAGTCTTTTGCACGATGGGGTCGCTATTTGTCTGAATGTGCGTAGTGACCGTTCGCTGTCAAAGGGTATGGAAGTCAGCCGGACGGGCCGGGGTATTGAGATACCGGTCGGCGATGCGACTATTGGCAGGATTTTTGATGCGCTGGGGAATCCGCTTGACGGCATGGAACCGCTCCAGGGTGAGAGCGTGCAGACGAAGAACATCCTCAAACTGCCGCCGCGGGGCACGACTTTCAAGAGCAGGAAGCCCGAAATCCTAGAGACAGGCATCAAGGTCATCGATTTCTTCACACCATTCGTGAAGGGGCGCAAAATCGGTATTATCGGCGGTGCCGGCGTCGGTAAGACGGTGCTGACCATGGAGCTTATCCATAACATCGCCAAGACTGGCTCTGGGCTTAGTTTCTTTACCGGTATTGGTGAGCGCATTCGTGAGGGTCACGAGCTGTACGAGACGCTGAAAGAGCGGGGTCTGCTCAAGAATACGTGTATGTTCTTCGGGCAAATGAATGAAAATCCGGTGCAGCGCGCGCTTGTTGGCATGTCTGCGGTGGCGTCGGCTGAATATTTCCGCGACGAGCACCAGAAGGACATCCTGTTCTTTGCAGATAACATGTACCGCTACATCCAGGCCCGCAACGAAATTTCCACGACCCTTGACCAAATCCCGGCTGAAGGTGGCTACGAACCGACTATTTTTTCAGACGTCAAAATATTGCAGGATCGATTGAGCTCCAACGAAAACGGCTCTATTACGGCTGTGCAAACCATCTATGTGCCAGCCGATGATATGACCGACCCGGCGGTGCAGATGATTGAGCACGAGCTCGACTCCATCATTGTGCTGTCCCGCAAGGTCGCCGAGCAGGGTATCCGGCCGGCAGTTGACCTTATCCGCACGACTTCCTCGCTACTTAGCCCGGAAATTGTCGGCGACCGGCACTATGTCCTGAGTGTGCGTGTGCAAGCTTTGCTGCAAAAGTACGAATCACTCAAGAATATCATTGCTATTATCGGTGAAAATGAACTGTCAGCGAGTGACCGGGCCGATTACGCGCGGGCCAAAAAACTCATCCAATATTTCTCCCAGTCCATGCATGTCACCGAGAGCCTGAACGGGAAGGCCGGCGAGTACATATCACGCGAGGCCATGCTGAAGGGTGTGGAGGAAATCGTCGTATGATACATCTACTAAAATATTCGTCCGCCAAGATAAGTAACACGTAGTCTTACTATGGATCAAAAAGTTCTCGTCCCCGCCAAACCAGACAAAAACGAGCTCACCATGCACATTAAGGTGCATTCGCCGTTCCGCGTCTATTTCGACGAGAATGCATACAGCATTTCCGGAGCCAACGCGACCGGTCCGTTTGATATCCTGCCGCAACACCACAATTTCATGACGCTGCTCACGCCGGGGGATTTGCTCATTCGCACCCCTGATCGCGGTACAGTGACCATCCGCATATCCCAAGGCGTCATGCATGTTAAGAAAGACGCGGTTATCGTCTTTCTCGACGTGTAGTCTTGCTTAGTCGATTGCTATGAAGTCAAATGTGAAGGTTGTGCCAGCGGCCGGGGCGTTGGTCGTGGCGATACTGAAGCCGGTGCTGGTACGGGTAACGTAATAGTTCAGCCCGGCACCACCGCTGCTGGACGGCGTAATAACGACGTGCGGTGTCTGGGTGAACGGATTGGCAAAGGTAATGACCGCCAGCACGCCAGCCGATGGGCCGCCTCCGGTATTGATAGTAACGGTACCGGCTGTATCGCTGCCGCTTATGGAGACTGTACCACCTCCTCCAACAGCGCCTCCAGCACCTACCGACGGTGGCGGCCCCCCACCGTTTATATGGCGGTTCAGTTGCAGGTCGCTGCTCAGTTGCAGCCCTTCTATGGACAATGTGCCGGCCGAAAGTGTGCCGCCGATGGTCACATCACCGCTCACGCTCAAGTTGCTCTGGACGGAGAGCTGGCCGAGAATGGAAGTATTACCGGATATTGATAAGTTATTAATCTGAACTTCATCAAAGCTGCTGGTGCCGGATACTGTGATTCCGGGTAGGCTGAGCGAGCCGCCGACGTTGATTTGGCCGGCGACATCGAGGCTATCGCGGATGAGTACCCGTCCTGTGAATATTGCATTGGACTCCACATTAAGGGTTTGCTTGGGGTCGCCAACGCGGACATCGCTATTGCGTAGCTGCTCTAGTGCCTCGGGAGTGAGTTCGCCGGTTATGAGGGTATTGGCGTCATCTGCCCGGCGGCTGTTAAGTACCGCGACGGTAACACCAAGCGTACCAAGCAATATCAGGAGAACGAATAAGAGCAGGTATATATTGACGGAGCGTATACGCTGGCGCAGGCGCAAGCGAAGGGGTGGCTTGGCGCCTGCAGGAGGAGTGTCTTGTGGCTGCTGGCTGGAGCTGTCAGGAGTACTGGTGGCTTGAGTCGACTCGTTGTCGGTTGACTCCAATGAGTTGATTTCGTCGTAATCTTGAGGCGTTTGTGAGTCCATGGTGATTTTTTTGGAATTTCTGCCACTAGCGGCTTGTTAGCGTATATCATACTATGGGAACGGGTAAGCATAAAGAGTTTCAAGGCATGAAAACGTACAGCTACGGTAATAGCGTCCATAAGCGGCTGAAGAAATTACGGGTTACTCATCATGGATTGGTGCTTGTATTGCTTATCTTGCTTGCCGTGGTGGCGGGCGTTGGTGTGCTTGTGACGAGAGAAGGCGATACGCCGACAGCACCGCAGCAGACTGCGGTCCAGAACCTTGGTTATTACGATGGTGCTCCGAAGCAGTGGTACCAGAACGAGTACTTCTCGTTCGGCTCATCAAAAGATTGGCAGTTTTCTACGGAAGAATCGGAGATTGGCCGTCAGTATGTGTATATCAGCCGACAGCACTCGCTTGTGGAGTACAAGCTGACGGTATGGGTAGGGGAAGTACCGGACGGTACGACGGCACGGTATGTGGTGCCGGTAACTGTCAATGACGTATCTTTGGAGGCGGGAGATATTTCGCTAGCATGTGATAGTGATGAGTTTGCCGAATTGTATGATGGCGCATTGTTCACCTGCGATAGCGAGAGCTCAGCTGTATCGATAGCGGCTCTTGCCCCCCAGGGTGGGCATGGAATAACCATACCAGGCAATGATGGCCGCCGACACGTGGTGGGGCTGCTGTTTCATGATTTGACCGGACGATTCCACTCGCAAGTGTTCACTGAAATTATTAACAATTTCAAAATCCGCTAACGGTTGCCGCGATGCGGTATACTAGGCATAAGCATGGTAAAGGGAACGCTGGTACGGATTCTTATTGCGCTCGGTAGCTGCTTGATAGTTACTGTGCCCGCCTATGCCCAGACAACGTCATCGCCAAACTACCAGTCAAACGAATATTTCTTCGGCATTGGCGGAGAGACCGAAATGAGTTCAGAAAACTACGGCGCTCGCGGTTCGGCCGGCGCACTTGGCGTGGGTGAATCGTCCAGCGACGGGTATGATGCTAGTAGTGGATTCGGTACGCCAAGTGAGCCATTTCTTGAAATGGGTGTCATGGGTGCGACGGTAGACTTTGGTAATTTGTCTGATACGACAACATCCTACGGTGCTGCGCAAGGCGGGGCATGCAGTTGTTCGTTTTATGTACGATCATACATGTCATCTTCTTATGTCGTGATCACTATGAGTCCTCCCCCGGTGAGTGAAGGGGGCGCAGTATTAAGTGGCAAGCCGGCAGTTGGGGCGCCATCGGCTGATCCTGACGTGGAGGAGTTCGGAATTAACCTCGTCGATAATAGTTCGCCCGATATAGGCGTAGATCCGCAAAATGATCCTGACGATACATTTGCAGACGGCAGAGCCAGTGATAACTATGACCTGCCAAATCAGTTTAAGTATGTGCAAGGCGATATAATCGCGGAATCTGCCGCAACACCAGGCAGACAAGCAGTCGGAGCTACGTTCTATACAATTTCATATATAGCCAAGCGTAATAAGATGACGCCCGCTGGTACATATAGGATGGATCACGACTTGGTTGTCGTGCCGACCTATTGACATAAAATATGCTTGCAGGTCCAGATTTATTGTGGTAAGTTAACCACGAGCACTATAAAAACAAAAAGGTAAAAAGCATGCAAAGTTTCACTACCTATATCCGACGTATCTCCGCATTGATGCACCGCAGCAGTCTGACGCTTGTTGTCGCAGCCATCGTGGCTGGTGGTTTGTTGCCGTTTTTTGGCAGCGAGACAGCCAGTGCAGCCCAGTTAACAAGCCGTAAGGTCAGTATTACCTCCTCGAAGGGCGGTGAAACTGGCGTAGACTGGACATTCACCTTCTCTGGAGACGCGACGGATGTCGAGGGTATGATTTTTGAGTTCTGTACCACGCCGCTCGGCACCTGTACATTGCCAACTGGCATGGATGTTTCTGCCGGTACAGCAGCACCTGGTGCACAGTCTAACTTCCCAAATAATACTACCGCATTTGCTGAGCAAGCTACCACGCTCGGTGACTGCGTTCTTGCTGGGGACAACACCGATACTATGTATTGTGTAAACCGTACAGAAGCAACATCAGATACGTTAACCGATGCCACATTTACCATCGAAAACATTACCAACCCCACCCTGGTCGGGTCATATGTATCGGTATACGTCAGGATTAGTCTTTATGATAACGCCGGCTTTGATAGCTCGGGCGGCGCAGGGTCCGAACTGGTCCATTCCGGCGCGGTTGCAGCATCAATCAACAACCAGCTGGTCGTGAACGGTCGTGTCCAGGAGCGCTTGGAGTTCTGTGTCGGTGCTCTCGGTGATTCTGCAGCCACTCCGGCAACATGCGCGGCAATGCCAACTGCCCACACGGTAGACATCGGTGTGATCGACAACTCAACCATTGCCCGTTCACCAGTAGACAACAGTGGGACCAATGGCGCGAACGATACGTATGGCGCGGCCATGGTGAACACCAACGCCGTCAGTGGAGTCGTGATTGCGTATTACGCCGAGGAAGATGGTGCGGGCACGAACCAGCTCCGAGCCTTCCGGGTGCCGGGTGCAACCTGTGATGCAGATGCCAATAGCACTGTTGACCAATGTTTCGTAAGCGCAGACGCAAGCGGTGAAGCCTTCTCCGCCGGCACCGAGCGGTTTGGTATGCAAGTGGCATGTATTGATACCGATTCATCGACAAGCGGGACAACCAACTTGGGCAACGTCCCTGCCGGATACAATGCCGATGGTGATGTAACGCATAGCGCGGATTGTGATTCGACTGATACTTCAAACAAATTCGCCTGGAACAGCACCGGAACGGCAGCAACAATTGCGAGTTCAGCAACTGTAGTTGACGACGAAATGATCAAAATACGCTTTGGTGCAACCGCATCCGCAACCACACCAACAGGTGCTTACTCAGTTACAACGACCTTTATTGCAACGCCGACATTCTAGGAGCCAACGAGAAACCGCTTACGGTTGTATGCTATTTCACGTATCATATAAAGAATGATGACGAGCCGGTCCATAGCTAGGTATGCACGGCAAGCAGCAGCTGGTATTGCTGGCTTGGCTCTGGTTGTTATCCTGACGTATACTCCCGTCTCGGCAGCGCAGTTGACCGGTCGTTCGGTTGCGGTGGGGTCGTCGCAGCCTTCGGCTCAGACCTCGCATGCCTTTACGTTCTCGTATGTCTCTCTGGACCATGTGGGCTCAATCAAGTTCGAATACTGCACAAATAGCCCGTTCTTTGATGACACGTGCGATGCACCCGCCGGCATGTCACTTGCAGCCGCTAGCTTGTCCGAGCAGAGCGGTGAGGTTGGCTTTTCTGTGGTGGTGGCTAATGCGAACGAGCTGGTTATAGCCAGGGCACCCGCCGCGCCTACACCGGGATCGTCACACTATGTCCTTGATGGCGTGGTGAATCCGTCGACGCCCCGGCAGACTGTCTATGTCCGGGTGAGTACACATGGCGATGGTTTAGCGGCGGATCCGCGTATCGACGAGGGGGCGATTCTGTTCAGCACAACCGGAGCGTTTACGACGCAAGGATTTGTGCCGCCGTACTTGACCTTTTGCGTGGGCGTGACGGTTGCGCTTGATTGCAGCACGGCCACAGGCAATGCTATGAACCTTGGCGAACTATCGACAGCATCGGCAAGCGTCGCCACGTCGCAGTTTAGCGGGGCCACCAATGATGAGAGCGGCTATACGACCTATGTGCACGGAACGACGATGACTGCCGGTAACCAAATTATCCCGGCGCTTGGATTGCCATCACCAAGCTCTCCGGGCACCAGCCAGTACGGGATTAACCTGGTGGCCAACACGGTGCCGAGTGTGGGCGGAAACCCTTCGGGCCCAGGGAGCGCCACGCCACTACCTGGGTATAGCACTCAGAATTTATTTAAATACGTCAGTGGCGAAGCGATTGCTGCGACCAATCTTCCAACTGAGTTCAGGGTCTTTACGGTTTCTTATATCGTTAATGTGAGCGGGGCCCAACCCGTTGGCCGCTATGCAACAACCATGACCTTCACCGCCGTAGCCAGTTTTTAGAAGATATTTGGTTCAAAAGTAAAGCTTGTGCATGCTATACTGAACATCAATAAGGCAAACAAAAGGGGTATGAGGAAAACGATGTCCAAATTTGTTCGGGTAGCTCTGGTGGCGCTTCTTAGCGTGTGTGTTGTGGGTTTCATGGCGAGCAGTGCTGGCGCCCAAGGCGGTAGCGGACTTCAGGTGTCGCCAACCAGGCACGAACTGAGCGCTGAGCCGGGTGAGGCGAAATCGGTTGTCTTTACGGTTAAGAATGTAACTCAGGGCGATCTTATTGTCCGGGTGGTGGTTAATGACTTTGAGGCAGACAATAACACGGGACAGCCGGTCATTATCGTCGATGAAGGCCAGCAGAGCGCGCGTTCGCTCAAGAGCTTTGTAGAAGATGTGCCGGATATTGAGCTGGCTTCCGGTGAGGCCAAAGAAGTTGAGATTACGCTTGATGTACCGCTCAACGCATCACCGGGTGGCCACTATGGCGCGATCCGTTTTGTGGCCATACCGAAGGGTGCTGATGAAGCAACGGCTGACCGGCAAGTTGCCTTGACGGCGAGCATCGGCGGGCTTGTCCTCGTAGAGGTTACCGGCGAGATAACGCAAGGTATGCAGCTTGAGCGGGTCGGTGTGGAACGCGGCGGGCGGCTTGGATCATTCTTCTTCGGTTCACCGGATAAAACAGCCGTATCTGTACGCAACACAGGCAACAGCTTCATTAAGCCGTTTGGCAAGGTAACAATCACCAAGGGCGGCAACGAGGTTGCTTCATACGAGATTAATGATACAGAACCGCAGGGTAATGTATTGCCGGATTCGAGTCGGACGTTTCGGAATGACATCGAAGCCGTCGGTGGTTTCGGCAAATACAACGTGACCGCAAGCGTGTCGTACACGCAAGGCGGTGAAGTACTTACCTTGAGCAAGACATTTTGGATAATTCCGTGGTGGATGGTTGCTATTGCTCTCATCTTGGTTGTGGCCTTGGTTGCGGCAATTATCTACGTCAGGAAGCGACGCGGTCCACGCCGTGTTACGCCGACCCGCAGGTAGCTCGCGTCTATCATCGGCTTCTTAGGGCTGGCGCTTTGCAGATTTTCGCTTATGCCTGTAAAGTAAGGGGTGAAAATGGCGATTCCCATGAAGAAAACACAAGGGAAGCAATATGGTTAAACAAAAAGGCATAGCACTGAAACTCCTCATCGTACTTTTGGGCGCGGCAGGGCTGTTGTTTAGCGTCAATGTATCGGCGCAATCCGATCCAGTGCAGAGTAACTCCTTGGGTCTGGAGGGGACTATTTCGGCCCCGCCTCCTCAGGTGGGTGCAACGATCAGCTTTCCGACAAATGGCCAGACTATTACTGAGCTGCCCCTGACCGTGACGGGAATTTGTAGCGGTGACGTACTAGTAAAACTATTTAAGAACGGCGTATTTACCGGTTCTGCTCAATGTACAGATGGCAATTTTTCGATCGTGATTGACTTGTTTGACGGGGCAAATGAACTGGTGGCACGGGTGTACGATGCGCTTGACCAGGAAGGGCCTGCGTCAAACGTCGTAACGGTCATTTTTGAAGAAACCGGATTTGTTGCTGGTCCGCGCGTCACGCTCACAAGCAATTTCGCGAAACGCGGAGCCAATCCGGGCGAAACGCTCACCTGGCCGATTGCCCTCAGTGGCGGGACTGGTCCGTACGCGCTGAGTATTGATTGGGGGGATGGTTCATCACCCGATCTTATGAGCAGACCATTCCCGGGTTCCTTCGATATTAACCATGTCTACAAATCAGCCGGTGTTTATAACATTGTCATTAAGGTGACGGATGCCAACAACGTCTCTGCCTTCCTGCAGCTCGTCGGTGTGGCGAACGGGCCGATTGCCCAAAGCACTGAGGAAACGAAAGACAAGGAACCGATTGTCATAACCCGCATCATCTGGTGGCCGGCTGCCGTTGCCTTGCCATTTCTCCTAGTTGCCTTTTGGCTTGGTAAGCGATATGAGCTGCACGTCCTGCGGCGGCGCTTCTAGGGGTAGCTTTTTTAGCATAAACATGGTAGGGTAGGCCAGATATGGGAAAGACTGTATTTGTTGGTTTGAGTGGCGGCGTTGATTCGTCGGTGACAGCGGCACTGCTGAAAGAGCAGGGCTATACGATCATTGGCGTGTATATGAAGAACTGGAGCCAGGATCTGCCAGGTTTTACTTGCCCGTGGAAAGAGGATTTCCAGGACGCTAAGCGCGTGGCGGTACAGCTCGGGATTGATTTTAAAATGTACGACTTCGAAGCCGAGTACAAGCAAAAAGTCGTTGATTATATGATTGACGAGTACAAAGCCGGCCGGACGCCAAATCCGGACATCATGTGCAACCAAGAAGTGAAGTTCAAGCTCTTCCTCAATGCGGCGCTGGATGACGGTGCGGATATGATTGCAACCGGTCATTATGCTCGCATAAACGACGGCCAGTTGCTAGCGGGTGTTGACGGAAACAAGGACCAGAGTTATTTCCTGTACCGCGTGACCGAAGATGCGCTTAGGCGTTCACTCATGCCGATTGGCGAGTATGAGAAGCCAAAGGTGCGTGAACTGGCAAAGAAGTTGGGCCTGGCGACGGCTGAAAAGAAAGACTCCCAGGGCATTTGTTTCGTCGGCAAAGTGGGCATCAAAGAGTTTTTGCAGCAGTACGTAACAACCGAGCAGGGCGCAATCGTCGACCAAAATGGCCAGACTATCGGTGAGCATGAGGGTGCAATTTTCTATACCATTGGCCAGCGGCACGGGCTGAATGTAGGCGGCGGCTTGCCGTACTATGTGGTTGGCAAGGATATGGCGAAAAACGAGGTGTATGTCACAACCGACCTCGGTGATCCGAAGTTGTGGCATAGGCAGCTGGCATTAACCGACATGCACTGGATTAACGGCGAGCCGGAGATGAATCGTTCATACCAGGTGCGGACCCGCTACCGAGCACCGCTTGTTGCATGTACTCTTGAGAAGCCAGCCAAAGACGCTACATATAGCGTACCTACGCTACATATAGCGTTGTCTGAAGAAGTCCGGGCAGTGACACCGGGGCAATCTGCGGTTATCTACGATGGCGAACGGGTGGTCGGCGGCGGTATCGTCATCTAGGCCATATACGCCATTTTTGGTTTTGAGCACAAAGTTACCTCTGTTACAATGACGGTATGAATGCACAGGAAATCAGAAACGTCTATTTGGATTTTTTCAAAAAAAACGACCACGAGGTCATTCCGCGGGCACTTTTAGTGCCGCTCAATGACCCGACGACGCTCTTTACCGGCTCCGGTATGCAGCCGCTTATTCCGTATTTGCTCGGCGAAGAGCATCCGAGCGGCACGCGGCTCGTGAACAGCCAGACGTGCTTGCGCGCGCAAGATATCGAGGAAGTCGGTGATAACCGCCACACGACGTTCTTTGAGATGCTTGGTAACTGGTCGTTGGGTGATTACTTCAAGAAAGAACAGTTGCCGTGGTTTTTTGAGTTTCTGACTGACATCGTGGGTCTCGACCCAAACAAGCTCTACGTCACGGTATTCCTCGGCGATGAAAAAAACGGCATTCCGAAGGACGAAGAGTCAGCCAAAATATGGAAAGATCTCTTCAAGCAGAAGGGTGTCGACGCCAAAGAGGTTGAGGTTGGTTCCGAGGAAAACGGCTATAAAATTGGCATGCGCGGCGGACGCATCTTTTACTACGACGCGGGCAAAAACTGGTGGTGCCGCGCCGGCAAGATTGGCGATATGCCGGTCGGCGAGCCAGGCGGACCAGACAGCGAAGTGTTTTACGAGTTTGATTTCATTGAGCACGACACCAAATGGGGCGAGTATTGCCACCCGAACTGCGACTGCGGGCGTTTCATGGAAATCGGCAACTCGGTCTTTATGGAATATGTGCGTACCGAGAAGGGCTTTGAGAAGTTGCCAAAGCAGAACGTAGACTTCGGCGGTGGCCTGGAGCGCATCGCTGCGGCAGCACTGAACAGCCCCGATGTTTTTAAGATCAGCTTGCTCAAGCCAATTATTGATGAACTTGAGGCGCTTTCCGGCAGAAACTATGAGAGCAATACCGAAAGCATGCGGGTTATTGCCGACCATCTGCGAGCCGCTACTTTTCTGGCGGTTGACGGCGTGACGCCCAGCAACAAAGAGCAGGGTTATGTGATGCGCCGGTTGGTGCGACGGGCTATCCGGTTCGCGTTCGACCTTGGCATTGAGCAGAATTTCCTGGAGCGCGTGGTGCCGGTCATTGCCGATATGTACCAGGAGGATTATCCAGAAGTTGCCAAGAATCGCGATAAGGTTATCGAAGTGCTAGCGCGCGAAGAAAAGGTCTTTCGGCAGACGCTCCGCAAGGGCGTGAAGGAGCTTGAGAGGATGAGTGCTGACGGCAAGCTTGATGGCGGGCAGATCTTTACGCTCTATGATACCTATGGCTTCCCGGTTGAGCTGAGCGTGGAGGAGGCTGCTGTGCATGGCGTGGAAGTCAGCAAAGATTGGCGCCAGGAATTTGACGCCAAGATGGACGAGCAGCGCCAGCGCAGCCAGACGGCGGCCAAAGGGACGTTTAAGGGCGGTCTTGGCGGACAGACTATGCAGCACAAGAAGTACCACACAGCCACCCACCTCATGTACCAGGCGTTGCGCGATGTGCTGGGCGATCATGTTATCCAGCGCGGCTCCAACATTACCGAGGAGCGTCTGCGGTTTGACTTCTCGCATCCTGAGAAGATGACACCAGAGCAGATTAAACAAGTTGAGAATATCGTAAACGAGCAGATCAAGAAGGACCTGCAGGTTAGCTGGAAGGAGTACCCAACAGAAGAAGCAACCGGACCGCTCGGTGCACTCGGCCAATTCGGCGACCGCTATGGTGAAACGGTAAAAGTCTATTCCATGAAGGATCCGAAATCTCCGAAAGACGAGCGGCCGTTCAGCTTTGAGATTTGTGGTGGCCCGCATGTTGACCACACCAAGCAGTTGGCTGAAGACGGCAAGAAATTCAAAATCATCAAAGAAGAAGCCAGCTCGGCTGGCATCCGTCGCATAAAAGCGGTACTTCAGTAGGTCTGGGAAGCGTAGCTCGAGGCTGGTTGTTTATTCTTCTTTGTTGTCTTTGTTTTTGCGTCGGCGCCAGGCGATTATTACGAGCAAGACTAGTAGTGCCAAAAGGCAGAGAAGTAGGTTTCTCACGTTGGTCGACTCTGTGCCGGCGGTGACCGAAACGCTAAAGAGACGCATCTTTGATTCACCGTTTTCATCGGTGACTGTTACGCTGGCATTGTAATTCCCGGCTGATTCATACGCGTGCGTGAGCCGGTAATTATTGTCAACTGACTGGAAGGTTTCGATCTCGCCATCACCCCAATCGACGGTTATCCCATACGGGGATTTGCCGGAAGTAATGGTAAGATCCAGATTGATATGCTGCCCTGGGTTGATGCCCGCAAAAAGGTACGTGCTCAATGAAAAATCCAATCCAGTGTGCAACTGGGGTGCGGTGTAATATACCGTGATAGTGGCGGAGAAGCGGCTACAGCCGCTCGAGGTACATACTCGTACTTTCAGTCTATGCTCCGGCTGGCTGAGGGTGTATGGAAGCTCCCATTGACCCAGTCCGTTCGCGAAAACCGAACCTGCCCGCTCATCATTGTCCCAGAGCTCAATTTGTGCGTATGCTCGAGCCTGGCCGCGGATGGTGAGGTGTTTATTGGTGGTGTGCATCCCGGGCGTAGGGAAGCTGATTGTTGGTGGCGGTATGTAAGCGGGCGATGAGGGCAGTCGCGTAATTGGCGGTTGTTCGGGTGAGGGGGGGCTTGGCTGTTCCGGATGGCTGATCGTAAATGAGCGGGCGGATGTCGGTATGCTCTGCATGCCCAGGCCATTGCTTGCGATTGCATAGGCGCTGTGGGTGCCGGATGGGATGTCGAGCGTGTTTATGCTGATGTCCCATTTGCCGTCGGCGTCCGTTGTGGCTTGTAGCAGCAGGGCGGCATTTAAATATATATGAACTTCGGTATTCGGGGCGGACCATCCGCTGAATGTAATGGTTTCGTTTGGGCTTTCGCCATTTTGGGACAGGTTGAAAAGCGGCGGTATTAGGACGTCGAACTTTGTTTCTTCTTGGGCTGTAAAGTTGAGGTTGCGAATAACCGTATCTGTCGGGGTAGTGCCATGGGTCGCGAATACTTTGATGGTGTGCAGTCCGGGTGTTTGGGCGGGATATGTTTGGTAAAAGGTGCCGTCAGAGTCAGCCATGATAGTACCGATGACGGTCGTGTCATCGAGTACTGTTACGAGAGCATTCGGAATGGTTTGTCCGGTTACTGTGAGTAGTGTGCCGCCAACATTAATGCCGACGTTGACGTTTGACTGGCTACTCGCCGTGCTGTTTGTAGCAACAACCAAGCAAGTAGCGAATATAGCGCTACAGAGGAGTTGGTAAAGCTTAACGACGTGTCGCACGCGCACCCTTGCTAATTGCCTCGGAGGGCCTTGTATGCTGCTTTCAGCCGTTCACGGTAATGCCAGATGAGATAGCCGAGACCGGCGGCTATGAGGATGACGAGCAGGATGAGCTTATAGGGAATGATCCAAAATGTCGTGCTGGTGGTAAGGATAGTGTTTTCGCTGCCGTATACAACGGTGAGGTTGGCGGTATAGCGTCCAAATGAGAATCTACCAGGGTTCCAGGAGGTGGTAAAGTTACGGATGGAGTTAGGCAATATATTGTTCTCCGAAAGCTGTACCGTTCCGGCTTGGTCGCCCGCCATGTTGGTAATAGTGACGGTACTGCGTGGTTTGAAGTGAACGTTGCCGCGGTTTTTGAGCCGAGCGCTGAATTCTACGGGTCCCTTTTCCCAGATGCCATTGGTCGTGAAGCTTTCAATGGCGGCATCTTCTCTAATATCACCTGCTACCTTGACGAGTAGTAGAGCACCGAGCTCTTGGGCGACTGCCGCACCGCTTCCGCCTTCTACGGGTATGGCGTCGGTCTTGAAGATTATTGAGCCAAAGTGGCCGCCTGGTTCCGCATTTGCCGGTACCTTGATGGTGTAGGTGAATGTCTGGGAGCCACGACCGGGAATTGTTGCTGAAGCTGGCTCTGTCGTAATCCATGAGGCGAGTGAAAAGGCGCCGCTTTCTTCAGTTAAATCTACCTGTCCTTCTTCGCCGAGCGCGCTGAAGTTCTTTTTATCAACACTGATGTGAAGCTCGGTGTCTGTGAGGTTGTCGACCCGAATACTGTTCGTGATAGTGTCACCAGGGTTGGCAGATAGTTCGAAGAGCGGGGGTGATATGGATAAGGCAGTTGAAGGCTGGGCAAGCGAGGTTTTGGCCACGAACAATACCAGCAGCAGGCAGCACGCTCCCCCGACCACAGTCAACAGTTTCTTCATGATGTTGCTATCCGTTTCTCTCCAAGAATAATAACAGACACAAGCCCCTAATCCCAAGTAGAAGTAGGGAGGGCAGGTTATTAATATACAGGAGTTGCAGTGTAGACCACCGTCGTAGTGTAGGCACCCGGCTCGGTGGTTGAGGCTATGCCAGTCTGGAATCCGACGCGCGTCGTTTCGCTTGAGACGGCCGCGTTATTATAGATTATCTCTGTATTAGTGGTTGTGAAGGCTGCCCATTTGTTGCCGCCGCCGGATGTGAATCGGTCAGCGGTGCCGGTGCCAAGAGAGCCATCTTCTGTGGTGTACCCAAAGGCTTCGGTACCTGCGGCTGAGAATGCGCCTGGTGTGGCGTTACTGTGGGTGGCGAGGTCGTCAATGGTGGCTGAACCAGCTGTTGGTTGGCCAGTGTAGCGGATGTACACGGTGTAACCGTTACCGGCATTGGTGCTGACGGAAAGATCCTGGGCGGCAACTTTATTAGAGGCAGTTGTAACGGTGCCAAATGGGATAGTCGTTGCAGTTGTCGATAGGCCGTTTGTGACAGTCTCGCCGTTAACCGCTTCGTTACCGTCACCAGTAACACCGGAAACTGTGAAGGATAGCGATCCATCCACCGCTAATGAAACTGATTGGCCGTTGGTAAATATAAACTGGACGACTGCGCTATCGACAGGAGATGTAGCGCAGTCAGTGTTGTTGTAGGTGTTGACCCTCAAGAAGTAGCCAGTGTTAGCGGCGGAGCCGTTTGTGATGCCGGTTAAGATGATATTCCGGTCTGTAGCTGATGCTGGAGTCGCGCCGGTATTGTCGGTAATTTCGATCGTACCGTTTGATGCTGCATCGACAGTCCAGGCGTTCAAGCTGGCGACATAATCGGACGATGCGCTCACTGCAGCACTGGTTGTGTCCATATCACTGGGCACAGTCGTTCCATCTGCCGTCGTCGCAAAGACCAACACAATACACTTGATTGCTGATGTTGTGACATTGCTTGCCTGAAAGTCGTACGTGACGTTTGAAGCCGATGGCCGCGGGTCGGACAGGCTGAGGGAGGCTGACGTTAGCGTAGCGGCACTTGCTTGTAGTACTGCCACGAGTGCAATGCTGAAGCTGAGTACGAGTGCTATAGCAACACGTACAAACGGATGTGTTGACCGAACTTGTTCTGAGGTCATAGTGTTGTTACCCCTGGAGAATCGCAAATTAATACTCCCTCTATTTATAGCCCAATTGACGGTATGCCACAAGCTTTTTCTGGCATTAGACGAGGTGGCATACTACCAACCTCGTACAGGCTGTGGAAAACTTTACGCTAGTGTTCCGTTTTGCCACGGAGGGCAGCAAGAACTTTGGGCCAGCGGGTACGGGTCCGACGGATAAAGACAAACCCCGCCAGTGTTATTGCGGCGAGCATAATGGGCGCGATGGGCGCAACGACAAACAATCCTGATGCTGCCACGAGTCGTTCTCCCCCCGATCCGTAGTGAAGATCAAGCGTTATGCGGTAGATACCGAGGCCATGTGGCGGCAGCTCGGCAAGCGAAAGAGTCCGTTCGGTATTGGGCAGCGTAATCACGGGAGGATAAGATTTTTCGGCGATTACTTTGCCACGCCAATTGCGCACCGTGACTTTGGGTGTCACAAAATTATGGATATTGCCTCGATTGGCGATGGCGACAGTCGCTTTGGAGGGGAATGAGCTGGTGGCGAGAGGGACTTTAGGCGGCGACTTTACGGAAATATCCTCGTGGAGTTCACCAGGAACCGTAATGAAAGCCGTTGCCCCGACCCGGGGAGCGGTCTGTGAGCCGGTCTGGGCAGTCCCTTGCGGCGGGACGGGCACCTCAAAAAATATCGTGCCGTAGTGTCCACCCGGTTCGGCTGAGTCGGGCACCGTAATGGTAGCGATGATTGTCCGCGTCTCCTGTGGCTGGAATATAAAATCTGTGTCAGACAGGCTAATCCAGCTTGATGCATCAAAGTTTGCTACCAGTGTAGGGTCGATCTCCGGCTCATTTGGGGTAAGGCGTTGCTTCGAGGCGGTAATCGGCAGGGGGCGGTCGGTGGTGTTCTTGACCCGTATAGCTTTGCTTGCCGTCTCGCCAGGTTTAAGAACGACCTCAAATAAGGCCGGGCCGACACTTAAGCCTGTGCTTTGGTGGTTGGAGCCGGTTTGCGCACTCACACCCCTGGGCATAAGGAGGCAAACCAGCAATGTTGCGATAATGAGTCGTCGCATATATGTATTTAAGCGTAGCGTATTGCAAGGCAAACCAGAAGCAATATTAGTAAAGTGCCTGAATAGTATAAATAATTGCGTTTGAATAGACGCCGGATGCCTGCAGAGCGCTGGTAGTGACGCGATAGGTGATAACAAATTCTTCGTTAACAATTGACGTGCCGGTGACGAGCGAGGTGTGATCGGCAACGATATCTCCCGGCGAAGATATGGTAAACGGTGAATAACACGGTGGGCTGTTGCCGCCGGCGCAGGTTGCTGGGCTGAACTTATTGATGCCTTGGATGGTTGTGTCATTGGACGTGTAGCCAAAGCCCGTGTCACCACCTTGCCAACCGTCGGGGTTCTCGTAGGTGCCGCCATCAAACATGCCGATTTCCCGTCCGGCGGCATCTGCAAGGTTGCCTGAAGCAAAGGCACGCACCGTATAGCCGTTGTATGCGTTCGTTGAAGTGGTAAGTGTCGTGGATGTGGTTGCGGTATAGGAATTGCCGGCGTTGAGGTTGGTGAAGGTCGCGTTACTGCTAGATATGCTGAAATCAAGCGATGGCTCCACAACTTGGCCGTCTGACGTGACGGTACTGTAATTGCCGGCATTATCATGTACACGGACTGATACGTAATATATCTGTGATGTATGGAGTGTCAGGTCAGAGACTGTTATTGATGTATTGGTGCCGTGATCGGTCCAGTCTTTGATATCGGTCCCACCGACCGTTGTTCCGATGGCGTACTGGTACTTTTGCAGCCCGGAAGCATCAGCATTGAAATTTGCCCAATTTGCCGACAGGCTCGAAAGTGAGCCATCGTTAAACTCGATGTCTATGCCTGCATTCGCTCCGTCGTATACGTTGCCGCCGGTGGGGGCGGTGGTGTCGAGGCCGAAATCGCGGTCCGATTCCTGGTTGTTTCCGTAACTAACCCATGCTGAGTACGCGCCAGAGGCGTCTTTAATACGGACTTGCCAGTGATACTCCTGCGCATCATCGAGATCGTTGAGCGTGACGCTGACACTTACTTCCGTTCCAGAAAACGCTACACCCTCGCCGCACTCGTCTTCTGTGTTACTGAAAGCGGTGCTTATGTGGTCAGCTTCGACACACAGATACAGAGTATCGGTCTCGTCAGCGTCATCTGCCGTAGCGGTGAACTTAATGCTTGTATCGCTGACCCACTGTCCTACTGTAAGGTTTGTGTCATCGGTTTTCTTTTGCGACAAGATTAAAGGGTCGTTTGGTGCGGTATTGCTGCTATCGGACGCGGTGGTTATTTCTGCTATGACGGTGTAGCTGTCAAGTAATGTTGCGTCAGATTTAACAATTCTAAAGCAGTAAGTTGTACCGGCGGAAGCTGCATGGTCCACTAGCGCAAAGTCCCACATACCGTCTTCGCCTGACGAAATTGTTGCTATGTTGGTGAGGTTATTGGCCTCTTCATATGCCTGGTTGATGGTCGTGTGTTCGGCGTGGACGGGGTCGTCAGCGTGGCTGAGCAAGGGCATGTTGTCAGTCAGATTGGAGTTATCGTAGTAGCGGATGGTGCCGGTGTCGGTCGCGACATCACTGTAGGACTCTCCGATGAAGCTGGTATCGCAGGAGTCTGCCCGCTCAGCGTATTGGAGTTTAAAGCTGCCTGTGCCGGCACTCAGCTGTCCGTTGCCGACATGCATGGTCATGCGTAATCTGAACGGCGTGCCTTGAGCCGGTGCCGTGGTGGCTGTGTCCTGGTCGGCGAGCGGGGTGCCGACCTGGGCTAAGCCGTAATATTCTTCGTTGCCAAACGTATTCATGGTGTTGTTCATGGTGTTGTATTGGGCTTCAATCCAGTCGGCTGAGCGGGCTATAGTCTCGATACGGACTTCGTCGATCTGTCCTTCGAATACCTCGCGCGGCAGGTTTGAGGTATTTCGATAGAAGCCGATACCGACCCTTGTGGGCGTAGCAGCTGCATTTGGCGCCTGCGTCGTTGTTTGAATAAAGCTGCCATCAACGTAAAGAGTGTTGTTGGTTCCATTAAAGGTGTATGTATGATGATGCCAGGTGCCGGTAGACGGTTGTGCCCCGCAGGCTAGCCATGGGCCGCCGAAGCGCCATGTACCCCAGCTGGCACCGGAACACCCGGTGAGGGTATGCGAGCCGTTAAATGTTCCGCTTCCACTCCCATCAAAAATTGACACAACTTGTTGTGCGGTCGATGGCAATGATGAGTACTTGAACCAGGCGCTTATCGTCTTTTGGGCGGTTGAACTTGGTATATTATTTGCTCCCGCCTCAATAATATCCGTACTGCCACCATCAAAATCCATGGCCGTGCCAATCTTGCCGCTTACGGAGTCATCAGGGGTCATGCCAGCATCTGCGTCGGCATGGTTGGCGGAGGAGCTCGAATCGCACACCTCTTTGGTACCGGTGCAAGCTCCGGTCAAGTCCTCATTTAAGTGCCATACCCCCACATAGCCATTGCTCCAGACATCACTGGCGTTCTGGCCATCACTGGCACTGGGGTTACCATAGTACATCCATATGTAGTCAGTCGTACTGCCGGCATCAATCTGCGGTATCTTGACCCAGACTTCACTCGTCCCACCCTCATTCCAGGTTTCTATCTCATGGGACAGCAGGGTCCCATCGCCATCAACAAAGCGGATATCTTCACCATTGGCTTTCGTCTTGGCGTAGTCTATCTCATCCGATGTCAGCGACACCCGGATCGGGAAGTCCAGCAGATGCTCACCGGAGGCAGCGTTATCCAGGGTTATTTTGCGGCGGGCGGACCAGTCGGGGTTGTACCAGTCAAGGTTCTGTTCTTCTTCATCACTGATTGCGTAAAAGGTTTCCGGTGAGCCTTGGTTGTTGTACTCAGTAGTGATCCAGTCTGCGCTACGTACCACAGAAGATACGCGGGGCTCGTCAATATGGCCGTTAAAATTACGGGTATCAGAATTGACATGCCGACCTATGCCCAAGCCCTCGCTAGAGTTGGTGAGCGTACCAGTATTAGCGTTGCCACTGTCGTTGGAGCCGTTGATATAGATAGTCATATTGCTGCCATCCCATACACCTTGCACATAGTGCCATCCTGAATTGGGCGCAATCGTCAAGTTACTGGCAGCAGTGGTGGTTTTGTTATCTGTGCTAATTCGGAAATTGATACCATACTTGCCGGCACCGGCGCCATCATAAGCTATGTGATAGTCATCGCTCGTTAGTCCTTGGGATTTGTGGATAATGCGTCCGTCGTCGCTCCCTGGGTCAGCGGTGGGGTTAATCCACGCGCTCAATGTAAGTTCACTAAAACCTTCAAGTGATGGGTCGGAGGGTGCTGATAAATACTCTGTATTGCTATTGAACCTGGTCGCACCGTTGATTTTGCCGGCAATGAGGTCATCAGCGTCCATGCCGATACTGTCCAGGTGGTTGCTGTTTTTTGAATCACAAACTTCAACGGTTCCTCCGCCACAAGCGCCATCGACTGATGATGAGGGATCTTCCGCCATGTGCCAGACGGCGGCGTAGCCGTTGCTCCATACGTCGCTGGCATTTTCTTGATTGGCAGCAAGAGCATTGCCATAGTACATGTGTAGGACGGTATCGGTGTCACTGGAGAGCATCGGTACTTTTACCCACGCTACGAGCTCCCCGGTACCGGCATTATATGTTTCGATTTCGTGACTTAACTTTGTTTGTCCGTCGGCGGTTGTAAAGAGGATGTCATCAGCATCGTTTTGGGCGCTGGCCGCTAGGTCGCCGTCGCTTGCCAGGTGGATGAGGACAGGGAAATCGGTTTGAGCAGACGGCACTTTTGCGCTGTCGATAGTAATGAGTTTGCGCTTTGCCCACGAGGCGTTGTACCAATCTTCGACTCCGCTTTCTGTGTTATCGTTCTCAAACCAGCGGTAAGCGGATTGATCAAACGTTGCATTAGAAATATATATGGAAGCATAGCGGCTGTAAGCATCCAGGGGAGCGCCATTCTCTTTGACGATGCGGAAATAGTACGTTGTGTCGGCCGCCGCATCAGCAGGATCGAGGGCAAAATCCCACTCAGTGCGATCGCCGGCGGTAACTTGGTTGGGATTGGTAACAGTGGGGTGTGATTCGTTGTATGACTGCGGTACGGGGTCGCCGGACAGGAGGGCGGTGCTGATGGTGGCGCCATCGTTTACGGAGGGGTTGTCGTAGTATTTCCATTCCGCGGGAACCTCTTCACCTCCAATTGTATTCATGGTGTTGGCCATACTCTTGTATTCGGCTGTCATCCAGTCGGCTGAGCGGGCGATGCTGGCAAACCGTACTTCGTCGATGACGCCGTTTGTGTAGTAACTGCTGCTGCCGTTGCCCTGGCGTCCAATGAACGTATTAGATCCTAGGCCGCTCCAGTTGATAGCATTATTGTGAGCGGTAGTATCTTCGAGGCCGCCATTCACGACGAGCTGTTGGCGACTGGTGCTGGGACTGAAGGCGGCGGCGATGTGTATAAAGCCGAGGTTCAGTGTGTCTTTCTCGGCCCACAGGTCATGCCAGTCAGAGCCGTAGTAGTATTCGGATAAAATCCCGCTATCTTCCATACGTATGAAAGCGTGGTCGCCGAGCGATACAATGTCGGAGTAATCGCTACTGCCGAGGCCGTCGGCGCTGATCCATGCTGACATAGTCAATTGGCTCGGACTGTCCATTAATCCGGAGATCTGGATGGCATCGTTGGAGCCGTCAAAATCAATACCAAACCCAATCTGACCAGCAACTAAGTCACCGCTTGTCATGCTGCCGGCGCTCGTACCGTGACGACCGTTCGTGGTGCTGTCGAGAATCTGCGGTGCACTGCCGGACGGGTCCTGGTTCATATGGTAGACGCCGGCGTACCCATTGCTCCACACATCGTTCGCGTTTTGGCCGTCACTAGCCTCGGCATTGCCGTAGTACATCCAGATGAAGTCTGTCGTACTGCCGGCATCAATCTGCGGCACCTTGACCCAGACCTCACTGGCGCCGTTCTCGTCCCAGACCTCAATCTCATGCGACAGGAGCGTACCGTCACCATCAACGAAGCGAATGTCTTCACCATTATTCTTGGTTTTGTCGTAGTCTATCTCGTTGCTGGTCAGGGACACTCGAATTGGGAAGTCTATGAGATTCTCGCTGGAGGCTGAGTTGTCCAGGGTTATCTTGCGGCGGGAGGACCACTCAGGGTCATACCAAATGCCTGAGGCTACATCTGTCCAGCTACCGTTTACATCCGTCGTATATTGGAGTTTGTATTGTTGGCTTGCTGCCAAGAGGTCGTTGATTGATGTGTCGACACCCATCCGGAGTCGCACAGGAGCACTGGTTTTTGACAAAGCAGTTGCATTTTCTCCAGTCAAAGCCGTCCCAGGCTGGACGTTGTCTGCGTTTGCATACCAGCGGAAAGCGGCTTGATTAAGCAAGGGGGCAGGAAATTGTGCCCTCAGGCGGATAAGTACTGTACCACCAAGAGGGTTATTGGTGCCCGATCCATTGGCAGTCATAGTGTAGGTGGGGTTGCCAGAGGAGGCGCCGATTGACGCTACATGATCAGACACAACCATGCCAATGTCCTGGCCAACACTTGAGCCACCGTCGTGTCGTTCATTATTATCAGTGAACGTTACGCCAGGGCTTGTCACAGCTTGAGATGAAAAGGTGCGGCCATCAGTGTTGATTGCTGATGCCGCCACGATAATGTCGCCTGGCTCGATGCCGGGATCTACGTTGCCGCTTACCGACCAGCTGGTACCCTCGGTTATATCGATGCCCTGCGATAAGCTGTAGCTCCAGATGGTCCCCGGAGATTTTGAATAGCGTGCTATGGCAGCGTAAGACACATTATTACCGCCAATAGAAACGGTGGCGGAGCCTGATTCGGTGCCATCGGCTTCTTTGAGGAATACGAGCATTTCTACGTTACCTTGGTCGGCCGCACCAGCAATGTCACTGGTGACTGCATGATAATTTGCGGGGGCGGTCCAGCCAGATGGAGTCGAGTGGGATGAGTTCTGGGGTTGTTTATTGGCAACAAGCAGTACTAGCATATCGCCAGCCGAAATGCCGCTGGGATACGCGACACTGAATGAGTTATCCGATGTAGCCGTAATTGAGCCTATGGCGCCGAAGGTTATTTCTGCTTTGGCGCGCCGAGGCTGGAAAAGGCTAAAGAAGCTGAAGACCAAGATGCAGACTATAAGGCCACAGAGTAATCTTGTCCGCAATGAATTGTGTCGCACCCATAATTTCAGGAGTGTGCGGAGGTGAGGCTGCAGCCGTCTCGATAATAATCGTCCCAATTCTAATAGCTTCATCACATTCTTTTTTAGGGGAAACACTAGCATTAATATTAAACAGTAATGGGGTGTGAATACAAGGATTGCTAATACTGTTCGGGCACCGTGTGTCTATCTCTCGCCATGCTATAATCAATAAGATTATGCTTGGAAAAATAAAGAAAATTCGCGAGGCGGTTTCAACTCGTTCTGACTCGTCCAAAGGCGACAGTGATTATATTGTGGCGCTTGATCTCGGTACCGAGAATGTCAAGGCGTTAATCGGCAAGGTCTCCGGCGATACAGTGGAGATCATCGGCGTTGGTCGCGCCAAGCAACAGCTGCATGACATGCATGCCGGAGCGATAGCCGACATCGCGAGTGTTGTGGCTAACTGTGACAAGGCGTTGAGCCAGGCGGAAGAGCAGGCAGGGGTCAGCCCGCGGTTTGTTGTCATGGGTATCGCGGGCGAGCTGGTAAAGGGCGCGACGATGACCATTCGCTGTACGCGGAAGAATCATGAAAAACCCTTGGACGCCCCTGAAGTCGAGCGAATCATTGGACTTGTGCAAGAGCGGGCGCTCGTGCGGGCAAAGCAGGAGCTGGCCTGGGAGCTGGGCGGTCGTGAGGTGGAGCTGCGACTAGTGAACAGCGCGCTCGTTGGAATAGAGATTGACGGTTATAAGGTAACCAATCCCGTCGGCTTCCCTGGTAAGGATGTAGTGGTGCAGCTCTATACTGCCTTTGCCCCCATGGTTCATATTGGAGCGTTTGAACGGACGGCACAGGAGCTTGAGCTTGAGTTGCTGGCGGTGGCTGCTGAGCCATTCGCGGTATCCCGGTCTGTCATCGGTGATGATCCAAACGCCAGCATGAGCGCTATCCTTATGGACATTGGTGGCGGCACAACTGATATCGCAGTCGTGGATGACGGGGGTGTGCAAGGGACAAAAATGTTTGGCATTGGTGGGCGTGCCTTCACGCGGGCAATCGAAAAAGAATTCGGCGTGGAATATGCAAAAGCTGAAAAGTTGAAGCTTGCACTCGGCACCAACCAGATCCCGGTGTCCAAAGCCGGCGCAATTGAGCAGGCGCTTGGCCGGACACTCGATGTATGGATCAATGGCGTCGAGCTAGCACTGGCTGAATTCACTACCCTTGATCACTTGCCCCACCAGCTATTGCTGTGTGGTGGCGGTTCAAGCCTTGATATGCTGGTTGACAAGTTGGAAGAATCATCCTGGTACGCAGATCTGCCACTGACGAGAAAAATGATTGTGCGGCATATCAACCCCGGGCAAGTTATCGGCATTATTGACAAGACGGGCTCCGTCACCGATCATACGTACATAACCGCAATGGGTCTGCTACGCGTCGGGCTTGATACCCTGACGCAAGACGCGGCTCAAGCACCAGGTTCGATTCGCCAGCGAATTGACAGGATTTTGAGGGTATGAATAAAGATACAATTTATATAGACGTAGACGAAGACATCACCGGCATCATAGAAAAGGTTAAAAACAGCCGGGAAAAAATTATTGCGCTTGTGTTGCCAAAGCGGGCAGCGGTGCTCCAGAGCATCGTGAATATGAAGCTGCTCAAGCGGACAGCCGAGGATGAGAAAAAGCGGGTGGTCTTGATTACATCTGAGACCGGATTGATGCCGCTTGCAGGTGCAGTCGGATTGCACGTGGCTAAGACGCTGCAGTCCAAGCCGTTTGTTCCCGAACCTCCCGTAGCGCCCGAAGAGGCGGTTGCGGCTAGCGCGCCTCGTGGCGAAAAAGGCAAAAAGCTCGATCCGTCAAAATCAATTGGCGAACTTGCTGGTTTGCCGGCATCCAAAGAAGAGTCCATTGAAGTTGACAACACTGAAGCAGAGCCAGTGGACGGAGCGGAAGGAGCGCAAGGCGCGGGCGCTGCAGGCGTGATTGCTAAAGTGAAAAAGAGCCGCAAGTTGAAGGTGCCGAACTTTGGCAAATTCAGGACACGGCTATTGCTTGGCATTGGGCTGCTTATCCTCCTCATAATCGGTTGGATATATGGATTTATGGTGATGCCTGAGGCGCACGTAACGGTTAAGACGGATGCTTCACCGGTGACAAGCACGCTTCAACTGACTGCCAGTGCGGAAGCCCAGACAGTCAATAAGGAGCAAATGATAATTCCCGCCAAGCTTGAGGAGATCAAGAAAACCGATACCGAAAAAGTGCCTGCAACAGGAGAGAAGAACATTGGCGAGAAAGCAACCGGCACGCTTACGCTCCGAAACTGCGAACGGGTTGACGGGTCAATTACGATACCGGCTGGTACCGGCGCAAGCTCAGGCAACATGACCTTTATTATCCAAGAAACGGTCCGCCTGCCGGCGAGCTCTTTTACTGGAGGCGGCACCTGTAATACGCCGACAGAAGAGGTTGACGTTGTTGCGCAAAATGCCGGTGACCAGTACAACCTGGCAAGCGGCAGAAACTACGCCGTGGCCGGCCACAGCAATGTCCGGGCGACCGGCTCCGCCATGACGGGCGGTACGAGTGAGGTGGTCAAAATTATTACCGAGGCAGATATTGACTCGGCTAAGGAAAAAATCAGCCAGCGTGCCCCCGAAACTGTAACGGATGAACTGCTCACGGCTCTCGAGGCTGCCGGTATGCTTGGCGTAGAAGATAGCTTCAGTAGTGGCGATCCAGCCATCACCACCTCGCCCAATGTTGGTGATGAAGCAACAGAGGTAACAGTAACTGCTGTGACAACTTACACCATGCTTGGCGTCAATCGCGAGGATCTACAGTCCTTGCTCAAGGATGATATGGAGAGTCAGATCGACACAGAGCGACAGGCGATACTTGACACCGGTCTTGAGGATGCCGCAATACGCGTCTCGGACCGTCCATCACCGACCAACTTGCGGCTTAATATCCAGTCAGTCGGCTTAGCTGGCCCAGATGTGGACGTAGAGGCGCTGAGAGAAGAAGTCGCCGGCAAGAAGAAGGGTGAGGTTATCAACATCATCCAGGAGCACCCGGGCGTAACCGAAGTAACGGTGGACTATAAGCCTTTCTGGGTAACCACCACGCCAAAAAAGGCGGAGAAAATAACCATTGTATTTGAGGAACCGCCACGGCCAACGCCGGTCGCTGACGATGCGGACAGTGAGCAGTAGTACCATTTTTGCACTTGATGTGGGTGAGCGACGTATCGGTGTTGCCCGAGCCAATGTCGTTGCCCGACTTGCTGCTCCTCTGACGACGTATGTAAATACACCCCAGGTGATTGATGAGCTGGCGCAGCTATTTGTCGAGGAAGGGGCAGTAGCGGTTGTGGTCGGGCTACCTCGTGATATGCGGGGAGAAGAAACCGAGCAGACGCGCCAAACACAACAGTTTGCAGAACAGCTTAGACGAAAAGTAGAGATTCCGTTACACTATCAGGACGAGGCGGTCACGTCAGTCAGGGCAGAATCAGAACTGAACCGCCGCGGAAAGAAATTTGGTAAAGAAGATATTGACGCGCTCGCAGCAACGTATATTCTTGAAGATTTTTTGCGCGAGCATCCCGAGGTAGGCTTATGAGCGGATACAGTATTAGAGCGCAACGACGGCGATGGCCGAAGATGCTCCTTGTGCTATTGGTAGTGGCAGCACTAGGTGTCACGGGTGCGGTTATTGGTGTCCGGAGGTATTACGAGCAAAGCCTTCAGCCGGTCAATAGCGCCCAGGCGGACGCCATCACCATAACCATACCCTCAGGCTCTACCGTTGATGATATCGGCGAAATTCTGAAAAATAATGATCTTATCCGGAGTGAGTGGGCGTTCAAGAGCTACATTAACCGTGTCGGCGCTGGCTCTCAGCTCAAGGCAGGGACGTATGAGCTCCGGCGAAGTTACAGTGTGCAGGAAATCGTGGAGATTTTGACCGATGGGGCCGTTAAATCAGACCTGGTGCATATATTACCGGAAAAGCGCGTTGACCAGATCAAAGAAAGCCTTATCAAGAAAGGTTTTGATGAAGATGAAGTGACTGCTGCGCTGGAACCGGACCAGTACAAGGACCATCCGGCGCTTGTCGACAAGCCAGAAGATGCTAGTCTCGAGGGCTACCTGTATCCGGAATCATTCCACATTACTGCTGATACGAAGGCAACAGAAGTCATCCGCGCTTCTCTAGATGAGATGCATAAACGACTTACTCCCGACATCCGCAATGGCATAACTGAGCGAGGGCTTACCGTGTACGAGGGAATAATCCTGGCCTCGATTGTCGAGCGGGAAGTGCCCGAAACAGAGAACCGGCCAGTAGTTGCCCAAGTGTTCCTGAAGCGATTATCGATAGGGATGATGCTGCAATCGAACGCCACCGATGAGATTTCTGAAATACTTGGCCAACAATACAACACCTACCAAATCCCTGGTCTACCGCCGGCGCCCATTAGCAATGTCACGGAGACTTCTCTTCGGGCAGTCGCGTTTCCGGCGGACACTGACTGGCTGTATTTTGTGAGCGGTGAAGATTGCGTGACGCGGTTTGGCATGACGCAGGCCGAGCACGAGGCGCACATCCAGGCGCATGGCGTGCGTAAATTGTCCACGCAATGCAACTAGCACAAGGGGTGGCAACTTTGCCCGGTATTGACGATTTTGTTATAATTTTGACCAGTAGCGAGCAGTTCTCCCTGATCAATCAGCAGAGTTGCGAGCTACTCGCTGTTTCTTGCAAGGCTTCTAATCTTCGCATGACAGCGTATCACCAAGGAGTTGCATATTAGTCACTCACAACCCCAGCCGGAACAAAGTTTCGCCGCCAGGCTAAATCCTGTCGGCGGCGGGCTGCTCCATAAGCTGTTTCCGCGCCTGCGGCGTAAAACAACGCGCCGGCGGGCTATTCGCTATGGTCTACTATCTGTAAATATCGTGGTACTGATTGCTGTGGCGGTGTTCGTGGTCTACGGGTCGCGTAATGAACGCTCCAATGTCACGCAGAATGCGTTGTTGTCATCCCAGTCGACACTTGCCACAAACCCGCTCGACCAGGTGTCATCCGCGGATATTGCTGTGCATCTTGCATCGATGGCGCGGCTCGATGAGTTACAGGCGGTTATTACCAATGCTGACTCCATTAACGCGCAGCTTGGTATTGTCGCTTCTGATGAAAAGGTCGTCGCCAAGCCACAGATTGTCGCGACTGCCCTCAAATCCCGCAAGGATATCATCAAGTATGTTGCGGTAGATGGCGATACTGTTTCGAGTATTGCATCGAAGTTTAATGTGACATCGGACACTATTCGATGGTCGAATGGTTTGCGCGGTGAGACGGTTGCTGCCGGAACGGAAGTATGGGTGCTACCTGGCGTTAATGGCATTGTCTATGAAGTTAAGCAGGGTGATACGGTTGATTCTCTGGCGACCCGCTATCGGGCAAGCAAAGACCAAATCGTTGCCTATAATGATGCAGAATTGAGCGGCTTGCCAGTTGGTGAGCGCGTCATTATTCCTGATGGTAGCTTGCCGCAACCAGCAACCACCGCTGCCAGCGTCTTCAGCAGCTTTGCCTGGGGCGGCTATACGCCAATCTATGCCGGCAACGGCTATGACTACGGCTACTGTACCTGGTGGGCGGCTATCCGCCGGGCCCAGGTCGGCAAGCCAATTCCGAGCAACCTCGGCAACGCCAGCACCTGGAAAACGCTTGCTCAGCGAGCGGGCCTCGGTGTCGGCAATGTACCGGCACAGCATGCGGTTATTTGGTTCCCGCCGACGAACTACTATGGCCACGTTGGCTTCGTCGAACAGGTTTTCGCAGATGGCAGCATCGAGATTTCGGAAATGAATGCTGCTGGAGGTTGGGGCCGGACAAGCACCCGCATTATCCCCGCAAACCAGGTCGGCATCTACTCATACATTTACTAATGACGTGGGTATTGCTGGACTCAACCCCCTAACCCCTGTAATCTTATAGATATGTTTGTTGATAAAGTGCGAGTTATAGCGCAAGCCGGCGACGGTGGCGACGGTATTGTCAGCTTCCGGCATGAGAAGTTTATCGCCAAGGGTGGCCCTGATGGTGGCGATGGTGGCGATGGTGGCGATGTTGTTGTCGAGGCCAGCCGCAATCAGAACACACTGGCAGCCTTCCGCTACCAGAAGCAGCTAGCGGCAGAGCCAGGCAAACCGGGCAGCAAACGCAGGATGCATGGCAAGAGCGGCAAAGATCTGATTGTACCGGTGCCGGTCGGTACAGCCGTGACCACGCTTGAGGGCGAGGTTATCGCTGATTTGACCGAAGATGGACAACGGGCGGTTATTGCCCAGGGTGGTAAGGGTGGTTTCGGCAACGCTCACTTTACCTCATCTCGACGTCAGGTACCGCGGGTTGCCGAGAAGGGCGAGAAAGGCGAGCAGCTTGAACTCATACTTGAGCTTAAGATGATTGCCGATGTAGGGCTGGTCGGCTTACCGAACGCTGGTAAATCAACACTGCTTGCCAGTATCAGCAATGCCCGGCCGGAGATCGCGAATTATCCGTTTACCACCATTCGTCCTAATCTGGGTATTGTTACTGTCGGTGATGACGATGCGCTGCTCATGGCGGATATTCCTGGATTAATCGAGGGAGCAAGCAAAGGTAAAGGGCTTGGTGATGAGTTTTTGCGGCACATCGAGCGGACTAAAGTATTGATTCATCTGATAGATATTTACCAGGAAGACATTGCGGCGGCGTATGCAACAATCCAAGAGGAGTTGAAGTCCTATAAGGTTGACCTCACAAAGCGGCCGCAAATCGTGGTTTTGAACAAGGTTGACGGTCTTGATGATGAGATTATTGAAGATAAGAAAGCCGAGCTAAGAGAGATTATTCCGCCCGGGGCACTGCTCTTTGCTATCTCGGCCCAAAGTAAACGGGGTATCGATGACGTGCTGTATGCCGCTAAGCGGCTGATAGATGAGGCCGCGGTGGCAGACGCGGCAGCTGCCGAGCAGGATGAGTTTCCTGTGTTGCGCCTTTCTGAGGAGGATGAGTCTTCATGGGAGGTGGCCAAGGACGACGATGGCTATGTAGTACGAGGCAAGAAGATCGAGCGCTTTGCAGCCCGGACCGACTTTGACAGTTACCACGGCGTACAACGACTACGCGATATTATGCGCAAGATGGGTATTGAGCGTGAGCTTGTACGGCAGGGTATCGAGCCGAATGACCGGATAACTATCGGTGCTGGCGGACCGAGCCTGAAGTACTAACAATAGTGCTTGTGATTATAATAAAAATGGCTTTTAATTAAGTCTGAACAAATGTAATCTCCTGCCAGAGGAAATTAAAATGCCAAAGCAACAAAAAAATACAAAGAGTAGCAAGGGCTCTGTAACGACTCGTCGACGTGAAATTTTCCCGCGTAATCGTGCAGCCGCTTCACGGCTACCGCTCTATATTCTTGCCATAGTCGCTGGGGTTATGACGGCCGCACTATTCTGGTTCCAGACCCGTGCAGCTGGGAATGCCACCCTCTATCTATCCCCTTTGAGCACATCGGTGGCACAGAATAGCACCGTGAGCTTTGAGGTTCGAATGAATAGTTCGGTAGGGGTTGATGGAGCAGCTGCGTATCTTCAGTACCCGACCAAGCAGCTGGAATACGTTACTACCGATACCAGTAACAGTGCCTTCCCATCGGAAGCGTTTAGCAGCGGCGGCGAAGGGCGGGTTACTATCATGCGATATGCTTCTGAGCTGATAAGCGGTGACCAGCTGATTGCGACAGTAACGTTTAAGGCGCTGGGCAACAAGGGTAGTGCAACCGTTGGATTTGGATCAGAAAGCGAGCTTACAAGGGCGGACCCACAAAATCCTTCGCAGTACATCAATGAACTTGGCGACAAGAACGGGGCAACAGTCAAGCTCTCTAAGCAGAATGCTGGCAACAGCGGAAACAGCGACAATGGCGGTGGCGGCAAGGGCAAAGGCAAAGGCAAAGGCAACAAAAAGTAAGCCAATAAGCTCCATGAGGGCAGCTAGGCTTTAGGCTTGTGGTTATCGCAAAAAACGTTTACACTTACCTTAAGCAAAAAGTAAACCAATAACAGGATAAATTAGGATGGCATCCCGAAACAAAAAAGTATCCAGAGCCCGCAAAACATCAGTTCTTCCAAGCAAGTATAAGGCTAAGTCATGGGGCCCGTTATCTGTATTGCTTATTGCCTTGGGCGCCGTTCTCGTCCTCTTCTTTTGGTTCCAGACCCGAGCCGCTGGGAGCGCTACCCTGTCTCTTTCTCCCGCCAGTCCAACAGTCGTAACCGGACAAAATGTCTCGTTTGATATACGCATGAACAGTCCGGTTGGCGTCGACGGCGCGGAGATATATCTTAGTTATCCTGCGACCCACCTTCAGTTTGTTTCTACAAGCACGTCCGGCAGCGCCTTTCCGATAGATGTTGTCAATAGCGGTGGCAGCGGATCCATAACAGTTATACGCTACTCCACAAGCCTCGTAAGCGGCAATGTTTTCATTGCGCGCGTTACTTTCAAAGCGCTGGCAAGCACTGGCAGCGCCAATGTAACTTTCGGTGCCAATACCGAGCTGACACACGCCGATCCTGACAATCCCACACAGTTTATTAACGAAGCAGGTGTTATGAACGGCGCAACCGTTACCTTTACGACACAATCAAGCACGCCACCACCTTCTCCGCCGCCTGCAACACCGAATCCACCGACCAACCCGACTCCTCCTTCCGGATCGCCATCTCCAGCACCTACTTCGCCGAGGCCATCAGCGGGCGGCGGAAGTAACCAGCCGGGCTCTTCTGATGATTCAGGTGAAGATCAGCAGGGCAATTCAGACGACGCAGGCGATGATTCGTCCGGTGGCGGAAATACCGATGATGTGAACGACGAGCTCAATAGCCTCAACGAGCTGGATAAAATATCCGGTGTCATAAAGGTAAAGAGCAAAACTGCAGATGCAAATACCGAACGGGTCGAGTTGCTTGTAAACGGCCGCCTGGTAACAACAATGAAGAAGGCGCCTTTTGAAACAGATCTGGATACGACGACGTTCGCGAACGGGGCTTATACCATTACGTTGCGTACCGTGAATGCCGATGACTCAACGACTGTATCGAGCCGTGAAGTTACGATCGACAACAAATTAAGTGCTTTTGAGACAGTCCGGAACTCAATCTTGAAGCCGTGGGCAGGGACATCAGGTCGGGTGCTGAATGCCATAATTTCGGTACCTGCCCTGGGGGTACTGGCCGTTGGCGCTGTGCTAGCAATCCGGAGGTTTAAACCAATCTCCTTCTGAGGTACCTATGCAAACTCTGAAAAACACAAAAGTAAGCATAAAAACTATTGACGCCTGCATGAAGTGCGCTACAGTAGTGGTAAGTATTAACGAGCATGCGAACCATGCGTAACCACGATATGAAAACTAAACACAGTAGTAGCAAAGAAGACCAAAAGCCACTAGTTGGCAGGCAGGAGTATATAGGTCGTGCTTCTGTCGTGCGTCATTCTGAGAAGTTGCTGTGCATGCTGTTGATTTAACGGGAAGTATGGATAAACAAAATGCCAGCACGAAGACAGACTACATCAAAAGGACACGCCACTAAGAAGCACAGCATAAAGCAAAGGAACCAAACAGTGAAATCAAAAAAATCCAGCAAAACCAGCCGCAGTAGACTGTTCCCTACACAGAAAGCAAAGCCATGGAAGCTTATTGCTCTTGGGCTGGTTGGCGTAGGCGTTATTGCGGCAGCAATCCTCTTGACCAGAAGCTATGCAGCCGGCAACGCGACACTGACATTGAGTTCTGCGAGTGTAGAGGCTGGATCGAACGTAACTGTTGACCTCCGTATGAATAGCGGTAGCGATCCGGTCAATGTTGTCCATACCAGCCTTACCTATCCTACGGACAAGCTGGAGTTTGTCGGCATTGATAGCACTAACAGCGCGCTCTCGAAGTGTGTGGAACATCAAAGTAACCCCATCCCGAACTGGTGTACGGGCGGTAACGGAAAGGTCACCATCGTACGTTATGCTGACCCCGAGAGTAGCACAAAGAGTATCAGTGGCGACAAGCTAATAGCAAGAGTTACGTTCAAGGCACTGGCAAGTTCAGGCACCGCCACAGTTTCCATCGATAATGGCTCTATAGTGGCCCGTTCAACAGATAGCAGTGATATCCTGGGCGGAAAGACGAACAGCACGATTACCTTCTCTGGTGGTGACACAGAAGTCATCGGTGACGTAAATGGTGACGGGCGAGTTACTATCGGTGATATCTCAATCATCCTAAACAGCTTACGCAATCCACCTGCAACAGTAACCCGAGGTAATGGTGACCTGAACGGTGACGGCAAGATTACCATCGGTGATGTCTCCATCGTCACAAATGCGCTCCGAAGCTTATAGCGCATAAGAAGAAACAGCATGAAAACTCAACACAAAAAATCACAAGGAAAGAAAAGGAACCCGAGCACCATGGCGGCACGAACATCAAGAACCAGCAGTAAAACAGCCCGCAAAAGCCTATTCGCCTCAAAAACCCGTCCCTGGAAGACCTATCTTGTACTCGCCATAACCTTAGGCGTAGTGGGTGCGTTTTTCATCTGGTTGCAGACTCGCGCAGCAGGAAGTGCGACGCTTTCACTCGTCCCGGCAAGCCCAACTGTTGTAGAAGGCCAAAATGTAACGCTTGACGTACGTATGGATAGTCCGGTGGGCGTTGATGGTGTAGAAGTATACCTCAACTATCCGTCAAACTTGCTGCAATTTGTTTCAATCGATGGAACTGAGAGCGCATTTCCGAATGATGTTGTCAGCACTGGCGGCAGCGGCAGTGTGACGATTATGCGCTATCATACGAGCCTAATATCCGGAGACAAGCTTATTGCTAAGGTGACCTTCAAGGCACTTGCAAGCAGTGGTAGTGCAAGCGTGGCTTTTGGTAGCGAAACCCAGTTGACGCGCGTTGATCCCGACAATCCTACGCAGTTTATTAACGAGGCGGGCACGAAGCAAAGTGCAACGGTTGCTCTTTCTGCGCCGCCCGATACGACCAAGCCAACCGAAGTAACAATCAGTGCCGAACCGACAACAGTTACGGCAGGAGAGTCGGTAACCCTCACGGCTACCGCCCAAGATAACGTTGGTATCCAAAGGATAGAGTTCTACGAAGGCTCGACCAAGCTCGGCGAGGACACAAACGCACCATATACACATAGTTACAGTACGACAGGCAAGTCTGGTCAACATGCTGTTTTTGCCCGTGCATTTGATGCAGCTGGCAATAACGCTGACAGTAGCCCCGTCACGATAACAGTAAACGAAGAACAAGTTGAAGAACCTGATACCGAGGCGCCGACTAATGTTAATCTGACGGTGAGCCCGGCTACGATCACTGCCGGCGAGAGTGTGACGCTCACAGCTACAGCATCGGACAATGAGGGTGTAACTAAAGTCGAGTTCTATAACGGTACGCAGCTGATACATACTGATACAACAGGCCCGAATTGGAGCTATACTTACTCAACGACAAGCGTAGCTGCCGGTACACATAATCTGACAGCAAAGGCGTATGATGAGGCTGGCAACAACACGACCAGCGCTCCGAAGACCTTGACGGTAAATGATCCAGCTGACACGACTCCACCGGTAGTAACATCCTTTACGGCTTTCCCAACTACGGTAACTGCAGGCACTAATATTGACCTCGTGGCCGTAGTTACTGATGACAGCGGAGATATCGAATCCGTGAAGTTCTACAACGGTAACGTGCTACTGAAGACTGACACAAGCAGCCCCTATAATCATAACTTCGAGACAGAGGGCTTAAGCGGCAGTATTGCCTTCCGGGTGGTCGTACGCGACGCAGCAGGCAATGAGACGGAAAGTAACGTAGTACACGTAACGGTCAATGCACCACCCGCCGAACAGCCTGATACCGAAGCTCCTTCAGTGCCAACTGGCCTGAAAACAAGTGCGTACTCACATAACGAAGTAGGACTTGTCTGGAACAAAAGTACGGACAACAAGCAGGGTGAAGATGTAGCATACATCGTGTACCGAAATAGTGAAGAGATTGCTACAACTGCCACAAACTCCTACAAAGACACTGGTGTTTCTCCTTCCACCACATATACCTACACGGTAGCGGCAAAGGACTGGGCAGATAATGTGAGCGCACAAAGCACGCAACTTGTGGTTACCACGAACGCGGCTCCTACGCCAGCACCAGATCCTGACCCCGACCCTGATCCTGATCCTGACCCCGACCCATCACAGCAACCCGAAAACCCGAAGCCAAACAAGCCACCCGTGACAGTCAAGCCGAAGAATCCGAACGCTGAGCCAGTCCGCGTGACGCCAGGTACGACCATATCCGGTCCAAGTGTTGTCGGCCCTGGTGTTCCGAAGAATGAAGAAAGCGAAGTGGAGCGAGTAGAGGTCACTCTCTGTAATGGTCAAACGGTTAGGTCATCAAGCGCACCATTTGAGACGGAAGTTGACACAACAACAATGCCGAACGGCGAATGTGAGCTTGAGGTGACTCGTGTCGACCGCGGCGGTGGCAGGACCACGACGGTAACGCCGGTCGAGGTGAAGAACGACCTGGGCACCTTTGAACGGGTCCGCAACGCAGTACTCCGACCATGGGCAGGTGCATCCGGCCGAACGCTCAACGTAGCCTTTGCTGGGCTAAGCGCACTTGTTCTGGCAACTCCAGCTGGTGCCTACGTGGTCATCCGGCGACTCCGTCCGGTATCGTTCTAGACTACACGCATAATCGCTAGCGTTACATCGTAAAACGTCATATCCTAAAGTGGTATGACGTTTTATTTTTATGACTTGGAGACTTCGGGCGTCAATCCGCGTGAGCAGCGGATCATGCAGTTTGCCGGCCAGCGGACTGATATGGCGCTCAATCCTGTCGGTGAACCACTCAACATACTCATCAAGCTTACCGATGATATAGTGCCGGAGCCCGACGCTGTGCTGATTACGGGTATCACGCCACAGGCTGCAATTGCAGACGGTATAACCGAAGCAGCGTTTCTAAAGCAGTTCCATGAAGAGATTGCCACTCCTGACACAATCTTTGTTGGCTTTAACTCCATACGGTTTGATGATGAATTCATGCGCTACCTGCATTATCGCAACTTCTACGACCCATACGAATGGCAGTGGCAAGACGGTCGAGGCAAGTGGGATTTGTTGGATGTCGTGCGGATGACGCGGGCGCTTCGTCCGGGTGGTATAGAGTGGCCTTTTGACAGTACTGGTGCACCCACAAACCGACTCGAGCTGTTGACTGCAGTGAACAAGCTTGACCACGCGAACGCACACGATGCGCTGAGTGACGTCCATGCGAGCATTGCTGTTGCACGATTAATCTACAATAAGCAGACGAAATTGTTTGAGTATTTATTAAGCCTTCGAGACAAACGGGAGGTTGCAAAGCTAGTTAATGCCGGGCAGCCGTTTGTCTATACTTCCGGTCGGTATCCGAGCGAGCAAGAGAAGACGACCGTTGCAGTTAAGCTGGCCGACCATCCGAAGCAGCAGGGCGTGCTCGTGTATGATTTGCGCCACGACCCCTCCCAGTTCAGTGATATGACGCCGCAGGAGGTGGCGAAGGTCTGGCGGCTGAGGCGTGATGAAGAAGGGGTGCGCTTACCGGTAAAGCCACTGGTATTTACCAAATGCCCTGCCGTGGCGCCGCTTGGCGTGCTGGATAAGGACAGCCAGGAGCGGCTCCAGCTAGATCTCGCTGTCATTGAAGCCAATCGTAAAAAGCTAGCAGCAATAAAAGACTTCCCGGCGCACGTCCTAGAAGCGCTCAGCCTCATTGAAAAAGAGCGGCAGTCCAGCTGGATAAGCAGTGAGCAGGAGGTCGACGGACAGTTGTATGATGGCTTTATCGATAGTCGGGATAAGACTGTTGTGCGTGCTGTTCGTGCTGCCAAACCCCAGGAGGTTATGGACTTTTCAGACAAGTTGGCTGACAAACGACTCCAGGCATTACTGCCATTGTACAAAGCACGTAATTTTCCAAAATCACTTTCTGATGAAGAGCGTGCTGCATGGGAAAAGTATCGCACGCAGCGGCTTGTGGGTGGCAAGCAGCAGAGCCGCCTTGCGCGTTACTTTGCCCGCCTGCAGGAGCTTGCCGCGCAGCCGAACCTGACAGCTCACCAGCAATATTTGCTTGAAGAATTGCAGCTGTACGGCCAGAGTATCATGCCTGATATCGACGAGATATAAGTTATCGCTTCAGCTTATTGCGCGTCCAGCGAATGAGATTCTCCAAACGTTTGCGGTTGCCGAGAAACAGTGCTAGACCAGCAAATATAAGAACCAAAGCTACGGCTTCTAGGATGTTTGATGTCACGTCGCGGATAATCCAAGCACCGATAAAAACCGCCAAGACACTTAAGACGTCGTAGAGCCACTTGATAAGTGGGTTCTCACTGAAGAACCGTTTAATCATTGCGGCACCTGTGGTGGTGATGAACTTTAGGAGTTTCCGCGCCCACTCGTGGTTAATGGCAAGCAGTCCCAGGCCGGCCAGGAAGATGGGGATGCCGCCGGGTCCAGGGATCATACCTGTTATTGGCGAGATGATGATCAAAAAGACACCAGCTATGTCAGTCAGCAGGACCTTGAGGTGATGTTTCATACTTATCATTCAATATACGCCTTTTTATAAAAATAAACATACTGAAGCAACAGGGCTGCAAACGCTGTAAATATAACAGGTAAAGCCATTCGCTATACAATGTAAAGTTTGATACAGTAAAACAGAAGCACTTCTTCTTCAAATAAAAACAATCAAGAAGGAGCGAGGCATGGCAAATCCCGAAACGCCCCCACAGGGAATCTATGTAGCATTTGATATTCAAGTAACCCAGGGCCTCAGGAACCTTGCAAAACGAATCCCGAGTGGAATCGGTGAGCCTATAGATTTACGCGATGCACACGTCGCGGTTGTTTATCCTGAAGAAATCGCTAATGCCGGCCTGGCGTGGCACGAAATCGGCAAGTTGAGAGAAGCAGAAAGTGAAATACTCAGCCAAATGGGTGGCTTGAGTATTATAGGCAGTACTCTCCGTCCAGCCGAGCGAACACTGCAACCATATAAGAAGTTTGCTGGTGTAGCTATCGAGCCGAATGATCAGATGATGGATGCCCGGCGATTGAGCAGCGATATCATCCACGAGAAATTAGGAATAAGAATACCGCAGTATATTGGAAGCTATCACATGAGCGTGGCCCGGCGCCCTATAGGCCAGCGAGGTGCAATGCCGGAGCACAGGATTCATTACACGAAAGAACAGGGATTTTCTGTTCGGGGCTACACCGTTGGAAGGCGCGCCGTAGATAGTTGTTTTAGGTATCGGGAACCGTACATGAATACCCCTTGTCGGGCGACGGAACCCAGGCGAACGTTTGTGACCCGGTAGGACAGTAGATTTTTCTCTGATTTTCATGTATAATCGGTCCGTTTATGAGCGACTCGATAAAGGTTCAGGGGGCGCGGGAGCATAACCTCAAAAATATTAATGTTGAGATTCCCCGCGAAAAGCTAGTGGTCATTACGGGCTTGAGTGGTTCGGGCAAGTCTAGTTTGGCCTTTGATACTATTTACGCCGAAGGGCAGCGGCGGTACGTCGAGTCCTTGAGTTCCTACGCCCGGCAATTCTTGGGCATGATGGAAAAGCCGGATGTCGATCAAATTGATGGTTTGTCACCGGCGATTAGCATTGACCAGAAATCTACCAGCCGTAACCCGCGCTCGACGGTGGCGACGGTTACGGAAGTTTATGACTATCTTCGATTATTGTTTGCACGGATTGGTGTGCCGCATTGTCCCGTCTGCGGCAAGCCGGTCACACGGCAGACGTCAACAGCTATTGTTGACCAGATTGCTTCGCTTTCGGAAGGTGCTCGGCTTATTGTTCTCGCACCGGTCGTGACAGACAAGAAGGGTGCCTTTGAGCACATCCCGGAGCAATACACGAGAGCGGGCTTTGCCCGTGCCCGCGTGGATGGTGTGGTGTATGCACTTGATGAATTTCCGGAACTTGATAAGAACTACAAGCATACGATTGAAATTGTTGCTGATCGCTTAGTCAATAATGAAGAGAACCGTGGCCGTCTGGCGCAATCAGTTGAACAGGCGCTGGACGTGGCAGACGGCAAAGTAGCAGTGCTCAATGCCGATACCGATGAGGTGTTCCACTATAGCTTGATGTACGCTTGTATCGACCACCCTGACGTGGCGATTCCGGAGCTGGAGCCGCGGACCTTTAGCTTTAACAGTCCGCATGGCGCATGTCCGGTTTGTACCGGCCTTGGCTCGCGGCTTGAGGTCGACCCGGAGCTTGTTATCCCCAATGGCCGGTTGACGATTGCCGAAGGGGCGATACGTCCTTTTAACCGTATTAACACCGACGCCTGGTATATGAAGAAGCTGCAAGCTGTCGCTGACCGCCACAACTTCAGTTTGCATGTACCAACCTCGGAACTTACTACTGACCAGCTGGACAAGATTCTCTATGGTACCGGCAACGAAACCTACAAAGTGTCGCTTGGTGTTGGTCGTAGCTTTGATACGACGTACGAAGGTGTCATACCGAACCTGGAGCGACGCCATAAGGAAACTGAGAGTGATTTTATGCGGCGGGATATTGAGCGCTTCATGCAAGAGCGTCCATGTCACGCCTGCAAAGGCCGGCGTTTGAAGCCCGAAGTCCTGGCAATTACAGTCGCCGGGCAGTCGATCATGGATCTGTGTGAGCTGTCGATTGATGACGCGCTCGATTTCTTTACCAACATGCCGCTGAACGAAAAGGAAAAGCATATCGCCCAGCAAATACTGAAAGAAATTTGTGCGAGGCTGAAATTCATGCAAGACGTGGGCCTTAATTATCTTAATCTTGCCCGGAGTGCGACGACCCTTTCTGGTGGTGAGGCGCAGCGTATTCGCCTGGCGACGCAGATTGGTTCTGGCTTGCAGGGCGTACTCTACGTCTTGGACGAGCCTTCTATTGGTCTGCACCAGCGCGATAACGAGCGGTTGATTAGTACGTTGAAGCACCTGCGTGACCTTGGCAATACGGTCATTGTCGTGGAACATGACGAGGACACTATTCGGACGGCTGATTACTTGCTTGATATTGGCCCGGGTGCCGGCGTCCACGGCGGGCAGATAGTTGCGCAAGGTGTGCCTGATGAGGTAGCGCGAAATGAGCAAAGTATCACAGGGCAGTACTTGAGCGGTAAAAAAACAATCACTGTGCCGCGCAAGCGTCGCACCGGTAACGGCAAGGTGATTGCGGTGAAAGGCGCTCGCGAAAACAACCTCCGCGGTGTTGATGTTGAGATTCCACTTGGCAAGCTTGTCGTGGTCAGTGGTGTTTCGGGCTCTGGCAAATCCAGCCTCATCAATGACATTTTGGCGAAAGAGTTGCAAGCGCGGCTCCATCGGGCCAATCTCGTGCCAGGCAAGCACGATGACATTGAAGGGATTGAGCATCTCGACAAAGCAATTGTTATCGATCAATCACCTATTGGTCGCACACCGCGCTCCAATCCAGCTACCTATACCGGATTGTTTACGCCCATTCGTGAATTGTTTGCGACGGTTCCCGAAGCCAAGTTGCGGGGTTATTCGCCCGGACGATTCAGCTTCAACGTCAAGGGTGGCCGCTGCGAAAACTGTACGGGCGACGGGATTATCAAAATTGAAATGCACTTCTTGCCAGATGTGTATGTGCCGTGTGAAGTATGTAAAGGCAAGCGCTACAACCGCGAGGCGCTAGAGATCAGCTATAAAGGCAAGACGATTAGCGATGTGCTCGATATGACGTGTGAGCAGGCACTTGAGTTCTTTGAGAACATTCCGGCCATTGCCCGCAAGTTACAGACACTGGTTGATGTGGGCTTAGGGTACATCAGGCTCGGTCAGCCAGCCACCACGTTGTCTGGCGGTGAAGCGCAGCGTATCAAGTTGGCAACCGAGCTTTCGCGGCGACCGACAGGACGAACGCTATACATTCTTGATGAGCCGACCACCGGCTTACACATGGCAGATGTCGACAAATTGCTCAATGTTCTGCAGGCGCTCGTTGATGCCGGCAACAGCATGGTTGTTATTGAGCACAACCTGGACGTCATTAAGGCGGCGGACTTTATTATTGATATGGGACCCGAGGGTGGCAGCGCAGGCGGTCAAGTTATTGCTGCCGGCACACCGGAAGAAGTTGCCAAGAACGGCAAGTCGTACACCGGCCAATTCCTCTCCAAAATGCTATAGAGCGATTCTGCCTATAATATGTGCGGCCGAAGTTCTCGCTCGTCGATTTGAATGTATCTTGGCCTGTAAATGCTCCTCGCTTTCGAGGATGGTAGGCTTTATAAATGCTTTTCTGGCGCGCAAGAATGTAGCGTCCCGTGAATCCGGTGCCTCCAGCCACACATTAGCCACCGTCCACAATATTGCGGCGGATCCCGTTGGTGTAGGCACGTGACGCCGCACGAGCCCATAAGATTGTCGGGTCGCCACACCTTCGTCGATCTCAATATCTCTAATCCACAAGATAGATGGCGGTGTGTAGGGGATTACTACATGTGCCTCTGCTTTCGAAGCTCCAGGATCCCAGCTATTGTCGAAAAGATCATCTTCATAGGCTGAGCTATTGTGAAGCAGTTCAATGGATCGTACATCTTCGGCCTCGTCATTACCGGGCCGAATTTTTCGTATCATTGCCAAGGACTGGGCAATAAAAAGAGTGTTGAGAGCCTCTGGAGAATCAATATCGGTTATGCGTGTCCCAATTGGCAATACTGATTCGCTGCTTATTTCTGGCAGCGCCACATGTCGCGTGGGGAACTCACCAGGTACTCTATGTAACCTCATGATTAACTATATAACCTTATTGCAGCAAGAGAAGCAATGGTTGCTAGAGAGGTGTGTTAATCTACGCGCTTGTTGAGTGCAATGTTCCGAAGGCCTAGTTTGAAGCGGTCCCATAGAATAGCGCGGGTTTTGGGGTCTTTGAGCAGGTGCAAAAGTGCAAGGCCAATGCTGGCAACGACAACACCGAGGATAACGACCTCGATATATTCATCGAGGTGCGGGATCTTACTGCCGATGAAGTAGCCAAGCAGCGGCATACCGGCGCCCCACAGGAGGCCGCCAAAGATATTGAAGAACATAAATCGTTCGCGCGGCATCTTGCTCGCGCCGGCGACGACAGGCGCAAAGGTGCGCACAATTGGCGTAAACCGGGCAATGACAATCGTCTTGCCGCCGTGCTTTTTATAAAACTCTTCTGCTTTATCCATGTATTCAGCGCGAAACAATATGCCGTCTTTTTTGCTGAAAATCCGGGAGCCGGCGCGGCGCCCGATACTGTAGCCGACATTGTCACCAATGATGGCCGCGACGACGACGGCAATAATAAGGAGCGGCAGAGAAAATTCACCCTGCGATGCAGCCAGGCCAGCACCGAAGAGCAGCGTGTCACCCGGCAGGAAAAAACCAACCAGCAGGCCGGATTCGGCAAAGACTATCGCGGAGATTATAAATATGCCGCCCCATTGGATAATCGCTTCAATATCAAACATGCTCATACTAGATTAATGGGTAACGGCGGTTCCGTCCAGTCTAATGGGTCGATTTGGTATAATAGTTATACTAATCTGAAGGAGGGAATTCTGATGAGCGACGGTAATCTTACTCTCATGCTCGAAAAACGCGAGGTTTTAGGCAAGCAAGTCCGCGGCTTGCGTACCCAAGGTATTGTGCCGGCTGTTATTCATGACCATGGCAAGGATTCGGTGCACGTTATGGCGCCATACCAAGACGTGATCCGGGCGTACCGGGAGGCCGGAAAGAACCAGCCAGTGCAGTTACAGGTCGGCAAACAGCACTACATGGCAATGATTAAGGATGTCGATTTCGAACCGAAAAAGCACACGCTGCGCCACGTCGTCTTCAACGCGGTCAAGGCAAACGAAAAGGTTGAGGCTGAAGTGCCAGTCCACATCCGGTTTGAGGGTGATAACGAATCAACGCCCGCAGAGAAGGCTGGCTTGATTGTCTTGCGCGGGCTTGAGACGGTAGAAGTGAAAGCGTTGCCGAGCAAGCTTCCTGAAGTACTCACATTTAGCGGGGAAGGCCTAGAAAACCCCGGAGATAGTGTTACGGTTGCGGAGCTTGAGATTCCCGAGGGTGTGGAGATTGTCACCGAACCCGAGCAAGTGCTCGCTACTGTTTATGAGCCAAGTGCTTTGCAAGCAGCTAATGAAGAAGCTGGTGGAGCAGCGGAAGCAGAAGCACCTGCAGAGGCTGAGCCTACAGAAAATGCAGGCGACGAAAGCGAAGGATCCCCAGAAGAAAAAGCCGAAGCGTAGACGCTTGCCCGTGTTTGTAAATGCTTTACACAATGCTTTATACTTATGTATAAGCACTAACGCAAACACATTAAATAAACAGAAAGAATACATATGGCGCGACTACCTGTCCCCGGAAGCGATGACGGTACATGGGGCGACATACTAAACGAATATCTGCAGCAATCTCATAATGCTGACGGTACCCTGAAATCGGCGGCTATCCACTCGGCATTGCCTGACGCGAGTGCCGGGCAGAAGGGTGTCGTGCGGCTTGCGGGTGACCTTGGCGGTACCGCTTCATCGCCCACAGTCCCTGGGCTTGCTAATAAGGCGGACATATCCGCGCTTACTGCGCACGAGACGGCAAGCGACCCTCACGCAGACGCAGGTTACGCAATTTTCATGAATAGTGGGCGTCGCATTTTTGTCGGCACAGAGGACGGCACCGACACATCGGCTTCTGAAGACGGTGACATATGGATAGTGACCGCATCATAATTTAGTGATGACAGGACTGTTAGCCACATGGCATTAACCGAAGAATTTAACGGAAACACCTTACCCGACGGATGGTCGTTTGAGTCGCCGCTTGCCGGCGGCTCTTATAGCGTCAGTGACGGCAGGGTGCATATTACGCTGCCTGACGGTACGGCCTATGACTCTATCTTCAATACGGGCAGCGCAGACAATGTACCCGGCGTCACGCATGAGATTCCCGACCATGGCGGGGACATAGATATCGCCATACAGTGTGATACTGACGTAGGTGACAAGAAGGGCCACGGTATTAATCTGCTCTGCAAGGGTTCCGGCAATGACGCGTGCCGCTTTACCTGGTATCACGCAGACAATGATAATGAAGGCGTGCGGGTGTACGGCTATGCACGAGCGGGTGGCAGCGGCGCTCAAATAGGCAACAGTAATCTTTCAACTTTTATGACTGGTATTCCGTCGTGGTTGCGTATTAAATATACGGCCGCAACCAGTACCTGGGAGGCGATGCATTCATCGGATGGTTTTACGTGGTTGACATTTATGAGCGGGGAGCGAGCCTTTACGGCAACGACGTTCAAGGTTGGGTACGGCAATAATGCCGCAACGCCAACGGGCGGAACAATCCGCATTAACCAAGTTGTGGATGTTATTGCCGTAGGAACTGAAGATTTGCGGGCGCACGTGCCACTGAGGACGCCAGTACCAGTGGTCACGATAAATGGTGCGGACGGACAGTTACCAGCAGAGTTCACCGATGCGAGCGAAGGTATGAGTAGTATTGAGTGGACTGAGGGTGCTCTTAGGTTTTCTCACGATGCCTCGCAGGACGCTAGTGAGGGCGTCGGGGTGCCGCGGGCGGCCATTCGGTACACCGGCACGAACTTTGAAGAGTGGGGCATGGTATTCAAGGTTTCTAACCCCGTCGGGAACGCATCGACATATTTTGTAGCGGGCTGTGCTGAATATGTGGGCGGTCAAGGGCTTGACCAATATTCATTCGGCGGTGGCTACGCGTTGGAGATACAGTCGGGGGCTGTTCGTCGGCCAATTAGGGTCGATGACGACACCGATGCTACTGTCAGTCCCGTCCCGCCGTTCTCGACTGGCTTGAATGAAGTGCCATATTGTTGGCTCAAGGACTTAACTGGCTACAATATGCGCGATGGCGACGCACGGTGGTTCCGTATGGAGCGATTAGGGCGTCGATTCCGTGTCAAGGAATGGGCGGATGGCGAGGCCGAACCGGATGAATGGAATCTCTATGACGGTCAAGATGAGGTCAATGATCAGGCCCATGGGCCCACCCTGTCTTTGTCGCATAATGCGGTAAAGACAGGCTCAAGCGTCTTTGACGTTTTCTATCTACAGTTCTATAAGCTTGTGCCTGCTATCCGAGTCAAGCAGGGCGGCTCGTGGAAGGAAGCGGAAATGCTACGAGTCAAGCAGAACGACGAGTGGCACGAGGTAGTGGGTGTGAAGAAGAGAGGCGGAGGCGACTGGTCGTCTTAAACGGCTGGCAAGGTTGCTCTTGAGCTATAAATTCACCGGATTGATGGCTGTAGCACCATCAGTTTCCCTGCGATTTTAGGGGCGTAGATAGTACAGGGGTAATGTGGTAAAATAACAGATTATGCAAAAGGTGATTCTCTACTACAAGTTTGTGCCGGTTTTGGATCCGGACATGACGATGCGCTGGCAGCGTGAACTGTGTGTGCGCCTGAATCTCAAAGGCCGGATTATTGTTAGCAAACACGGCATTAATGGGACCTTGGGCGGCCATATCGATAATCTCCGGGCTTACAAGCAAGAGATGAACCGATCTGGTGTTTTTCGTGGCATCCAGTACAAGTGGAGCGACGGCACAGGCAATGAATTCCCGCGGTTGAGCGTCAAAGTACGGGATGAGTTGGTGGCGTTTAAGGCGGCGGATGAAATTGAAGTTGATGAGCATGGCGTAAAGGGCGGCGGCAAGCACCTCAAGCCAGAGCAACTACACCAATTGGTGAAAGAACGTGGTGAGGACGTGGTGTTTTTCGACGGCCGCAATGCGTATGAAGCTACTGTGGGCAAATTCAAGAACGCAATTGTGCCAGACACGCGCACAACCCGCGACTTCGTGAAGGAAATCGAGAGCGACAAGTACAACGACATCAAAGACAAGCCGGTCGTGACATATTGTACCGGTGGTGTGCGCTGCGAGGTCCTGAGCGCGCTCATGAAGAAGCGCGGCTTCAAAGAGGTTTACCAAATGGACGGCGGCATCGTGAAATACGGCGAAAAGTACGGCGACGACGGCCTGTGGGAAGGCTCGCTTTATATCTTCGACGGCCGTATGAACCAGCGCTTTTCTGACAAGTCCAAAGACATCGCCGAGTGTGCCCATTGCCAGGCCAAGACAAGCAATTACGAAAATTGTCTGAACAAGAACTGCAACCGATTAGTTCTCATATGTAATAAGTGCACAGAGCAGACGGGTGGGCGCTACTGCCGGAAAGATTGCGAGATCGCAGATGCCACCATTTCCCAGACTCGAGCCTGAAGAGATAACCCCCTGGAAGCCCGACTTGCCACGCATGATCCGCTTGCGGGAAAGTTTTGTACGACTTATCGATAACCGTGGCCCCGAGTATCTTGCGAAGGGCGGTCTCCTTGCGAATCTCGTTGTGATTGAACAAAGCTTCCAGCCCGCCCAAAGGATAGCAGGAGGCTTAGCAGGCCTAGCGGTTAAGGCGACTGGCGCTGTCGTAGAGCTTTATGAGCCTCTACGAGAAATAAGCGCTAGAATATAGATGTGAACGAGCGACTGACTAAAAAGTTAGCGGAGCTGCCGAAAGAGCCGGGCGTATATTTTCACAAGAATACTGCCGGGGAGATTATTTATGTTGGCAAGGCGGCAAGCTTGCGCAACCGTGTCCGGCAGTATTTCCAAAAAAGCCGCACGCGCGATGCCAAAACCGAGGCGCTGGTGGCGGAGATTGCTGACGTTGATTGGATGGTTGTCGAGAGCGAAATAGAAGCATTGTTTCTCGAGGCGGAAATGATCCGCCGCTACATGCCGCGCTACAACATCTTGCTCCGTGACGACAAAAGTATGACGTACATCCGGATTGATTATGATAGCGACTATCCGACCGTCACGACCACACGTCGGCCACTTGATGACGGCGCTCGTTATTTTGGGCCGTATCTTAGCGCTTATTCGGTTCGCCAGGCGCTCAAGCTGTTGCGCCGGGTATTTCCATATGCGACACGCCGGAGTCCGGGGCAGAAACGGGCGACTTTGTATTATCACTTGGGACTTGATCCGGGTCTCGAGGAGGGCAGGACGAGCCTGGCGGACTATCGCGCCAACTTACGCAAACTCATTGCGTATATAGAGGGCCATAAAGACAAGATTATTAAAGAAATCGAACGGGACATGAAACGTGCGGCCAAAGCGCAGGATTACGAAATGGCCGCGCGCTTACGCAACCAGCTGTTTGCGCTGCAGAATCTCAACAAACAAGTCGTCTTCAGCGACAAAGAATTCCTTGACATCAGCAAAGACCATGCCTTAAACGAGCTAATTGATCTCTTAGGGCTTACAAAAATCCCGCGCCGTATTGAGGGCTACGATATCAGCCATCAGCAGGGTAGTGATGTGGTGGCCAGCATGGTCGTATTTACTAATGGCGTTAGTAACAAGGGCGAGTACCGCAAGTTCAAGACCAGGAAGAACCAAAACAACGACTTCTATAACATGAACGAGACAATCAAGCGGCGTTTGTCCGAGAAAAATATCAAAGCCTGGGGGCTCGCTGACTTGTTCCTCATAGACGGCGGGAAGGGGCAGCTTGGCGCAGCATTGGCGGCGCGGGAAGAAGCGGGGCAAGGGCACATACCGTTCATTGGTCTCGCCAAACGTGAGGAGCAGATTGTTATTCACCGCGAGAAATCAAACGTCACGCTCAACCAGCCAATGCTCCAAAAGCTCGGTGGATTCATAACCGAAAGCGACGAGTTCATACTCGTCAACGTGCCGCACAATACAAACCTCATAAAACTCTTGCAGCGTATACGTGACGAAAGTCACCGGTTTGCGGTCAGCTACCATTCCGTACTCAAGGCCAAGCGCCAGACTGCGAGCCTGCTCGACGAAATACCGACTATTGGCCCCACCACACGGAAAAAGCTCATCAAGACATTTGGTTCGTTTCGGGGAGTGGTACAGGCTCGCGACTTTGAATTGCAGAAAGCCGTCGGCGAGAAAAAAGCTGAGATTCTCAAGCAGTACTTACGTCAATACAGGAAGAGCAACGACAGCTAGCTTGCTATACTGGTGTAATGACTTCAATTTTCACGGCTGATTTTTTTATTGGTAATCGGCAGCGGTTGCGCGAGGCGGTCAAGGCTGAAGTTATCGTCGTGGCTGCCAATGGCTTGTTGCAGCGCAGCGGCGATACGACCTATCCTTTCCGGCAAGATAGTAATTTTTGGTATCTGACTGGCATTGATGAACCTGATGTCGTGCTGGTCATGGACGGAGATAGTGAGTACTTGATTGTGCCAGGCAGGAGTTCGACGCGCGTCGTGTTTGACGGTGGCGTGGATGTTGGCTTGCTCGCGAAAATGTCTGGCGTACAGCAAGTTCTGGACGAAGAAACCGGCTGGCAGCGACTGGGTGTTACCGCGCAAAAGCAACAAATCATTGCTATGCCGCTGCCGGCTGCAAAGTACATTGAGCACCACGGGTTTTATTCCAATCCGGCCCGTGCCCGGTTGTCTACTCGTTTGAAGAAATTCAACGCCGAGTTGGAACTTCAAGATATCCGCATGGATTTAGCACGTTTGCGTAGCATCAAACAAGCGCCGGAGCTGGCTGCAATCGAGCAGGCGATTAGTATCAGCGCCGAAACGTTCCAGGAAGTCGTAAAGCACAAAAAACAATATGCGCATGAATACGAGGTGGAGGCGGCCTTGACACATGGTTTCCGCACGCGGGGAGCTGAAGGCCATGCTTATGCGCCAATCGTGGCGGTGGGCAAGAACGCTTGCACTTTGCACTATATAGCCAATAATGACCAGCTTCAAAAGGATGAATTGCTGCTCATTGATGCTGGTGCCGAGGCGGACCACTACGCGGCGGATATAACGCGCACCTATGCTCTCGGCGAGCCGACCGCACGCCAGCAGCACGTGTTTGAGGCCGTGCTGAAAGTTCAGGAATTTGCCATGTCACAACTTCGTCCTGGCGTGTTTATCAAAGAATACGAAAAGGCAGTCGAGCAGTGCATGGGCGAACAGCTGAAGGAGCTCGGTCTCATCAAAGACGAAACCCGTGAAGCGATTCGAGTGTATTATCCGCATGCGACGTCGCATTTCTTAGGCCTCGACGTGCACGATGTCGGGGATTATGAGCAGCCGCTCGCGGCCGGTATGGTGTTGACGGTTGAGCCCGGCATATATATCCGGGAAGAGAATATAGGAATTCGTCTCGAAGATAACGTTGTTATTACTGATAAAGGTATAAAGGTGCTCACTGCCGGCTTGCCCAAGAAGCTCGCCTAAATTACAATAAGCAGTAACGATGAAACGGCCATTTTCGCGCTTTGTATTACGTTGGTTTGTGTCTTCCTTGGGCATATGGGTTGCTGCGGGCATATTGGGCAACCGTATTTCTTATGGCAGCAGCCTGACGGTAGTTATTGTTGCCGGACTCATCCTGGCCATCATCAACAGCCTCATCAAGCCAATTGTCGTCATATTGTCGTTGCCGGCTATCCTATTCAGCCTTGGGCTGTTTATGATTGTCATTAACGGACTGATGGTTTTGATGGTGAGCTGGCTGTATGACGCCTTTGTTGTGAACAACTTTACGACCGCAATGCTTGCTGGCATGGTGATAGGATTGGTAAACTATCTAGTGACAACCATTTTGGAGGAACGATGAACATATTCAATTACATCACGCTCGGTTCGATGGTGCTGGTGACGATTTTGATTCTGATACAGACACGCGGCGCAAGTCTCGGCGCTGGACTCGGTGGCGGTGGCGGTGAGGTGAACATGGTGCGGCGTGGCTCGGATAAGACATTGCATCAGATAACTATCATCTTGGCGGTAATCTTCGCAGCCTCGCTCATCTTGGGCGTTATTGCGTAGGAAGCGCTATGGTAGACCACACTACCAAACTTCGCTGGCGACGGCGCCTTCGTAAGAGTAGGCGGCAAGTTGAGGGGATTGGTGTCCAGGCGGAAGAGCAGTTTGAGCGGCACTTTGTCAGGCGCTTGGGCCGCCTGTGGTTTGTGCGGCGGTTTATTGCTTCATGGGTGTTACTGCTCATTATCTTGAGTAGTCTGACTATCGGCCAGTTGCGGGCACTGAGTCCGCATTATCAGGCACTCAAGCCGGTACCTGGCGGCGCGTACGCGGAAGGTATGGTCGGTACATTTACGAATGCCAATCCTTTGTATGCGACAGGAAACGTAGACAGCGCCATTGCCCGGCTGGTGTTTGCCGGGTTATTTAAGTTTGATGATAGCAACCAGCTTGTCGGTGATCTGGCCGAGAAATACGAGGTCGATGAGCGGGGCAGGCTCTACACGGTCACGTTGCGCAAGGGCCTCGAGTGGCACGATGGGCGGCAGCTTACTGCAGCTGATGTGGTCTTTACCTACAAAACCATCCAGAACCCTGATGCAAAATCGCCTCTTGCGAGCAGCTGGGCCGATATCACCGTAAGTAAGATTGATGACCACACGATATTGTTTGAGCTGCCAAACTCCCTCAGTGCTTTCCCGTATTCTATGACAAACGGCATTGTGCCAAAGCATCTCCTGGATGGCCGGCCGGTAAGCGAGCTTCGTTCCGTTAGCTTCAACACCATAGGCCCGGTCGGGGCTGGCCCGTTTCGCTGGGATAAGATCGAAGTAACCGGCCGCACCCCGACCGATCGTGAGCAACGTATCGCCCTTGTGCCGTATGAGCACTACCACTTCGGCCGCCCGAAGCTGAACCGCTTTGTCATACGCTCCTTCAATAATGAAGAGCGAATGCTGGAAAGCTTTCGGAATAAAGAGCTGAACGGTATGGCTGGGCTAGAGCAGTTGCCCGACGTCTTCGCCCAGGAAGCTGGCATTCAAGAATATGCCTTTCCGCTGACAAGCCAAGTGATGACGTTTTTCAAGACATCTGCCGAGCCGTTCACAGACGCCAAAGTTCGGCGTGCACTTGCCTTGGCCGCCCGGCCTGATGATGCCATTGATGGTATCGGCTATTCGTTAACGAGAGTGCGTTCGCCTCTGCTTAATACTCATGTAGGTTATAATCCCGACCTGGTGCAGCACGAGCCGAATAAAGAGGAAGCAGCGCGGTTGCTCGATGAAGCAGGTTGGCTTATGGGAGAGGATGGCCTGCGCCAAAAAGACGGCAAGCCGCTGACATTCCGCATGTTTTCTCTCAGTACCAATGAATATTCGCACGTAGCGCAGAGGCTGGCTGACCAATGGCGGGAAGCAGGCGTCGATGTGCAGGTGTTCTTACAGTCTGACACGGATTTGCAGGCAACTCTCTCGATGCACAATTACGACGCGCTGCTGTACGGTATATCGGTTGGTGTCGACCCCGATGTCTTCGCCTTTTGGCACAGCTCACAGGCCGATGTACGTTCTGTTAGCCGACTTAATCTGGCAGAGTACAAGTCGGCCGCCGCAGACCAGGCGCTTGAAGCTGGTCGTACCCGTGATGACGCGAGCTTACGCGCAGTCAAATACAAACCGTTCTTAGAGGCCTGGCGGAACGATGCGCCCGCACTTGCTCTGTATCAGCCGCGGTTCTTGTATATCACGCGCGGTGATGTCCATAACCTTCAGCCGCACACCATCAATGCCGGTGTTGATCGCTTCAACAGTGTTCATGACTGGATGATTCTCGAAGCGAAGGTCACCAAGTAACGAGGGATTGATTACTTATATAAAGACAAACGGGCCCATAATGGACCCGTTTGTCTTGGTGGGGATGAGAGGACTTGAACCTCCACGGGGTTGCCCCCACTAGCTCCTGAAGCTAGCGCGTCTACCAATTCCGCCACATCCCCAGTCATAACTTCCGCGACAGCGTTTCGCCAAAAGGCAACCTTTCCCTGCACCGTCGTTCTTGTCGCTTACATTCTAATCGAAGAAGTTGCTCCATGCAAATGTGCTATGATTACTACCAGAATAACTAATGCTTAAACCCCAAAGAGGAATAAACATTTGATATGAGTAAGGTCGCGCACTATCTACAGGAACACCTAGTGGGCGAGGTTACCACGTCGGCAGATGTCCGCAAATACTTTTCTACCGACGGCGGTGTATTTACGGTCACGCCGTCAGTTGTGGTGTATCCTCGTAACGAAAATGACGTACGAAAAACTGCCCGCTTCACCTGGCAATTGGCCGAGCGAGGGCGGGTTATACCGATAACGGCTCGCGGGCTTGGCACTGACCAAGGCGGTGGCGCGATAGGTAGCGGTGTAGTGATGGTATTTCCAGCGCACATGAACCGCATCATTGAATTTGATGGCAAGTCTGGTGATGTGATTGTAGAGCCAGGGTTGAACTACGGCAAGCTGCAGCAGACATTGCATACACACGGACGGTTTTTGCCGCCGTTTCCGTCATCGATCGAGTTCAGCACGATTGGCGGCGCTGTCGCTAATAATGCCGGCGGTGAGAAGAGCATAAAGTACGGCAGCACCCGCGACTATGTAAAGGGGCTCAAAGTAGTCCTAGCCAACGGAGAGGCAATCGAAACCGGGCGTCTCAGCAAGCGCGAGTTCAACAAAAAACTAGGTCTTACGACCTTCGAAGGTGAAGTGTATCGGGCGCTCGATAAGCTGCTCGAAGACAACCAGGAGCTCATCAGCGACGCGCAGGAGCGTATGCACGTCAGCAAAAATTCAGCCGGATACTCCCTGGCTGATGTGCGTCGCAAGGATGGCTCGTTTGACCTCACACCGCTGTTTGTTGGGTCCCAGGGGACATTGGGAGTTATCACGCAGTGCATGCTCGGGACCGAGCCGCACAATCCAGAGACCACGCTTATTGCGGCGTTCTTTGACAATATCAACACTGCCGAGCAAGTCGTACAGGAACTGAAAGAGCTGCCTGATAGCCCAAGTGCCATTGAGGTAGTTGACGAGAATCTGCTTGCCTTCCTGGACGAGCACAACCCGAACCAGCTGAAGGGTATCGTCGAGAAGCCGTTCCCGAAGCTAGTCGTGCTGATTGAATTCGACAATCCGAACAAGCGTGTCCAGAAGCGCATGGCCAAGAAGGCACAGAAGATTCTCAATAAGCTTGAGGTGCCGTTCGAAATCCAGACCGAAGAGCACTTAAAGGAACGCCTCTGGAAGATCCGCCACTGTGCCGCAGCAGTCATCTCATACACTGAAGGCAACTCCAAGGCCTTGCCAATTATCGAGGATGGTATCGTGCCGGTTGAGCGGTTCAAGGAGTACCTCGAAGGTGTATACCAGATATTTGCCAAGTATCGTCTCAAGATATCTATCTGGGGCCATGCTGGAAATGCAAACTTGCACATGCAGCCGTTCTTGGATCTCAGCCAAGTGGGTGACCGCCAAAAAGTGTTCAAGATCATTGATGATTACTACAACTTGGTTATCTCCCTGGGCGGTAGCACAAGCGGGGAGCACAGCGATGGCCGACTGCGGGCGCCGTATCTCAAGAAGTTATATGGCGATGAGATGTATGAGCTGTTCCAGAAGGTCAAGCAGATCTTTGACCCCTATGGCACTCTGAACCCAGGTGTGAAAATAAATGTTACCCTTGAGGACGTCAAGCCGCTTTTGAGATACGAATACTCAATGGACCACTTGCACGAGCACTGGCCGCATTCGTAAGAGCGGAGAAGTTACATCATAAAAAACGGCCATCATTACGATGGCCGTTTTTGGATGGTGGGCGAGGTGGGACTTGTCTCTTAATGCTCGCAAACGGCTAAAGCCTATTTGCTCGGCCAAGCAAGGAAAACTCCAATGTCCGCTGGACATTCTCGACCTCCGATTCAAATCCCGACTATCTAAGCAGAACAAAAAGACCCCAAAAAGGGGTCTCTTAGTTCTGGTGGGCGAGGTGGGACTTGAACCCACAAGGCTTATTCAGCCAACGGATTTTAA
>CAZDQS010000004.1:0-122182 GCA_964507855.1 uncultured Candidatus Saccharibacteria bacterium | reverse complement strand
ATGGTGGTTCCTGCGGTGGGGTTGGAGGGTTATTTTCCATATACAGGTGTTAACTATAGCGAATAATCACTCTTATGTATATGTTGAAAAATCAACTGAACATGACGTCACAAAATTCTCATGGTTATGGTTTACGGACGGCAGGCTTTGGCGGTATACTGAGGATTACTTGCTATGGATAATTTTCGAAGACCTATGCGTGCTGGCAATAGGCACAAAGCACTCGACGGCTTTGTGCGGCCTATGCATCGAAGCTCAACACCACATACATCTCCCCGCAGTGCGAGCCTGCACGCAAACGACGAGCCCAAACAAGCGAAGCGGCCCGTAATCGGGAACTTTGATCAAACAGACGGCTTTCAGTCCAGAGAACAGCCCATGATTGCGACGGGTGGGGCGGTGGCATTGCCGGTGCCTCAGGAAAAAGGCCCGAAGTTGAAGTTAACGGGTTTCCCGAAGCGTCGTTCTCGGTCGGGCAAAAAAAAGCGCGCATTCCTGCGAAGGCTCACATGGAAACGGGTGCTGCTGTTGTTTGTGCTCTTGTTGCTACTTGTTGGAGGCTATGTGGGGTGGAAGTTCTACAGCAACGCCAATAAGGTTTTGGATGGCGGGTTATTTGGGTTTTTTGATTCATCAGCCAAGCTGAAAGGTGAAGAAAACGGCCGGGTGAACTTGCTTCTGACAGGCAACTCGAAAGACGATCCAGGGCACGGCGGGGCAGAATTGACCGACTCGATAATGATTGTGAGTATTGACACCGTCAATAAGGGCGGCTTCATGATGAGCATACCGCGTGACCTGTGGGTTGATTATCTGGTGAGGGATTGTTCAGTCGGCTATCGAGGCAAGATAAATGCTGCCTACACTTGCGGTGAGGAGGTAGGTTTCAATGAAGATGGTTATCCTGAGGGCGGGATGGGATTGCTCACGAAGATTATCGAAGAAAATTTCGGAATTGATCTGCACTATTATCTCAACCTTAACTACACTGCCTTCCGCGACTCGGTGAACGCTGTTGGTGGAATTGACGTTGTTATCGAAAGCGATGATCCCCGTGGCCTGTATGATGCGAACATTGCCCCAGTTGATGGCGGGCCACTCCGCTTGAGTAATGGTCCGCAACATCTGGATGGACAAACGGCCCTGAATCTTGCTCGGGCGCGAGGAAGCACTATCGGGTATGGCTTTACGCGTAGCGACCACACTCGTACGGAGCATCAGCGCATGATGTTGCTAGCGCTTAAGGATAAAGCTTTGAGTGCTGGTGTCTTGAGCAATCCCGCAAAGATCAGCAGTCTGCTTGACGCCATCGGCAATAACATCGAGTCAGACTTTACGGCTGCGGAAGTGCGCCGTGCCTACGAGCTTTCTAAGACGATTGATAACAACAGCATCCGGTCCATCGGTCTGGCGGATGAAGATGTGAAGCTGGTCCAGGGCTTCATGGCTGGCGGTCAGTCAGCCATTCGGCCTACTGCCGGCGAAAATGATTTCTCAGAGATTAAGGCTTTCATGAGAAAGCTGACAAGTAATGATCCGGTTGTACTTGAGGGTTCCTCGGCGGTCGTCCTTAATGCAAGCCAAGTGAATGGGTTAGCGCAAGCACGTGCTGATGAGCTGGAAGAAGAGGGTATTACTGTCAAGGCAGTTGGTAATGCGGCTTCGGCTGTTCCGACGACCGTTGTGATCGCTATCAGCGAGGAGAAGAAGAGTGCAACCGAGGCGTTATTCGAGCGGTTGTATGGTGTTGTCGCCACGGCAAACAAAGACGTATATCCCGAAGCGCTCAATTATAACGCGGACTTTGTTATAATCTTGGGTAGTAATGAGGCAGGCTAAAGAAAGGACGCGAGCAAGATGCGTCTAAAAAGAAAGCTCAAGAAGCCAAAAAGCGGGCTAGCCCAGGTGGTGCACACCGCGCTACTTATAGCGTTGCCTGTTTTTATGTATGTGTTTGTCAGGATTGATTTTCCTCAGGCGGCGCTAGCACTCATATTATTGAGTAAATGGCGGATGTTTGCTGTTAAGCCGCGACACTGGACGGCTAATATTCGTGCAAATGCCGTCGATCTAACGGTCGGAATCGGCACGCTTATCTTCATGGTGCATGGTGCAACACAAGCCTGGTTGTTGGCGTGGGCTTTGTTCTACGGAATATGGCTGCTCTTTATAAAGCCGAGCTCGTCTATGCCAATGGTTACCTTGCAGGCTGCTCTTGGCCAGACGATTGGTTTGATGGCACTTTATCTTAATTTTAGTGGTGCGTCTTCTTGGCTCCTGGTACTTTTGACCTGGCTTGTTTGCTACGCATCGGCTCGACATTTCTTTACCAGCTTTGAAGAGTCATTGGCTCCACTGCTTTCGTATGCTTGGGGATATTTTGCTGGTGCGTTGGCCTGGCTCTTGAGCCACTGGTTGCTCTTCTATGGCGTAATTGCGCAGCCGACACTTATCCTCTCAGTTATTGGACTCGGCTTGGCGACGCTTTACTATCTTGATAAAACAGATAGGCTCTCACCGTTGCTGCGCCGTCAATTTATATTTGTGATGGTAGCGGTCATTGCTATTGTTCTTGCCTTTTCTGACTGGGGTGACAAAACGGTCTAGCGCTCAGGCCCGTAAAGACACGTGTGATACCATAAGTGGGTTGAATATTTTGGTAGAGTGCCGAGGGGAAAGGAGTAGCAGCCAACGTGGAGCAGTCAGTAAAAAGTACAAAGTCTAGTTCCGAGGATAAGAAAACTTGGTTTTCTTATCCGCTCGCTAACATGCCTGAACGTGCAAAAGTGCTAGCAGTGTGCCTACTGTTACTTACAAGTACAAGCGCAGGTTTTGTTGGTGGTTGGTTAGGCGCTGAAAGCCAGGCGAACCAGGCGGCTAATATGCAAACACACGAAGTTCGCCAGGTGGTCTCGAGCGAGGGCGAGCTGTTCAATCAGATTGCAAAAGAAGTTGGCCCTAGTGTTGTGTCGGTCAATGTAGTGAGCGAAACAAGGAGCAGTTTCTTTGGGAGGGGCTTTCAGCAGACAAGTGCGGGCACAGGTTTTATTATCAGTGAAGACGGGTTAATTCTTACAAACAGACATGTAGTGCCGGCTGAGGCGACGGATGTTAGTGTGACGCTTTCAGATGGTACGGAGCTCAAGGACGTGACTATAGTAGGACGGACGAGTGAGAGCGATCCGCTTGATATCGCGTTCCTGAAGATAAATGACAACCAGGGTAAGGAGCTAAAGCCAGCGAAGATCGGTAATTCAAGCGAAGTTGAAGTGGGCGACAAGGTGGTTGCGATCGGTAATGCCCTCGGCCAATTCCAGAACACTGTTACTAGCGGAATCATTTCGGGATACGGTCGCAATATCGAAGCGGGTGGCGGCGGGACAGTTGAGACACTCCAAAACTTGTTCCAAACAGACGCAGCTATCAACCAGGGCAATTCTGGCGGCCCGCTTGTGAACATGAGCGGAGAGGTCATTGGTATCAACACTGCGGTTGCTGGACTCGCTGAGAATATTGGTTTTGCAATTCCCGTTGATGATGTAAAAGGGCTTATCACTAGCGTGCGAAAAGAAGGACAGCTGTTGAGGCCGTACCTTGGCGTGCGGTACGTATCACTAACCGATGACATAGCATTTCAGTATAATCTGAGTGTTAATCGAGGGGCGTATATTGTGCCCAGCAGCAATGGTTTGTCGTCTATACTCCCTGATAGTCCAGCGGACGAAGCGGGGCTGGAGGAAGGCGATGTGATCATAAGGGTTAATGACACCGAAATAAACGAAGATAATAGCCTTACTTCTGTGCTAGGTAGGCATTCGGTTGGCGACCAGGTTACGCTCGTGGTGGTGCGTGACGGTGATGAGCAAACCCTCAGGGCGACACTTAAAGCAGCACCTACAAACTAAGTAATTCTCAATTGACATCATATACTATAGAGCATAAGCTTAGGATAAATAGGTGGCTAACATAACCGCTATACCATGAAATCTTGGGGCAGAAATCTAAAGAGGTCTAACATGAGGGCAAGAGCTGGTTCCTTGCTGCCCGGTCGCCCATCTTGGGCTTCACGGCATGGCAAAATTATGGCTCTCTTAGCTGCTCTTGTTATCGGTGGAGGCGTTGGATATTGGGGCGTTCGCAGTCAGGCCGCCAGCTCATATGTAGCCTTTGAAGCAGAATCAAGCACCTTGTCGGGCGGTGCTGTGGTTAATAGTGATGCTGCTGCCTCTGGTGGTAAATATGTACAGTTTGCGGATACAACTCCATCCCCCCCGCCTCCAGGTGGAGGCGTCATTCTGCCCGGCTCGGTTGACGTCAAAGCATCTTGCAGGAACACAACGACTACCGCCAACGGTACCTCCATTCGCACTAATTTCCCACACGATGCAAACACTGGTCCAGAGGTAGCTGGCCTGAACGAGGACAAGCTTCCACCATCAGGCAAGCCGACCAAGTGGGTGATTTCTACCCCGGGGGCCGTAGTCGATTCTGTCTACCACAATGGTTATATTAATGTCACAGCCAACAATGTGACTATAAAAAACAGCGTGATTTGTGGTTCGGGTACTAATATTATTGACAATGACGCCTCAGGCTTGGTTGTTGAAAACTCCATTATCAGGGGCGAGCGCCTGTCGGATGGTTCGCAGCCGTGCCAAAACGCAATAGGGTATGGCAACTTTACAGTTTATCGAAGCGAGTTGTCTGGATGCGCGGATGGCGCAAAGGTAAGTAACCGTGTCGAGATTCATGATTCTTGGTTCCATGATAATTACACCAATCGTTTAGGGGGCGGCTCTGGCACCCATAACGACACAATCCAAATGGCCGGCACGTCGATTTCTCACTTTGTTTTCAGGGGCAATGCCGCATACCAGGACTCCTGTACGAGTAACAGGCACTTCCAGGCAGGTGGGCGTGAGGGCATGACGATGACTATTGCGTACTTTCGCTGGGAAAATAACTTCATGTATGGTATCAAAGGGTTTAATATTGGCGACTCCAAAGGAGTGGTCAATGTCACGGATGGCCTCATAGCTAATAACACATTTGCGGGCTCTGCCTCACAAGGGCCGTTTTCACCGAATCTTTATAGCGGCAATGGCAATCAGCCGACAAAAAGTGGCAACAAGTATGAAAGTGGCGAATCAGCCAACAGCAATTTTCCATCAAGCTACACATGCGTATCGGGTTAAAAATAGGTGGTATATGGATCATAGTGCAGTGTGTGGGCTTTTTGGTTGGTATGTTACATACTCAACCCGTCTTCGCGGCCGCTCCGCCACCGAGTGGAGGTTATTTTACCAATTTGCCACCCGAAGCAATACTGCCGAGCGAGGAAAGTTGCGTAGGTCAAGTGCGACGTTCGCCGTGGGAGCCCCGTCCGGAGAACACGCTGGCCAATAATAAGACACCCGCGCCTTTCACGCTACCTGGCTTCACGCCAAATAATGGTGGTGTTGATATACGAGCTCGGGCGTACGCCGATCGTGTAACAGGTAATTTTAAAGGTACGACCGATGAGATTATCCAGTGGGGTGCCTGTAAGTGGGGCTTTAGTGATGAGGTGGCGCGTGCGGTGGCGGTGAAGGAAAGCTGGTGGACGCAATCAGCGCTTGGGGACTATGTTGATGATCAGAGCCGATGCAAGACGGGGTACACAGCTCCCTGTCCGGAGAGTTTCGGGCTTATGCAGGTACGTGATAATTATCATCCCGGCACGTTCCCAAATGCCCTAGAGTCAACGGCTTTTAACGTGGATTACACCTTGATGAGCCGGCGAATATGTTATGAGGGGTGGGTGGATTGGCTGCACCAATTTACCGATTCTTATCATGCGGGTGACGAATGGGGTTGTGTCGGTTTATGGTTCTCGGGCCGGTGGTATGACAGCGGGGCAAGTGCTTACATTGCTGATGTGCAGCGAATTCTTAATGAAAAGCCCTGGCGCTCATGGACCGATCGTGGAGTACCTGGCCTAAGGGCGGGGGATGTGGATGGCAACGGGGCAGTCAACAGTTATGACCTCAGTATGGTTCTGTCAAACTATGGTAGAACAAACCAGCCCAGATCACAGGGTGACGTGAGTGGTGATGGCAGGGTTGATGCTCTTGACCTAAGCCAGGTACTGAGTGATTACGATTCGTAAGCAAAAAGTTGGATAAAGTCTTCTTCTCGTACTTGCCGGTAACTAGTGCGTTCGGCAATTGCGAAAAGATCACTGTGCTGGAACGGGAGAGATTCAGTCAGTATATAGGTAGGCTTGATTGGGAGACTGCCGATTTGCATGAAAAGTTCGCGGTATAGATCGAGGCCGTCTTTACCGCCAAAGATAGCGTGATGAGGTTCCATAAGCGCGGCTTCGTTGATTGTATAGCTATCTGGTACGTAGGGCAGATTACACAATAGAACGAGCGGTTCTGAATACACCGTATGCGGGATAGGTGCAAGGAGGCTACCGTGATAAAAGTCGACGTCTACGTGGTGTGCCTGGGCGTTTTTCTTGGCTACTCCCAGACATTTTTTATCAATATCAGTGGCTAGAACATGTGCTTTGGGCATCTCCAGCTTAATGGTAATTGCGAGAGCACCGGAACCGGTACCAACATCGATGATGGTAGGTGAGTCAAGGTCTAGTTCTTTTGCTATATCGATGATTGTTTCCGATTCAGGACGGGGCTCAAGAACATTATGATTAACGATGAATTCACGGCCATAAAACTCAACTCTACCTCTGATGTATGAGAGAGGAACATGCTTAATTCGCTGAGTAATATTATTGTTCAATATATCAATTTGCTGCGCTGTAAGTTCAAGCTCTGGGTGAGCGAGCAGCCAAGCGCGGTGCTTGCCGGTTGCGTCTTCGAGCAAGACCAAAGCATCTAATCTAGCAGTGCCAATATGGGATGCTTCCAATTGTGCTGTGGCATTCGCCAGCCACTTACTGATCGTTTTGGATGAGGCTTCGCTCATATGCGTGAAGTTGCTCGATGATGTCATCAATCTCGCCGTTTAAAGCTCCTGGGATATTGCTTCGGCTGTAGCCGATGCGGTGGTCGGTAATGCGATCCTGCGGAAAGTTGTAGGTACGTATTTTCTCGGATCGGTCACCTGAGCCAATGAGCTTGCGGCGTGCTTCGGACAGCTGCTTTTGCTCTTCATCAATCTTCATTTGCAGTAAGCGTGATCGGAGTACACTCATGGCCTTGGCTTTGTTTTTTATTTGGGATTTTTCATCCTGGTTGGCAACTACAATACCGGTTGGGAGGTGGGTAATGCGTACAGCTGAGTCGGTCGTGTTCACCGACTGGCCGCCATGGCCGCCGGAGCGGAAGACGTCTATTCGCAGATCGGAATCTTTGATTTCAATATCTGTCTCTTCGGCTTCTGGCATCACGGCGACGGTGACGGTACTGGTGTGGATACGGCCTTGACTTTCGGTTACTGGTACGCGCTGAACCCGATGGACGCCAGCTTCAAACTTGAGCATCTTATATGCGTTGTCGCCACGCACGGCGAAGATGATTTCTTTGAAGCCGCCGGCTTCAGAGGGGCTTTCGTTGACAAGTTCTGTTTTGTAGCTGTTTGTCTCGGCCCAGCGAACATACATGCGATACAGCTCGCCAGCGAATAAGCTTGCTTCATCACCGCCTGCGGCGGCGCGGATCTCGATAATGACATCCTTGTCATCGTTAGGGTCTTTTGGTGTGAGTGCCTCGGAGAGTTTGTCATTATTCTCGGCAATTCTAGTCTGCAGGTCGGCAAGCTCGGTGGTCGCTAGTTCCGCCATCTCGGCGTCATCACTGCCCGTGAGCGCTTCGGCATCGGCTTGAGATTTGAGCAGCGCTTCACGTTCATTTAAGAGAGTGATGATATTTTCAAGCTCGGTTTTGCGCTTGGCGAGACGAGGGTACTCTTTGGTGGAGAAAATGGCAGGATCCTGGAAACGTGTTTCCAGATCCTTTAATTCTTGGCGCAGGGCTTGTTCTTTGGTATCCATAAATCCCTCTCAGTATAAAAGAAAAACCGCCGAATTATTAAGTCCTGGCGGTTTTTCGAAGTTTTTAGCTATTCTTTGTCGGTCGACTTGGCTTCTTCTTTTGCAGCTTTTGCAGCCTTGCGATTAGCTTGCTTGGTTGCTGCCTTGGAGCGGGCTTCTTGGGCCTTCTTGGCAGCCTCGGCGCGGGCCTTGAACTTATCGACGCGGCCTTCGATGTCAACAATGCGCTCCTCACCAGTAAAGAACGGGTGCGAAGAGCTTGAAATGTGTACTTTCACCAATGGATAGGTAACGCCATCGAGGGTGATAGTTTCCTCGGTTGCGATGGTTGAACGGGTCAAATACGTGGTGTTGTTGTTCAGGTCCTGAAACACAACAGGCCGATAGTTGCTCGGATGCAGATCTTTTTTCATGGAATTATTCTCTCATGCCCGTTATTGCTATTAACCGGTTAGCGGTGGGCGAGCCGCAGTCGGTATGTAACTCGGGCAAGTATACACCTCTGTTAACGTTTGGTCAATGCCTGGGGCGATCGAGAAATTTGCAGAAATTGCATGGATAGCTGAAAGGCCGCGATATACTGTATATAAAGCATAAGGTAATTCATTTCAAATAAATATGGTTAAAGGCAAGACTCACCAGCGTATGCCAGGGGCAAAAAGGAGAAACAGAACAGCCATCGGCGCCCTGCCTGTCCGTTCCGGATATAGAGGACGAGGGGCTTTGGTGGCTATATTCGTTGCGGTGGGATTGATAGCCGCTGTGCTGTGGTTGGGAAGAAGTCAGGCTGCCAGTCACATCAAAGGGGAGCCTCATACGGCTACTGTTGAGCAGCGACTTTTATCAGATCAGAATGTGCTGTGGGTAAGTACGTTTGAAGATTCGAATTGGCGGGATCTCTGGGGCTTCGGTACGTTTAATCACGAAAGCAATATATCGGTCAATACATTTGGCAGTAATACTGACCAGGGAAAGGCGCTGCGTGGTCGTACGGTTGCCGGTCAGGCAAATGGCTTTGGGGGTCATGCGAACTTTGTGAATATGGGGCCGGGCTCTGGGGCAGGTATTGCGGAGCAGGAGGAGGCGTATCTTCGCTACCGGGTAAATTTCCCAACTGATTATGTGTGGGTGAACCCGAATGATGGAGGGCATGGTAAGTTGCCGGGCCTAGCAGGCAAGGCAACTGGCGGGGCTGACTGGGCGGTGAGTGCAGGCGGTAGGCGCTGGAATGGGACAACAGCCATTAAGCGCCTGGAAGATTTAGGAACGGCAGATGGCTGGTCAGCGAGACTGCTCTGGCAAAAAGACATGGGAGCCTCGGTATATCTCTATGCGCCAAATCAGTACGGTAGAGTGACGGGTACTCCTGGTACAGATTCGTTCCGGGCTTTTGGTAGGGCGGTACGGTTGAAAGTGGATCCCTATAACTCTTCCAGCTCTAACATGAAATTCAACACTGGCTGGAATACGATTGAACAGTACGTCAAGATGAATACGCCGGGGCAGGCGAATGGCGAGCTCAAAATCTGGATGAACGGCAAACTGGGATTACACATGACAAATGTCATGTATCGTAGTTCCCAGCGTCCCAACCTTAAAATAACGCAAATTTTCTGGTCGTGGTTCTATGGCGGCCCCCAAAACGACTATCCCCACAAGGACTCCTATATTTATTTTGACGATGTGGTTATCTCCAAAGCCCCCATCGGCCCCCGTACGGACGAGCCACCTGCCGATCGCCCCGATTTGGTGGTTACGGATGTGTCGTGGTCACCCTCAAGTCCCCGGGCCGGTGAACCCATCCGCTTCAGTGCCACCATCAAGAACCAGGGCAGTGCACCGACACCGGCTGACACCATTCATGGCGTCGCCTTTTCCATCGATGGCAAAAAGTACACCTGGAGCGATGACTCAACGGCCAGCTTAGCTCCCGGTGCTTCCCGTACTCTTACTGCCAACGGCGGCATCAGTGGCCATACCGACGGCACGTGGCTATCCACTGCCAGTGGCACCTTCACCCTTGAAGCCTGGGTGGATGATGCAACCCGCATTACCGAGAGTGATGAGGGTAACAACAAGCTATCCAGAAGTTTTAGCGTCACGGCGGCAGACAAACCGGGAGATGTGAACGGTGACGGAAGCATCAATGGGACTGATCTTAATATCGTGCTTACAAACTACGGTAAGACTGGCCAGACACGGAGCCAGGGTGATCTGAATAGTGACGGCACGGTTAACAGTCTGGACCTTAGCATTGTGTTGAGTAAATATGGCACCTAAGATGACTTGCTAAACAGAGGCTTATCTGGTATTCTTAGCCGGTCAATATTAAACAGTGTGGAGATGAATCCTCTCCGTAAGTACCGTGCAGGACTTATCGGAGCAACTCCATTACGAAGAGAAAGGATTTACTAAAATGCCTACAGTAGATGTAGACGTAAAGCAATTATTGGAAGCGGGCGCGCACTTCGGTCACAAGACCAGCCGCTGGCACCCGAAGATGGCTCCGTATATTCATTCCAAGCGGAACGGCAGCCACGTCATCGACCTTATCAAGACTGCCGACAAGTTGCAGGAAGCATTGGAGTTCTTGCAAAAAACTGCGGCTGATGGCAAGCAGATTTTGTTTGTCGGTACGAAGCGCCAGGCGCACGATATTGTCAAAGAAACTGCCGAAGCAACGGGTATGCCATACGTCGTAGAGCGCTGGCTCGGTGGTATGCTGACCAACCGCAATACCATTAACGGCCGCATTAAGCACCTCAAAGATCTTGAGTCCAAGATGGAATCTGGTGCTTTGGCCCAGAAGTATAACAAGCTTGAATTGCAGCGCCTCCAGGAGGAGATCAACGAGATGAACTTCCTCTATGGCGGTATTAAGAATATGGCTGCTCGTGTTGGCGCGGTATTTGTCGTGGACGTTGTTCATGAAGCAAACGCTATTCGCGAGGCGAAGAAGCTAGGTCTGCCAATTGTTGCTATTGTTGACACCAACGCAGATCCGTCTGAGGCGACGCATCCGATTCCGGCAAATGACGACGCAATTAAGACCATCAAACTTATCTGTGATTACGTGAAGCAGGCAATCGAAGCCGGCAAAGCCAAAGGTGCAAAGGCCACAGATAAGACAGAAGCTAAGGAAGGTGGGGAGAAGTAATATGGCAATCAAGATTGAAGACGTAAAGAGACTCAAAGATCTGACTGGTGTCGGTCTGACGGATGCCAAGGCGGCCCTGGAAGAGGCCAACGGCGACTTCGATAAGGCGCTTGAGGCAATGCGCAAGAAGGGCCTGACCAAGGCCGAGAAGCGCGGTGAACGCGAGGCCCGTGCCGGTGTCATCGGCACTTACAACCACGATGGTCGTATCGGCGTGTTGGTTGAGGTTAACTGTGAGACCGACTTCGTTGCACGTAACGAGAACTTCACTACTTTTGTCAAAGATATTGCTATGCACATCGCCGCAGCCGCTCCGGAGTATGTAAGTGCCGATGATGTGCCGGCTGAAGACCGTGAGAAAATTGCGACTGAATTCACCGAGAAGGTAAAGAGCGAGGGCAAGCCAGAGAACATGGTTCCGCAGATCGTGGAAGGCATGCTGAAGAAGCACTTTGCGGAGAAGTGTCTGCTCGACCAGCCATATATAAAGAATCCTAACCAAACGGTTGGTGATTATGTTAAGGAGCAGAACGCCAAGCTGGGCGAGAATATCGTCGTTCGCCGTTTTAGCCACATGGTACTTGGCGAAGTTGTCTAGTCTTTAGACATCAATATGCAGGGGGGCGCTCTTTTGGCGCTTCCTTTGTATATTCACCAAGCAAGAGAAATTGCCAGGCTAAAACAAAACACAAAACGGTATACTGTAATCAGTGAACTGAAAAAGGAGCTTTATGAATCCAAACCAAGTAGTTGACCAGGCAAGAACCAAGATGCAGGGTGCGGTGGCGCACTTTCAGGAGGAACTGAAGAAAGTCCGTACGGGCCGGGCGCATCCTGGCATGCTGGATAGCGTGGTAGTCCAGGCCTATGGTACGGCCATGCCGATCAACCAAGTCGCGACTGTAACTGCGCCGGAGGGGCAGTTGCTGCAAATTACACCGTTTGACCCGAACAATTTACAGGCTATCGCGAGTGCGATTCGTGATAATCCATCGCTAGGCCTCAACCCAAGCGATGACGGCCGGGTTGTGCGGGTACCGATCCCGCCGTTGACTGAGGAGCGTCGCCGCGAGTATGTGAAGGTCTTGAGCGGCAAGGTCGAGGACACGATGATTACGCTGCGCAACATTCGCCATGATGCGCTCAAAGATATCGACCAAGCCAAGAAGGATAAGACGATTGGTGACGACGATGCCAAACGGCTCGAGAAGCAAGTTGACGAACACATGGCCAAGGTGAAGGCAGAAGTTGACTCGCTTGCAAAGGCCAAAGAGCAAGAAATAATGACGGTGTAGGCAGGAGAGGGGCGGATGCCCCTCTTAATTTATTAAGCAAAGGAATATACTTTTCATATGTCCGCAATTGATGAAGTATCGGCTGTACCGCTGCATGTGGGTCTGATCCTTGATGGTAATCGTCGGTGGGCGAAGAAGAGAGGATTGCCAAGTATTGAGGGGCATCGCCAGGGCGCGGATGTACTCCAGAAGGTGACATCTGCGGCGTTTGAGCGTGGAGTGAAATACGTCTCAGCCTATGTCTTCTCGACCGAGAATTGGCAACGTACCCAGGAAGAAGTCTCATATCTCATGAAGCTTGTTAGTCGGATGCTCGAGAAGTACCTGGCCGAGGTTAAGCAAGAAGACATCAGGATAGTTGTGCTTGGTTCTCGTGAAGGGCTTGATAAAAATGTCATCAAGGCAATTGAGAAGGCAGAGTCAGAGACGGCCACAAACACGAAGGGTACAATTGCACTGTGCTTCAACTACGGCGGTCAGCAGGAGATTGTAGACGCTGCCCGCACGTTGGTAGAAAAGGGAACTCCAGCTCATGAAATTACTGCAGAAGCGTTGTCCGGGGAGCTTTATCATCCCGAAATCCCGCCGGTTGATTTGATGATCCGTACCTCTGGCGAGCAGCGGATTAGCAACTTTATGCTCTGGCGCGTTGTCTATGCCGAACTGTACTTTACTAACACGTACTGGCCAGACTTCACGGCCGAGCATATGGATGCCGCACTTGAAGAATATGCGCATCGCCAGCGTCGATATGGCACGTAGCACGTAATTTCGGCTGTGAACTAGCTGCTTCAGCTTGTATACTAATACTTACTATGACAATACTCTTTGTGATTTTGGGATTACTTATGTTTGTTGGCCTCGTCGTCCTGCACGAGCTGGGGCACTTTCTGGTTGCACGACGTAATGGTATTGAAGTCGAAGAGTTTGGGATTGGGTTTCCGCCTCGAGCAAAAATGCTGGGCAAGAAAAACGGCACCGTCTATACCCTTAACTGGCTGCCGCTTGGCGGCTTCGTCAAGCTGAAGGGTGAGTATGACGAAGCGAAGGAAAAGGGCGCATTTGGGGCCTCATCGACGTGGGTGAAGACAAAAGTCTTGCTAGCTGGTGTAGGTATGAACCTTCTGACGGCATTCGTGCTGTTTACGGCGTTGGCGCTCATCGGTATGCCGAAACTGCTTGGTGACCAGTTCACCGTCGCGAACGACGCACATGTTGTGCAGGTGCCAAAAAACGAGGGCATTGTTGAGGTTACTGAGGTAAAGGATGGAAGCCCGGCAGCGGATGTGGGTATAAAGCAGGGCGATCGCGTGGTTTCGGTAGCCGGCGAGCCGATTGATACACCGCAAAAGCTTTCAACTGAAACGGCTGCACATGCAGGCCAGGAGGTGGAGATTGTATTGCAGCGGGATGGAGAGGAGCGGGTAGTCCGCACTCGACTTAACCAGGCGGAAGAAGCGCGCGAGGAAGGGTACCTCGGAGTGGCCAATCAGTCGCTGCAGGAAGGGGTGCGCGTCGAACGGTATACCTGGTCTGCACCGGTTGTGGCCGCGGGGACAATGTGGCAGTTCACCGACCTGACATTGTCGGGGTTGGGTAACGCGCTCTCGGGTTTACTGCGCGGTGACGTGCAGTCGGCAAGCCAGCAGGTTGGCGGGCCGGTCATTCTTGGTGCACTTTTAATAGAAGTAAGCCGTACGAGCTTTGCGATGGTTATTTTGCTTATTGCGCTTATATCACTGACATTGGCAATCATTAACGCTATGCCGATTCCTGCCATAGATGGCGGCCGCTTGTTCGTGATGCTGTTGTACCGTGGACTGGATCGGATTGCTAGTCTCTTCCAAAAAAGCGTTGTTTTAACCCGCTCGGTCGAAGAAAAAATTCACGGAACGGGATTCGTGGCCCTCTTGCTGCTTTCTGTCCTTATCATCATATCTGACATAGGCAAGCTTTAAACGTAGAGAGCATCATATGGAGCATGGCGGTCAGGCAAAAGAAAAGCGCCACCATATATTGTGGGGGCCTGTAGCGGCGGTGGTTGGGACAATCGCTATTTACTTCGGGGCGCAGTTTATTGCGGTCGTACTGTTCGGTATCTATTCGGGTTTGAGCGGCCTGAGTGTCAACGAGGCCGAAGGATTGCTCAACAACTCAGTCGTGACGCAGTTTTTCTGGATACTGCTTGTCGAGGCCGCAACGCTGGGGCTGTTGTACTGGGTACTGAAGGGCAGTAAAGCCAATTTCAGAACGCTCGGTCTGCGTCGCCCAAAGCTAAAAGACCTCGGCTATGCGCTTATAGGGCTCGGGCTGTATATCCCGTCGCTTATACTGGTCTCCAGGTTAACTGAAGTATTGTTGCCGCAAATCGATCAGGAGCAGTCACAGCAACTTGGATTCGATGCAGCAGTAGGTGGCTGGCAGCTGATACTGGTGTTCATTAGCCTGGTGGTTTTGCCGCCGCTGGTTGAAGAAATACTCGTTCGCGGTTACTTATACCTCGGTCTCAAAAAGAGTTTACCGAAAGTATGGGCGGTGATATTGACGAGCTTTGTCTTTGCGGTGGCCCATTTGCAGCTCGGCGCGGGCGCGCCGCCGCTCTGGGCTGCGGCTATCGATACTTTTGTACTGTCGGTTATCCTTATATATGTGCGTGATGTCACCAATGGTTTGTGGGCGCCCATAGGCCTGCATGCCATGAAGAACGGTCTGGCGTTTTTGGTGCTTTTTATATTTCCGATTAACTAGGGTACAATGTGCTTAAAGAGAATAAGAGTTTATGAGAGTTTCGCAGTTATTCACGAAGACGAGTAAGCAGGTGCCTGCCGACGAAACGGCGAAGAACGCACAGCTGCTCATTAAAGCCGGGTTCGTCCACAAAGAGATGGCGGGGGTATACAGCTATATGCCGCTCGGACTTCGTGTGCTCAATAAAATAGCGGCCATTATTCGCGAAGAGATGGATGCGATCGGCGGGCAGGAGATATTAATGCCGGCTCTCCAAGTAAAAGAACGCTATGAAGCGACCAACCGGTGGGATGATAGCATCGTCGACAACTGGTTTAAGACCAAGCTCGCCAACGGCACCGAGCTTGGCCTCGGGTTTTCCCACGAAGAAAACCTCTCGCCAATCGTAAAAAATTACGTGAACTCATACAAAGACCTGCCCATCGCACCTTACCAGATCCAAACCAAGTTCCGAAACGAGCTCCGTTCAAAGAGCGGTCTGATGCGCGGACGCGAATTCTTGATGAAAGACATGTATTCATTCGCCATGACTGACGAGCAGCATCAAGCGTTTTACGCGCAAGCCCAAGAGGCCTACCGGCGCGTTTACGACCGGGTCGGTATTGGAGATCGCACGTTCATGACATTTGCGAGCGGCGGGAGCTTCAGCAAGTTTAGCCACGAGTTCCAAACCTTGAGTGATGCAGGTGAGGATACGATTTATCTGGACAGGAAAAAGGGCATCGCAATTAACAAAGAAGTATATACGGACGAGGTCGTAGCCGAGCTTGGCGTTAATCGAGAGCAGCTTGAAGAAGTGCGTGCTATCGAAGTGGGTAACATCTTCAGTCTCGGCACGAAGTTTTCAGCTCCGTTCGATGTAAGCGTGGCGGATGAGACGGGCAAACCCGTAACGCTCATTATGGGATGTTACGGAATCGGTGTTAGCCGGGTCATGGGCACCGTGGCCGAACTCTTAAGCGACGACAGGGGCTTGATCTGGCCGCGGAACATTGCGCCTGCGGAGGTCTACCTTATCCGAATAGGTGACAGCGAAGAAGTGGTGATGGCAACGGATGAACTTTACAAACGATTGACAGAAAATTCTATTACGGTACTCTATGATGACCGGGATGCGCGTCCGGGCGAGAAGTTTGCGGACGCCGACCTTATGGGGATACCGTACCGGATTGTCGTGAGCGATAAGACACTAGAGAAGAGTGGCTACGAAATCAAGGAACGAACCCAAGAAAGCACCAGAATTGTATCTAAAGAAACAGTGTTAAATACACTGGAAATAAAGTCGTAGTACCAGTATAATAACCCACAACCTGGTGGGTTTAACAGATGAGATAGGAGTGTTGCATTAGCATGAAAAAATTATTTCGTTTAACCCAAGAAGGTGTTGATGAGCTCGAGAAAGAGCTTGAAGAGTTGTTGGCGCAACGCGCTCCTATCGCTGAGCGTATCAAGACAGCCCGCGAGTTCGGTGACCTGAGCGAAAATGCCGAGTATACAGCCGCCCGTCAGGAGCAGGAACGCGTAGAGGGTCGCATTGCTGAAATCGAGCACATCTTGCAGAACGTTGAGTTTATCAAGAAGCCGAAGGGCGACAGTAAAGTGCAGCTGGGCTCAGTTGTGAAGCTTCAGGATGGCGGTGGCAAGACCAAGGAATTCCAGGTGGTCGGCACTGTCGAGGCGGACCCAATCAACGGCAAGATTTCTGACGAATCACCAATCGGTCAGGCGCTCCTCGGCAAAAAAGAAGGCGAAGAAGTCGAGATAAAGACCCCGATAGAGACGAGCACCTACAAAATCGTCGACATATCCTAAGACGGTACATATTACAAAGAACTACCAATCTGGGGTATACTTACCCCAGATTGTTTTTAAGGAAGATACATGCAGTGGTTGAATAACATTGTCGATGAGCTAATTGCCCGCCATCCGGACGGGGAGATTCTTGTTTCCTCTGGCGTATCCCCATCGGGTACGTACCATCTCGGAACACTTCGCGAAGTCTTGACTGCAGAGGCGATTGCTCGCGAATTGAGGCGGCGCGGAAGGCAAGCCCGACATATCCATGTGGTGGATGATCTGGATGTGTTTAGGAAGGTGCCTGTGGGTGTACCTGAAGAGTTTGAGAAATATCTTGGCATGCCTCTTTGTGACGTACCTGCTCCCGATGGTTCCGACCAGTCTTATGCGGATTACTATCTCCAAGATCTCTTGAAAGCCTCCCGGGATTTAAAGCTCGATATGGATATTATGCGGGCACATGAAAAGTACCGTTTGGGGTATTTTGTGCCTGCCATAGAAAAGGCTCTAGAGAATACTGACAAGATCAAGGGGATTCTGGAAGAAGTCTCTGGGCGCAAATTGGATGAGCAGTGGTCTCCGGTGCAGGTAGTTGAGGACGGTTATCTAAAAAACCGTCCGTATGTAAGCATTGATGTTGATAACAAAACACTCGTTTATATCGATAAAGACGGGAAAGAGCAAATAACCGGGTATGACAAAGGCCAGGTAAAGCTTAATTGGCGTATTGATTGGCCTGCACGCTGGTGGCTACTCGGCGTGGATGTTGAACCGTTTGGTCGTGACCACGCCACGAAGGGCGGTTCTTACGACACTGGTGTCGTTATCGCAAAAGAGGTGTTTGGTATTGAGGCGCCCGTGCCAGTTCCATACAACTTTATTAATCGCACTGGTGATACTAAGAAAATGAGCAAGAGTGCAGGTGACACCATCACTGCCGCTGATTTGTTAGAAGTATTGCCGGCAGAGATCGTCTGGTACTTTTTGCTTCGCTCAAGCCCTGATAAACTGATGTTTTTTGACCAAGGACCGACCTTAATCCGGCTTTTTGATGAATTTAGTGAACTGCTCGCAAAACCCAACAAGTCCGAGGCGGAAAAGCAGCTGGTCGCAACTGCAGAGCAGGGTATAGAAAAGCGGACTGTCAGCAATGTGCCATTTTCGCATCTTGTCGCCAGTTATCAGGCATCACTGAAGGACCCTATCAAAACACTTGAAGTCATAGCGCGGACAGAACATAGGGAAAACGTTGAAAATCAACGTGAGATTATCTTAGAAGAGCTAAGGTTTATAGATAACTGGCTTAAGCGCTGGGCTCCTGATGAGGTAAAGTTTGAGCTTCTGAATAGCTATGAAGACAATGGCTTAAGTGACGCGCAGAGGCAGTATCTTGCTGATCTTGCGGCAAAGATTGAGCAGGCGCCGGAGGATGCCGATGGCGAATGGTTCCACAAGGCAATCTATGACTTCAAGGAGACCAGCGGGCTGCCGCCCAAGGAGCTCTTCAGCACATTATACGAAGTCCTTATCGGCAAATCATCTGGTCCGCGCGCCGGCTGGTTTTTGAGCTTGCTTCCGCGTGATTGGCTAGTAAGCCGCCTGCGGCTTGAGTCTTAGGGCGTATAATTATATTCATGGATAAGGCTTTGTTTGCGGCTGGATGTTTCTGGGGTGTTCAATACTACTTTGACCAGGTGCCTGGGGTTGTGAAGACGACCGTCGGCTATACCGGCGGCCATGCTGAGCATCCAACATATGAGCAGGTTTGTTATGAAGGTACTGGCCACGCCGAAGCTGTGCTCATTGAGTATAACCCGGAAGTCGTGGTTGCAGGAGGTACGAATGCGAGTTTGATGCAAGGCGCCGACGAGAAACGGACCGAGCCGTATCTAAATACGGTGAAGGGAGTATCGGAGGCGGCAACACAGCAGCAAGCCGCAAGCAGCGGCAGAGTGGCTAGCTCTGCTAGCCAGCAGGCCGATGCGTTTCGTATCCTCCTGAAGCAATTTTTCAGGATGCACGACCCAACACAGCTCAACCGCCAAGGGCCGGATGTTGGCGACCAGTACCGCTCTGCGATTTTTTACTTCAGTAATGGGCAAAAAGAAGTAGCAGAAAGAGTGAAGTCCGAGCAACAAAAGAATTTCGACAATCCCATCGTAACGGAGATTACTAAGGCTGGAGAATTCTATCCCGCAGAGGACTATCATCAGAAATTCACCGAGAAAACCGGCCGCGGCGCCTGTCATGTCCCATATACACCGGTTGATTAATCCTGCTTAAGCGCCCGCTTTCTGTTATATTGAAGAAATGAATAAAATCACTTCTGTGGACGAGCAGGGAAAGTCAAAGACTACCGGAAAGAAAAACAAACAAATTACACGAAACGGTTTACGCAAGTGGAACATAGTGTTGGCGGGGCTGCACGCCCTGCAGGGTGTCGCCGTGCTGGCGCTGGCTCGCAACGCTACGCTGCCGGTCAATACGACCTTTCTCAGCATTGATGAGCTGGCTAGCCGCGCTGTTGACCGGCCGGTGTTGGCTGAGGCGACGCGGCATTTGTTTGATATCAACTTAGCCTATCTTGTGGCAGCGTTTTTCTTTATGTCGGCTGTCGCCCATGGTGTCGTAGCCACGTGGTATCGCAAAGGATATGAATCAGGGCTGACGCACGGCATAAATAAAGCGCGCTGGATAGAGTATGCGTTCAGCGCCAGCACCATGATAGTGGCTATCGGTTTGCTCAGTGGCGTCTATAGCATCACGGCGCTTCTGATGCTATTTGGTTTTGTGGCTATCATGAACCTCATGGGACTGGCGATGGAATGGCGCAACAAAGACCGGCAAGATGTGGACTGGTCGAACTTTGTTATCGGCTGTATCGCCGGAATTATCCCGTGGGTGGTCATTGGTACTTACCTGTGGCACGCCAACTTGTACGGTGAAGGTAATGTTCCTGCGTTCGTTTACTGGATATACGTGAGCATCTTTGTATTCTTTAACCTGTTTGCGATCAACATGTACCTGCAGTACAAGCGAAAGGGTAAGTGGGCAGATTACCTCTACGGTGAGCGTGCTTATATGATATTAAGTTTGGTGGCTAAGAGCGCTTTAGCCTGGCAGGTTTTTGCCGGGGCGCTACGGCCGTAATATCACCGCATGGCCAACGTAATATTTGACTTTGACGGAACAATTGCCGATACGTTGCCTCTTGTTATCGAAATATTTGACCGCTGGTCGGGAAAGGATCCGATTACAGCTGAAGAAGTTGAGCGCTACCGCAACATGACGGTACGTGAACTCTTGCGTGAAATTGGCGTGCCGCTGTGGCGGATGCCGGGCTTGCTGGTTTGGGGAAGGGCCGAGATGACCAAAACCATGCCGCAGGCAACGATATTCGAGGGGCTAGCGCCGGTATTTGAGTCATTATCAAGTGCTGGCCACAGATTGTTCGTCGCGAGCTCTAATAGTCAGGAAAATATAGATGCATTCCTAAAGCGCCATCAAATCGACGGTTGCTTCAGCGGAATATATGGCAATATTGGTGTTTTTGGCAAAACAAAGGTGATAAAGAACATTATCCGCGAGGAGCAGCTGGATCCAGTTCAAACATATTGTGTGGGTGACGAGGTAAGGGACATTGAAGCAGCCAAGAAGGCGGGAGTGAAGGCAGTAGCAGTAGGCTGGGGCTACAATGGCAACGTGATTTTACAAGCACACAAGCCGGATTATTTTATAAGTCGGCCTAATGAGCTGATGAATATCGTGGCGACCTCTGTATAATAAGACAGTATGTTTGAAGAGGTGCAGATCGAGAAACTTGTCCATGGCGGGCAGGGATTAGGCACGTTGCCTGATGGACGAAAGGTGTTTGTCTGGAATGCTTTGCCTGGCGAGAAGGTGCGCGTCAAGCTTTGGAAGCGCAAGAAGTCGTTCGCAGAAGGTATTGCCGAAGAAATCATAGTGTCGTCTCCAGACCGTATTGAACCGGAAGAGCCAAATTTCTTAGCCACAAGTCCGTGGCAAATCATGACGTTCGAAGCCGAGAACAAACATAAAAAAGAAATAGTTGATGAATTGTTCCAGCGCGACAGAGTGCACTTACCAGCATACGAAATACGTTATACGGAATACGAATACGACTATCGCAACAAAATGGAGTACAGCTTTTATGGAGACGATGACGGTATTCATCTGGCTCTCTATAATCGCGGTAGCCACCAGAAACAGATAGTGCAGGGCAGTAAACTGGCCATGCCAGCGTTGGATACGGCTGCGAATGCAGTTCTTGCTCAGCTCAATGCATTGTCCATTCGGGCAGGCGATCTGAAGACAATAATTGTTCGATGTTCGCAAGAAAGTGATGTCGCTGCCAGCCTGTTCGTGAAGCGACAGGACTTTCCTGAAGTGAAGCTGCCGCCGCAGTTGAAGGGGCTCAGGGTGTATTATTCCAACCCGAAAAGTCCGGCGTCGGTGCCGACGGAGCTTTTGCGTGAGCAGGGCTTGGTGCTCCTGCAGGATGAGCTGTTGGGCAGGGAATTTGTCTATGACGTGGATTCATTTTTCCAGGTCAATGTGCCGATTTTTGAACGGGCGCTTGCGAGAATGAAGGAGTTTGCCAATGGAGATGAGTTGGTTGATATGTATGCCGGTGTCGGTTCGATAGGGCTGAGTCTGGCGAAGAAAAGCGTGACGCTTGTCGAGCTTGATCCGGCGACGGCAGCCATGGCGCGCAAAAATGCCCACAAGAGCGAGCTCGAGGCGAAAGTGATAGAAACATCTACGGAGAAAGCTCTCGACTATGTCATGTCTGACCGGCCAATAATCTTTGATCCGCCGCGGGCGGGCTTGCATCCGAAATTGACGGAGCGAGTGCTTGAGGTGCTCCCGCCAAGAGTCTTGTACTTATCATGCAATCCTGCGACACACGCGCGGGATTTGGGATTGTTGCAGGAGAAATACAGCATAAACTTCTTTGAGGTATATAACTTCTTTCCTCGCACGCCGCATATCGAGACGCTCGCTGTCCTTGAGCGAAAATAACATCTGGCGCAAAAAGCTTATGCTATACTCGTGATAAATGTAACAACAAAAAGGATTTTCCCTATGGAAGAGTGGCGTGAGTCTAACAATTACCGCGATCATCAAGATAGCAGCTCCGATGACCCGGGAGTGCAAACAGAGAACATGGCCACTGAGCCGTCATTTGGCGCGGCACCTCCGCAGCCAGAACTAGAGGAGCGGGAAGAAAGTCCGCGTAGTGACGAATCGCCAGGACCAGCCCGCCCAGCTGACGAGCCAAAGCAGCACGTGCCATTTGCGTTCCCGGCATTTGCAGACCGAAGCCCCGAGTCGTCATCAGCTCCAGCACCTGCATTGCCGGAGCCGCCGGTACCGGCCACGCCAACTGCCGCCAATGCCCCTGAAGACGGCCAGCCTATGCCGGTTGTTAAAGTCCTCAGTGTACGGGGTGTGGAGTATGGCCTTATGACCTTTACGCTATGGTTTGGCGCTGCATCACTGGCTTGGATTCTGCTTGCTCTAATCGATGGTGATAACGCGGGCTTTGATATGCTGGCGTTCCCTATATCGCTGCTACTGGTTAGCTTGCCGGTTTTTGCCTTCTTCTTTCTCCGCCTGAAGCGAGCAGAAGTGGCAAACCCCGTGCTCCGGCTGGAACCTTCAAAGCGGCGTTTCTCGCAGCTTACCCAGTTCTTCACCTTTCTTATATGTCTCTTCAATATCGTCGGCTTTGTGTACCAATTGGTCGCCGCGGCGGGCGGGCAGGAGATTGAATCCTTCGGTAAGACGGTTCTGCAGTTGCTTGTAGTATTGGTAATTGCCGGCGGACTGTTTGCCTACTACTGGATGGACGAACACCGTTTAGTGGGCAGGCGGTAGGAGATTAAGCAATGAAGAAATACTACATCGGCCTGCTCCTCCTGGCAGCCCTGACGCTTGGGCTGACGATCTTTACGGTCCAAAAGGGTATGGCCGGCAAGCAAGATAAGCAAACCGAAAGCAAGGCTAAAGAAATCGCCGAACAACTGAACGATTATGTCGATGACAACAATCAGATCCCGGAGTCATTGGACGCAGCGGGCGCCCGCGACGTTCCGGCAACTATTACCTATACGAAGTTGTCTGATGAGCGGTATAAGTTTTGCGTTACGTACAAATCAGCCAGCCGCGGATATGGTGTAGGCACGTCGGAGGTTCTGTTGGGTGCGCTATCTCGCGGTGCGGGTGACTTTGAAATTGATTACCCCGATGACTACGAACCGAGCTATCTGTATCTTGGTTATGGCCATAAGGAAGGTGAGAACTGCCAAACCATCAAGCCATATATTAGCCAGCAGTTTAACTCATTCGATGAGGATTTCGACTGGGATGCGTACTTTGATAGCTTCAATGATCTCGAGGGCGGATCATTAGATATGCAAATCCAAGAACAATAGTAAAAATCATCAAGATGAGAGAGAATAAAACCTATGCGACTGCATAGGTTTTATGTTTCACCGGACGAGATTGAACTGACACATTACGTGTGGCTGAAGGACAAGCGTGTACTTGACCAGTGGCGCAAGGTGCTTCGATATCGCGCCGGGCAGGAAGTGGTGCTGTTTGACGGCGTAGAGCACGAACGGCTCTATGTCATTACGGAACTCAAGGACGACGCCGCTCACCTGGAGCTTATTACGGACTTTGTCCGAAAAACGCCTGCCAAGGATATATATCTCTTCTGGTCGTTGCTCAAAAAAGACAAGAATGAATGGGTGCTGCAAAAGTGTACTGAGCTCGGGGTTAGCCACTTCGTGCCGGTGCTGGCCGAACGGAGCGAGAAGAAGGGCTTTGACGTTGAGCGCGCGGAGAAGATTGTCCTCGAAGCTGCCGAGCAGTGTGGCCGGAGTGACATTCCGCGGGTGCGTGAGCCGATTTTGCTACAGACTGCTTTGCATGAATTTTCGGGCAAGATACCGCTTTATGTGTGTGACCAGTTGGAGGATGACAAGAAGAAAAAGCTGCCAGCTTACGACCGGGCCGGCGTGTTTGTCGGGCCGGAAGGCGGTTGGTCGGACAGTGAGAACAATCTGTTTACGCTGCAGGAGATAGCCCGCTTGCACCTCGGTGACTTCACGCTCCGTGCCGAAACCGCCTGTGTAACCGCAAGCGCCAAGCTGCTACAATAGAGAGATGAATTATTGGAGGGAGCGGTCCGTCCCGTACCAGCCCGGGCAAACAACACCGTTTAAAGTCAGCCGCAGCAAAATCGAGCTGTTTTTGCAGTGTCCGCGCTGTTTCTGGTTGGATGCGCGGCTGAAGATCAAGCGGCCTGATGGCCCGCCGTTTAATATCAATAAGGCAATCGATGAGCTGTTCAAGCGCGAATTTGACGCACATCGTGCCGCTGGGACGCAGCACCCGCTTCAGGTGAAATTCAGCGTCAAGGCCAAGCCGTTTGCGCACCAGGACATCGATACGTGGCGCGAGAATTTTACCGGTGTTTTTACACTTCATGAGCCAACAAACCTCCACGTCTTCGGCGCAGTTGATGATGTGTGGGTGGACGATGATGGCAACCTTATCGTCGTGGACTACAAGGCGACTGCCAAAGACAAGCCGGTGACAAACCTCGGCCCGGTCGGAACCTGGCATGATGGTTACCGTCGGCAGATGGAAACGTACCAGTGGCTGCTGCGTCAGAACGGCTTTCCGGTGAGCGATACGGGTTACTTTGTCTACGCGACCGGCGATATGAACGGTGATGGGTTTAATGATGTCGTGAAGTTCACTACCCATGTCTTCCCGCACATCGGTAAAGACGATTGGGTTGAGCCGACGCTTATGAAGATGAAAGAGTGCCTCGAGGGTGATATGCCACCGGTTGGCAGCAGCGCAATGGGGGGCGAATGCGAGTTTTGCGCCTATGCGCGCCAGCGTATGGAGCTGACGATTAAAGCGCTTCGGGCAAGCCAGCAGAAAATTGCTTGACAAAGGAGTATAATGTCAGGCATACGAAGTCCCTTTTGAGAAATAGTTTCGTCCGGTGGCCAAGCTAGTTCTTAAGCAGGGATTTTTATAATTTATCAACATAATGGTGCGGGTGGCTTTTATTTATGGCCGAAAGCTACATACACACAGTAGAGGCGGCAAGCAATCTGCAGCCAGGCATTGTCAACGGGGAACCGGACTATTGGACGCTGATTGAGGAAGAGATGGCCGCAGCAGAGGTGCCGAGTAGCATGCGCAGTTCGGCGCTGCGTCTTTTTACTCCTTTTTATGAAAGGTACCCGGAGTGGGGAAGAGAGGTCGCCTTGGGCCTGCCAATTGGCATGAACGTGCTGGCTCTACTGGTCAGGGATCGTGAAGAGGCGGGTCAGGATACAGCCGATTTGCCGAATCCGGCAAAGATGCTGGTCGCGGATATGTTGAATGACGTTGGAAAGTTGGTGGTCGAGAGGCAACGACCAGATGTCATAGAATCCAGCAGGACGGGAATTGGTTGGGATGATGAGAAATACGAGGCAATGAAGCCGCATACGATATATGGGTATATTATGGCTAAGCAAGAAAGTCTCGACGAAGAAATAGCCGTAGGGATTGGAACACACCATACGTTTTCATCCCCGTCGTACGGATTGCTGTGGCCACTTTGTCGCCGGACAGAGATAATGGCGCGGGTAGAGGCGAGTACGGATTTTGCGCTCGCGGCCGCCACGCGGAAAAACAGCCGGACACCCGAAGGCGGCGAGCCGGCTATACGAGACTTTATCGTACATGGAGTTGCGCACCGGCTAGCTGGCATTGCTTCTGATGAGACGACAGGCAGGATAGCAGAAGCCACAGCCGACCGAGCTATCCACGCCGGCAAGCTGCTTGGCAGCCGATGCTTGGTTCATGTCTGAGCCAGCAATTACTTCTGAATTAACTTCGCTTTCGATATACTAAAGCCATGCTAGATATACAGTTTATCCGTGACAATGCCGAGCTTGTCAGCAAAAAAGCCGAACAAAAACACGTCGAGGTAGATATCCCGCGCCTGCTGCAGGTTGATGAACAGCGGCGAAATGCTGTGCAGCAAATCGAAGAGGTTCGCGCCAAGCGCAATACTTTGGCAGACCAACTCAAGAAAACCAAGCCAACCCCGGAGCAGATAGAGGAAGGGAAGCGCTTCAAGGAGCAAATCAGTCAGCTTGAAGCCGAGCTTGAACCCGTCATGGCGGAGTACGACGAGCTGCTTGGCGCGGTGCCGAATATCTTTCCTGACGATACACCGCTCGGCGGCGAAGAGGCCAATAAGCCAGAGAAGCAGTGGGGCGAGACTGGCAAGCAGGACTTTGCCATTATTGACCACCAGTCGTGGGGCGAGCAGCGCGGACTGATAGACTTCGAGCGTGGCGCTAAGGTGGCCGGCAATAAGTTTTACTACCTGAAGGGTAACCTTGTGCAACTTGAGTTGGCGGTTTTCCAGTTTGCCTTATCGCTTGCAGAGAAGTATGGCTTCACGCCCATGACCGTGCCGCATCTGGTCAATACCCGCACGGTGAGCGGCACCGGCTTCTTGCCGCGGGGGGAAGAGCGCCAAATCTACAAGATTGAGGGTGAGGATCTAAACCTCATTGCTACAGCAGAAATCCCGCTCACGGGCTACCATGCTGATGAGATTCTTGATGCCGAGTCGTTACCGATACTTTATGTTGGTCTTAGTCCGGCTTACCGGATGGAAGCCGGCGCGTATGGCAAGCATAGTCGCGGCCTGTACCGCGTGCATCAGTTCAACAAGTTGGAGTTATATGTCTTCTGCAAGCCAGAAGAAAGCGAAGCCTGGCACGAGAAGCTGGTGCAGCTCGAAGAAGAGTTGTGTCAGGCGCTCGGCCTACCGTACCAGCTGGTGCGGATTGCCGCCGGCGACCTCGGCGCGCCAGCGTATAAGAAGTACGATATCGAATACTGGAGTCCCGTTGACCAGGCGTACCGCGAGCTGATGAGTTGCTCGAACGTGACGGATTACCAGGCGCGGCGCCTGAACATCCGTTACCGTACCCCAGAGGGAGAAACTCGGTTCGTCCATACGTTGAATGGTACGGCAGCGGCGATGAGCCGTATGGCCATAGCCATCATCGAGAATTATCAGGACAAGGATGGAAACGTAGCAATTCCCGAAGTACTGCGCCCGTATATGGGTGATAAAACTCACATCTGATACAAAAAGGCAGTGCCATAATAAAAAAGATAAGCAGGAGAAGGCATGATACAAAAAATAGATATCGACGCCATACAATTTGAACTGACAGAAGATCTGAAAAAGTACGTGCACAAGAAGATTGGCAAGCTCGATCGCTACTTGCCCCGCAAAGCCCGCGACGGCCTGTATGTCGAGGTGCGGCTCAAGGAGTCAAGCGGCAAGGGTAAGAAGCAGTGCACGTGTACGGTGCGGATGCACGTACCAGGCGAAGATATCATTGTCGAGGAAACGACCATCAATATGTTTGCCGCGATTGATATCGTCGAGTCGAAGCTCAAGAATCAGCTGAAGAAGTACAAGGAAGCGCACAGCCACTTGCGCCTGCGCAAGCGTTTGCTCAATCGCCTCAAGCGCCGTCGCGCCCCAGCTGCTTAGTCTATTTCCAGCCTATCGCTTTCAGCGCTAGTCCTGACCTACTTTTGCCAGCAGCAGCAAAAGTAGGCAAAAACGCCGCAGGCAACTGAAAATATCTTGACCTATCTGTTGTCATAAAGAGGCTCGCTGCGGAACTCACCAAAACAGTGCCGCCGGCACTATTTTGGCTCGAACAGTCCTCACGCCCAAGGGCGCCTCTTTCTCACAACATCTAGTCAGGAATTTTCAGAACCTGGGAAACCAGCCGTGGAGTGCTTCAGCACAATTTTTATAATTGCTTTTCGCTGTTTTCAGCTCGTCAGCATGAACACACATTCATGAAAGCGGAGATGACAAGCAGACAGGGATAAGGATACACAAAGAAGAGCCAAGGAGCAGGCGCGGCTTTGGTATATCTTTACCGCTGCTTGCTGGCCAGACCCGCCTGGGAAGGGGCTCTACGTTCCGAGGGTTTGTAAGGCTTATGGATGCCGTTCCTCGAACGAGACAAGCTTGGGGGGCATGGCCAGCCATGAAAAGCCGCGCCGGTAACTGCCTCGATACGTGACTCCTGCTCGGGGGGAGGGTGTGTCGCGGTCCAGCCTGAAATCGCCCTTGTTCGTCTCGATTACTTTATACTCCAGCAGGTAGGGCGAAATACCTTCCTCACGCACAAAGGTGGTGTGGTGCGTACTAAACAGGTACGAGTACACGAGTTGTCCGTAGCCGACGATCAGGGCAGCGATGATTGCGACGGCCACCAATTGGCTCCGCCCACTCTCCATCACTCTCACAATACTTCTTGCAACTATGACAATCGCAAGAATGGGCATGAGTGCGGCTACCACTCCCACGATGATCAAAACAACATAGCTCATGAATACAAGCCCCATGGTCTTTCCTCCTGGTTTGTGTATAGTCAGTCTCTCATCCTTGTACAAGGTGAGATACAAGGGCGCTGCTTGAGAGCGCCATCAGAACTCACCTTGTGTCTGTCTGCTTGTCAAAATACAAGGGCAGGGAGGAGACAGGAATCTCATCAAAACTCAACCGACCCTATCTTCTCATTGTATCATAAAATCACTAAATAGTCAATATCTACCCCTGTAATTCAAAATCTGCCCGCAAGGGCATCCACGGCTGGTCTGGGTCCGGGCATTTGTAACGGGCCCGAGTAGATGTTGTACAAAAGAGGCGCCCTTGGGTGCGAGGACTGTTTGAGTGGAAAAATTGCCAGTGGCAAGTTTTTCATGAGTTCCGCAGCAAGCCTGTTTTGTACAATAGATACATCGAGGCCGTTACAACCGCCCGATGGTTTTTTGGCTACTTTTGTCCATACAAAAAGTAGCTCGGGGCTGGCCGGAACGGACAGACCGAAGGGTTGAGCTTAAAATGAGTTATTAATTCATATTTCACGGTCGCACGGAGCGCTCGTATACGGTACAATGTATTCTCAGAATATCGAGTCGAGGAGGAGACAGAAGCGACCTTATGAGAAAATTGCTAAAACGTGTATTGGGGGATCCGCAGGCAGCAACTATCAAGCGCCTGCAAAAGCGCGTCAAAGAAATTAACGCGCTTGAGGACAAGTATAAGAATCTTTCGGACGCCAAACTGAAAGCGCAGACGGAAGTACTGAAAAAGCGGCTAGAGAAGGAAAGCCTGGATGCTATCCTGCCGGATGCCTTCGCAGTGGTTCGTGAAGCGGCGCGGCGCACGCTGGGCCAGCGGCACTTCGACGTGCAGCTGATCGGTGGTATGGTGCTGCACGAAGGCAATGTCGCCGAGATGAAGACCGGTGAAGGTAAGACGCTTGTCGCAACCCTGCCGGTGTATTTGAACGCTCTGACCGGTAAAGGCGCGCATGTTATTACGGTGAATGACTACCTGGCGCAGCGTGACGCTGGCTGGATGGCACAGGTGTACAGCTTCTTGGGACTCAGCGTCGGCGTGATTATCCCTGATGAGTCATATCTTTTTGATGCGACGTACACCAATACCAACCATGAGGATGAACGCTTCCGCCACCTCAAGCCTGCTACCCGGCAGGACGCATACAACGCCGACATTACATATGGTACGAACAACGAGTTCGGCTTCGACTATTTGCGCGACAACATGGTGCGCGAAGTCGAAGGCTTGCGTCAGCGCGACCTGCACTATGCCATTGTGGATGAGGTCGACTCAATCTTAATTGACGAAGCCCGGACGCCGCTGATTATCTCTGCGCCGGCAACAACGAGCGGCAGCTCCTACGCGCAGTTTTCTCGTGTTGTCCGGCAGCTGAAGCCAGAAACGCACTACACCGTGGATGAAAAGCGCCGCGAAACCGCCCTCACCGACGAAGGCGTGGACCAGGTGGAGAAAATTCTTGGTATCACCAATCTGTATAACACGGATAATATCCGCACCATTTACCACCTCGAGCAGGCGCTGAGAGCGCAAGCGCTCTTCAAGCGGGATAAAGATTACGTCGTAACGACCGATGGTGAAGTGGTTATCGTTGATGAATTCACTGGCCGTTTGCTGAAAGGTCGGCGCTACAACGAGGGCTTACACCAGGCGATTGAGGCAAAGGAAGGCGTCGAAGTCCAGGAAGAGTCCATGACGCTGGCGACCATCTCGTTCCAGAACTACTTCCGCTTGTACGAGAAGCTGGCTGGTATGACTGGTACTGCCTCTACCGAAAGCGAAGAGTTTCACCAGATCTACAAGCTCGACGTCGTTGAGATTCCGCCCAACCGGCCGGTAATCCGTGATGACCGCCCAGACAGGATTTACAAGTCCGAGGCCGGCAAGTTCAAGGCAATTGTCGAAGAAGTAAAGGCTCTGCGCGAAAAGGGTCAGCCGGTATTGATAGGCTCGGCTTCTATCGAAAAGAACGAGCGGCTCAGCAAAATGCTGGACAAGGCCGGCATTCCGCACGAAGTGTTGAACGCTAAGAATAACGAACGTGAGGCTGGTATTGTGGCTCGCGCCGGTGAAAAGGGTGCCGTGACATTGGCAACCAACATTGCCGGTCGTGGTACCGACATTGTTTTAGGCGAGGGCGTCAAGGAATTGGGCGGGCTCTTTGTCATCGGGTCCGAGCGCCACGAGTCACGGCGAATTGACAATCAGCTGCGCGGGCGCGCCGGCCGTCAGGGTGATCCTGGTACGACCCAGTTCTATGTCAGCACAGAAGATGACCTTATGCGTATCTTCGGCGGTGATCGTATTGGCGCGGTTATGGCGCGGCTCAATGTACCGGATGATCAGCCGATTGAAAACCGCATGATTTCCCGTAGTCTCGAGGCCGCCCAGAAGAAGGTCGAAGGTATGAACTTTGACCGCCGTAAGGCTGTTGTCCAATATGACGATGTCATGAACCGCCACCGCAAGGCGACCTATGCTATGCGGCGCGAAGTCCTGCGCCAGGATGACATCAGTAAGCGCATCAAGACGTTCATCAAGGAAGAAGCCCAAACTCTCGCGGCTTCGCCGAAGCTGTTGACGAATGAATTTGAGGGGATCTTAACGCACGTCTTTCCGTTCGACGAACCGACGCTTGATAGACTGTTTGACGCCGAGGCTGACAAGTTTGCCCGCGCGCTCGAGGATGCGGCCATAGACTTCTATTCTGCTCGTGAAGCCGCCTTTACACCGGAAATTATGCGTCGTGTCGAGCGCGATATCTTCCTGCAGATCTTAGACAATCTCTGGATGCAGCATCTTGAGAATATGTCCCACCTGCGGGAGGGTATCCACTGGATTAGTGTTGGCCAGCGCGACCCGCTTGTTGAGTATCGCCGTCAAGGTCAACGATTGTTTGAGGAGATGCAGGCGACGCTTCGGCATGATGTCGTCCGTGCCATCTTCCATGCCCGCCCCGTTACCGAGGAAGAGCTGGATGCGCCAATTGAAACCGAACTGACCCGCGCTGCCCGCAAGTCTGTCGAGAACGCGGATCGGATTACCGAAGCCGAAACTTTGAGCGAAGATGACTTCCGCCCGTCGGCTGAAGTGCGTACCGCGCAGAAGAAGGCGACCGAGCAGCGTCGCAAGAACCGCAAAGCAGAACGCAAACGCAAGCAAAAAGCCAAGAGTAAGAAGAGGAAGTAGGGGGGCGCGGTCTTTCGCCAGGGCGGAACGCTCTGGCGAGGATTGTTGGGTATCCCGGCGAACACATCCACATGAAACATACGGTACAAGAGATAAAACTAAAGAACGGTGTCCAAGGTCTGCTGGTCCACATCCCGCAGGCCAGCGTCATGACGTTTGATATCAACTTTCGGGCAGGTGAATACCTCGTGGAGCGCGAAAAATGGGAAACGCCGCACCTCATGGAGCATCTGTTGCTTGGTGCGAACGAAATGGTTCCGAAGGCTCGGGCCTTCCAGGCAGAGTTTGAGCGTAACGGCGCGTATTCCAACGCCTCTACCGGCACGTATGACATTACGTATGAGGCGGAATGTGCTGACTTCGAATGGGATCGGGTACTCGGCCTGCTGCTGGTGGCGATTACCCGGCCGCTGTTCCTGCCGGATGAGTTCGAGGCTGAGTTTGGTAATGTTCGCGAAGAGCTGACTGCCCGTTCAAACAATCATTTCCGCAATTTGTCGCTGGCGCTGCGTGAACAGTACGGCTTCTCGGTGCTGACCGACCAGGAGCGGCTAAGACTCATGGATAACGTCACGGTGCAAGATATCCGCGAGCACTACGAAAAGACCCACACCTCCAGCAACCTGAGATTCGTTATTGCCGGCAACATCCCGGCCAAGCGTCGCAAGACTATTGAAACACTCTTTAATACGGTTGAATTATCGGAAGGCGATGGCAGGACGCCGCTGCCGAATGAACGGCCACGGTCGCTCAAAAAACCGCTCTATATTCCGAATGAATCCGTAGATAACTTGTATTTTTATACTGACACGTTCATGCGGCGGCGGATGGACGATCCGGAGTCCGATGCCTTGAGCCTGCTTAACACAATGCTGACCGAGACGCTGTACTCGCGCATTTTAGGAACGGCGCGTGAGCGCGGATTGGTATATCACATGAGCTCGGGCTTCAGCCAGGCCTGGCAGAGCACGAACTGGTGGTTCGGCGCGCAGGTGATGCCGCGTAACGCCCGGGCATTGTTTGACATTATGGTGACGGAGCTTGTAACTGTATTTGAGGGCAACTTGGCGGACGAAGATATCGAAATGGCCAAGCAGTATATGCTCGGGCGTTACCAGCGCAGTGCCCAGACGGTCGGCGGCACGGCTAACGGCTATAGCACGCGCTACTTTTTTGACGGCAAGATAGAGGACTACTACCAGCTGCCGGAACGCATTTCCGCAATTACAAAGGATAGTGTCATTAAGATCGCCCGCGATTTGTTCCGGGAAGATATTTGGGGCTTTGGCGCCCTAAGCAACTGTGGCGATGAGTTCGTCCAGGAGCTACATAGCGAGCTCACGCCGCTCTGGCGTAAGACGCTCGTGAACCTGTAGCAGCCGCAACGCTGGTATAATCGTAAAGAGATGCAAGATATTGAGAAAAAGACGCTCGAGTTGAAGCAGGCGATTGATGCGGCTATTGCTCAGCTTGACCTGGAGCAGTTAGAGAAGCGACAGGCTGAAATCACCGAAGCAACAAAGGCGCCGGACTTTTGGTCGGACAACCAAAAAGCCCAAGATACCATGAAAGAACAGGCCAAACTGCAGGCACGCATCGAACCCTGGCGGACGCTTGAGAAACAGGTTAGTGATGTGCTGGAACTCGCCGGCATGGATGACGAAAGCCTCCGCACAGACCTGGAGGCTCAACTCGAGCAAGCCGAGACGCAGTTCGCAGAGCTCAAACGCGAGCTGCAGTTCAGCGGCCCGTATGATAATAACGATGTTATTCTCAGTATTTACGCCGGGGCGGGGGGTACTGACGCTCAAGATTGGGCGCAGATGCTACTACGGATGTACATCCGCTATGCAGAGAAGAATAATTTCAAGGTAACGACTGTCGAAGAATCAGCGGGGGAAGAGGCGGGGATTAAAAGTGTGACCCTGGAGATAAGCGGGCCGTTTGCCTACGGCAAACTGAAGGGCGAACACGGCGTGCACCGTCTGGTGCGCTTAAGCCCGTTCAATTCCGATAATTTGCGTCAGACGAGCTTTGCTAAGGTCGAGATATTGCCCAAAATCGACAAGCCGGAAGATCTGGAGATTGACGAGAAAGATTTGAAAATCGATGTCTACCGCAGCGGCGGCCATGGCGGCCAATCGGTGAATACGACCGACTCGGCTGTGCGCGTCACGCACGTCCCGACTGGCATTACCGTTGCTATCCAAAATGAGCGCAGCCAGTTGCAGAATAAAGAAACCGCCATGACGATCTTGCGCTCGCGGCTGCTGCAGCTGCAGATGGAGCAGCACCTGGAGAAAATCAGCGAGCTCAAAGGCCCGAATCAGTCGGCCGAATGGGGCAATCAAATCCGCTCCTACGTCCTCCATCCCTACAAGCAGGTCAAAGACTTGCGTACCCGCCACGAGTCATCCGATCCGGATGCGATTCTCGATGGTAGTTTGGAGGAGTTTGTCGCGGCATACCTGGAACATACCTTAGCCTAAGTAAGCCATCCTGACACTTATGTTGGGCAGACCAGTTTGCTATAATGGATAAGCATGATTCTCTTAGATAGGGTAACAAAGTCGTACAACAAAGACTATGCGCCGGCGCTTGACCGGATCAATCTGCACGTCGAGCCGAAAGAGTTCGTGATTGTTGTTGGGCAGAGTGGTGCCGGTAAGTCCACGCTGCTCAAACTTCTTACCCGTGAAGAGCGCCCGACCAGCGGCAAGATTATCGTTGGTGGCATTGATTATGACAAGCTAAAAGACAAAGACATCCCGCTGCTGCGGCGCAAGATTGGTGTCGTCTTCCAGGATTTTAAACTGTTGCCTCATAAGAATGTGTTTGAGAATGTTGCCTTTGCGCTCGAAATTGTCGGTATGGGCAACAAAGAGATCCGCCATACCGTGCCGCGTGTGCTTGATATCGTGGGGCTCAAAGGCAAGGAAAAGCGCATGACGCAGGAATTATCCGGCGGTGAGCGGCAGCGCGTCGCCATTGCCCGGGCCATTGCCCGACAGCCGAAGATTCTCATCGCCGATGAGCCGACCGGCAACCTCGACCCGAAACACGCCTGGGATGTGGTGAAGGTGCTGGAGAAGATTAACAAGTACGGTACGACTGTCCTGCTGACAACCCACAACCAAGAGATTGTGAACCGGCTGAAACGGCGGGTGATTACCGTGCAGGGCGGCAAAATTATCAGCGACAAAGCAGGCGGGGAGTACAAACAAGTAGGATGAACAAGCGACGACTCATAACATTTGGGCGTATTGTTAATTCTGGCGTGGTCAACCTTGTCCGCAACGCCTGGTTGGCGGTCGCGGCAATCGCCGTCATGGTGGTGACGCTTGGGATTATTTTGTTTCTGGTCATCGCAAACGCGACCTTCGCCAACAGTATCCAGACATTGACTGACCGTATCAATATCTCGATGTATCTTGAAGATTCGGTGACCACTCAGCAGCGTGAAGAGCTGATCGGCCGGCTTGAGGAGCTTGGCGAGGTTGAGTCAGTCGAATACATCTCCAAAGACCAGGCGCTCAAAGATTTTATTGAACAGAACAAGGACCGGCCCGAGCTGCAGATGGCGGCTACCACGACCGATAACCCGCTACCGGCCAGCCTGCGTATCAAGCCGGTTGACCCGAACAATATCGATCCCATACGCGAATTCATCGAGCAGCCGGATATCCAGGAGGTTCAGTCCGAGCCGACGTCATATTCCGGCGAACGCAAAGAAGCAATAGACAACATTGCTCGTACTACCCGCGTGTTGCAGATTGCCGGTACGGTCGGCGTGCTCATATTTGCGCTTGTTTCGGTACTGATTATCTTTAACACCATCCGCATGGCAGTCTTTAACCGGCGTGATGAACTGACGATTATGCGTCTGCTCGGGGCGAGCACATGGTATATTCGCGGACCGTATGTTGTGGAGGCCATACTGTATGGCGTGATTGCTGCGCTGCTTTCGCTTGTTCTTTGTAGTACGCTGTTCAGTGGCGCAACGACGGTACTCGAGGCAACCAGCCTTGGTTTCCTTGATATTGAGTTTGCGAGCAACTATTTCAACCGTAACTTCTGGTCGATCTTTATAGTACAAATCCTGGTGGGGGTGGCGATTGGTGCAGCATCTTCGGTAGTTGCAACTCGACGTTACCTAAAGTTTAAACCCGCCAAGTAGATGCCAAATAATATTTCCAAAATACTTGCAACGTCTAGACGCTTATGCTATAGTAGAATTACTAACCCAAAAACAAACACAACACAATGAACCGCCTCAAGAACAACACGCTTTTTCAGCACCTCCCCAAAGTACCGGTCCTTATCGGTATCGTTGTGCTGGGGCTCGTTCTGGCTAGTGTGCCACAGGTGTTGGCCGATAGGTTTGACCAACAGATTCGGGAACTCAACCAGCAAAACAGCGAGAGTCGGGCAGAGCAGCGGCGTTTGCGCGAAGAGGCTACAACCCTCGAGGCTGTCATTGCTCAGTTGCAAGAAGAGATAGCCACACTTGAACAGCAGATCAATGATACAGAAGCAGAGAAGAAAGATGTCGAGCATCAGATTGCCGAAGCCGAAGCCGAGCTTGAACGGCAGAAGGGACTGATGGCGACAAACCTCCGGACGATGTACCTGGAGGGTGATATGACGACGCTTGAGATGCTGGCAACCAGCCGGGATCTGGGCGAGTTTGTCGACAAACAGCAGTATCGGGAATCTGTCAGCAAGAAGATCAAAGACACACTTGATAAAATTACGCTCTTGAAGGCTCAGCTACGCGACCAAAAAGACAAGCTTGAAAAGCTTATCGCCGACCAGAAGCAGATGCAATCAGAGCTGAGTGCTCAGCGGGCAGAGCAAGACCGCTTGTTGGGCATGAATAAGAGTCAGCAACGTGCATACGAAGAAGATATCCGGGCAAATAACGCTAAGATTTCTGAGCTTCGCCGCCAGCAGGCAATTGAAAACGCTCGGCTATTTGGCAACGGCCTCAGGAATGTGCCCGACACGAGCGGTTACCCGTGGGCAAATTTTGAACCTTTCCCGAACGCAGTGGCCGATCCGTGGGGTATGTACTTGCGCCAATGCGTGAGCTATACCGCCTGGAAAGTCTGGAAGAGCGGCCGGCATATGCCGTATTGGGGCGGCCGAGGCAATGCCAACCAGTGGGATGACAATGCCCGTGCAGCTGGCATCCCGGTAGACAATATCCCTCGTGTTGGTGACGTGGCCGTCAGCAATGCTGGATTCTACGGGCATGTAATGTATGTCGAGCACGTATACGAGGACGGCCGGATTCTCATCAGCCAGTACAATGGCGCATGGGATGGGAAGTATAGCGAAGCGATTATCTGGCCTGGTAGCCTCGTCTTCATCCACTTCCCATAGGGCTTTCGCATCACAGCAGCTTGCTCTCAAGCGGGGCTTGAGGCCCTGCTGCTTCTGGCGCAGAAACAACTTGTCGGCTCCGGTTCGTTCCGTGCTTTATCAAAAAGACGACGCTGTGCTCAAATGCAAGTTTCTTATTTTCCATCTTCTACCTTCTACCACCCAACATGTGCGATAATAGGGGCATAAACAGTAGCGAATTGGGGGATTTCTTGTGGAGCAGGGGACAGCCGGCAATGGTTTTCGTGGTAAATCGTCACCAAAAAACAATCTAACTATGCGACAGGTTGTTACGCTTGTTGTGTGTGCGGTTGGGATATTCAGCATAGGATGGCTGAGCGGCAGTGGACGCTTGCGACTCGACAGCAACTCATTCAGCCAGAGCGTAAGCCGTGAGTTGCCGGCTGACTTGGACTACACGAGCGTTGAAGAGGTGTACGACCAGCTTCGTCGCAGTTTCGATGGCGAGCTGACTGCCGAGGATCTACTCAATGGGCTCAAGGATGGCTTGGCTCAAGCGAGCGGTGACGCATACACGGAGTACCTGACTGCCGAAGAAGCCAACGAGTTTGACCAGGAACTTTCCGGGACATTCAGCGGCATTGGTGCGGAATTGAGCAAAAAGGACGGTGCTATAACTGTCATTGCGCCGCTGGCCGGCTACCCGGCAGAAAAGGCCGGTTTGCGTGCCCGCGATGTGATTGCCGAAATTGATGGTGAGAGCGCATTTGATCTGACGCTGACAGAAGCTGTGAAGCGGATCAGGGGTCCCAAGGGCACGACTGTGAGCCTCAAGATTTTCCGGGGCGGTACGGAGGAGGTAGATCTTACAATTGAGCGTGACGATATCGCTATTCCGAGTGTAGAGTGGGAGAAATCGGGTGACGTTGGTATCATTGCTATCAGCCGATTCGGCGAAGATACCTCGGAGCTGACACGCAAGGCCGCAACGGAGCTGAAGCAACAGGGCATTCGAAGTGTCGTGCTTGACCTGCGCAATAATCCGGGCGGCCTGCTAAACGTTGCTGTCGATGTGGCGAGCGTGTGGGTAGATGGCGGAACGATTCTGACTGAACGGCGTGGTGATATGGTCGTGCGTACGTTTGAGGCGAAAGGTCGACCAATCTTAAACGGTGTGCCGACAGTTGTGCTTATCAACGGCGGTAGTGCTAGCGCAAGTGAGATTGTCGCTGGTGCGCTTAAAGACAACGGTGTGGCCACACTGGTGGGCGAGAAGTCATACGGCAAGGGCAGTGTGCAGCAAATCGAGGGCTTGCGGCATGGTGGCGCGCTCAAAGTGACGGTCGCCCGCTGGTTTACGCCTGAGGGCAAGAACATCGACGAAGAAGGTATCGAGCCGGACCAAAAGGTCGAACTGACACAAGAGGACTATGAGGCCGACCGCGACCCTCAACTCGACGCGGCGAAAGCAAAGTTGGCTCGATAAGGTTTTTCTTGGGTCCTTCTATTTTCTATTTTCCGTCGCTGTGGTAGCATTAGGATAATAAGCTGTGAGAGGACTTTAAGAGGTGGCGAAAAAGCCAACGAAGTATGTTTTTGTGACTGGTGGCGTGCTTTCCGGACTTGGAAAGGGCATAACAGCCGCCTCTATTGGCAACCTCTTAAAAGCCCGCGGCCTCAACGTAAACATCCAAAAGTGCGACCCTTATCTTAACTATGACGCCGGTATGCTCAACCCGGCAGAGCACGGCGAGTGTTTCGTGACTCGTGACGGGGCAGAGACAGATCTTGACCTCGGCCATTACGAGCGGTTTTTGGACCAGGAGCTGACCCAAACCAGCTCAATGATGATGGGACGCGTCTTGTACAAAGTTTTCGAGAACGAGCGTCGCGGCCGCTACCGTGGCAAGACAGTACAGTACATTCCGCACGTTACCCAGGCCTTGCAGGAAGAGATTAGACTGGCTGGCGAAGGTTTTGACGTGCACATTGTGGAGATCGGCGGTACCATCGGCGACTATGAGAGCCTGAGTCTCGTTGAAGCTATCCGTGAGCTTGCCTTTAAGGTCGGTCAGGACAATTCGCTGTTCGTGCATGTTGTGTATATGCCGTTCTTGGGTGCAAGCGGCGAGTTCAAGACCAAGCCGGCGCAGAATGCGGTAAGGGACTTGCGTAGTTTTGGTATCGTGCCGGATGTGCTGGTGGCGCGCAGCGAGAAGTCGGCGCCAAAGAGCGTTATCAGCAAGCTTAGTCTCTTCAGCGGTGTCGAGCCGGAAGCAGTGGCCCTTTTGCCTAATGCATCGACCATTTACGAAGTTCCGTTGACGCTTGAGGACGCGAATATTGCTGATGTCATTGCCAAGCGGTTGAAGCTCAAAGTATCAAAGCCGCAACTCAAAGAGTGGCGTGAGGTTGTGAAGCGTGCCACGAATAACCACACAAATAAGGCCGTGGTTGGCGTAGTGGCGAAGTATCTGGACAATCAAGACACCTACATGTCTGTTTTTGAGGCGCTCAAAGCCGCAGGATGGAAGAACGACACAAGCCTCGAAATTCGCTGGATTGATGCCGAAAGTCTGGAGGGCGACCAGGTGGATGTTGGGGCTGCACTTGCCGGGCTGGACGGTATCGTTGTACCCGGTGGTTTCGGTAGTCGGGGAGTTGAAGGCAAGATACGTGCTGCGCAGCACGCGCTTAAGACAAAGCTGCCGTACCTAGGGCTATGCTACGGTCTGCACATGGCCGTGATAGCGGCCGCACGCCTCGGCGGCCTGGAAGGCGCCCACACGACAGAAGTTAATCCCGACACGCCGTATCCGGTTATTGATACGATGTCTGACCAGAAGGGCAAGGAGAATACTGGCGGTACCATGCGTCTCGGTAATTACCCATGTGAGATTGCCAAAGGTAGCGTCGCGGCGAAGGCGTATAAAGCAACAAAGATTGAAGAGCGTCATCGTCATCGCTATGAGTGTAATAATGAGTACCGTGATCAATATGAGTCCTGGGGTATTCGGGCCGTTGGTACCTCGCCCGACGACAAGCTGGTGGAAATAATAGAAGCCACCGACCATCCATTTATGGTTGCCAGCCAATTCCACCCGGAATTTAAGTCGCGGCCGAACCGGCCTCACCCGCTCTTCGACGGTTTTGTTAACGCACTTATTGCACAAGAGCGATAAATCATTTACCATGAGCGATATGGACGCATCAAATGCCGTTGCTCCTCAAACAGATGATTCCGCACTAAATCGTACTCGCCGCATACTGCTGGTCGAAGATGATAATAGCTTGGCGGCTGTCTATGAAACGCGCCTGCAGGCCGAAGGATTTGAAGTCCGCCGCGTGCAGAACGGTGAGGACGCCCTTGCTGCCGCGATAGAATACAAGCCTGACTTGATACTACTTGATGTTATGATGCCAAAGGTCAGCGGGTTTGACGTGCTGGACATACTCCGCCAAACACCCGAGACAGCCAATGTGAAAGTGATAATGTTAACGGCTTTAAGCCAGGACAGTGACAAGCAGCATGCCGAGCACCTGGGGGTCGATGATTACCTCGTGAAGTCACAGGTCGTTATTGCTGATGTCGTGGAGCGTATCAAACACCACTTAGGGATGAGATGAGCCCGGAAAGAAATGGGCATTTTCCTGACGCAGTAGGGCGTCGGTCTGCTGAGCTAATAAGTGCTGCGGGAGCACTCGTATTGGCCGGGGTCATATACACGGGCATCAAAGTCATAAACAAGCTGCGCAGTGCGCCACTTGGCACGTCGCATATTGATCCTGCCTGGCGCCCGCTGGAATTCACCGAAGAAGATATTACGGAAGCACAGAAAAGAGCAGTGTAGCAAACCCTCTAATTGACAAATTATAAAGCTTATGCTATTCTACAGGAATATAAACCTTGCGAATAGCATGCCAGAAATACCAGAAACCACCCACACAACTGCAAACGGCTTTGAGATAAATAGCCCCAGAGAGGAGCTTACCTCTCAAGAGCTAAGAGAGATGGTTGAGCAATATGGGCTTGCCGGAGAGACACCGGAGGCTCGTGTAGATAACCTGAGGGCTATGCCGAATGAAGCGGTTGCATTATTTCTGGCAGACGTAAACAAACGCCTACAGGGTTCAGACGAAACGCTTGTTTCCAGGCATACCATAAAGGTAGGCGAAAAGAGTACAGTTGCCCCTGAATATCGGTACGATTTGTTTACGTCTCTTATGGACAAAGTGCGAAGTGCGGGTGATGTGAATCCGGCACGTGTTGGTGATGCTCTCGGGTTGGGTATAGTCATTCTCCATCCCTTTGAGGATGGCAATGGACGAACTGCACGGATGATGGCACTGCTATTTCGTGAAGAATATGACACAGAGGATTATTCTCAGTCGTTTGACATATTGAAACAGTCGCGTGATGAGTTGAGGGCCAGGGGCGAGAACATAGTTAACTCATTTATCCCATACTTTCCTGAAGGCGCAGACCAGTCGCAGCCGGAGGTCGTAGAGCAGTATTTTGAGGCGCTGCTCACCCAAGACGAGGGCCGTTTATACAATGGTCCTGGCGGACAAGCGCCACTTACGAAGTCCTGAGTGCCATACACGCATGTCTAGGCGAGGTTGGCTCCGTAGAGAAAAGTATAAAAGCACTATCGTCGTGAGACATAAAAACACTGCCACTTTTTATGGCAGTGTTTTTTATTAGACCGATGGGCAGGAGGCTTATTCGACTGTTACTTCTGTGCGTCGAACTGACTTGCCGCTGAAAAGGCGGACTTTGCGGGTCTTAAACGTGACGACACCGTCTTTGTTCGCATGGACAGTGAAGTTGCGGCTGAGCTTGGTGCCTTTGCCGGCGCGCTTTGTCATGCCAACCTGACGGACGATAACTTGACCGGTCTTAACCTTTTGGCCGCCAAACAACTTTACACCGAGCCGCTGGCCGGGAGAGTCGTGGACGTTTTTGCTGGAACCGCCAGCTTTAACCTTAGACATATTATTTCCTCTCTAATACTACTAGTTCTCGGGCGACGACTTGGCCTTCGCGGTGGTAGACCATATCATCGGTGCGCGAATGCGCAAAACTCACACGATTGTACCCTAAATCCTCGAGATTATCAAGCGTTTTAAGGTGTTTGAATCCGCTTCTTGTCTTCCAGGCAGGGACGGCGATGCAGGCCCGGAAGCCCGGCTTCGTTTGGATGGCGAGGTTGTTGAGGAATTTGCGGTGGATAGTATCGACGTCGCGCATAACTTCTTCGAGAGCTTCCGGTCGTGGCTCGGCAGAGAAGGGGCGCCCTAGATAGGTCTCGCATGCTACGATATCGAATTCCGACCATCGATGATTGGTGGCGTCACCGACTTCGAGGTGGAAAGTGGAATCCGGTAAGTTGAAGGTGGGAGAAAGCCACTCAAGGTTGGCGGTCGAATATTCAACCATACGGGGCTCAAGGTCTGTACCGTAGGCTTCGTACCCCATGAGCAGTGCTTCTTGCAGGACGACACCCGTACCGCAAAACGGATCCAGGATGCTTTTTGGTTTAGTTTGTCCGACTGCAAGGTTGACGATTATTTGTGCGAGCTTGGGCGGCAGCATGCCCACGCGGGCATCGCGTTTTGGGCGGGCCTGGTCGCGGGCGGCGTAAGCTTCAATGTCCTGCTCGGCAACTGTTTGGGCAAGGAGCGTCTTGTTGCCGTCGCGCACCAGGACGAGCTCCCAGCCCAATGGGCCGGTAAGGTTGTTGTGCAGAACCTGGGCGCTGTTGAGTGCCGGCTCTTTGTTGGGCACTAAGCGGACTGAACGGCCGGCTTGCTTGATGACTTTCTTGAGCTCTAGACCCGCCGCGGTGAGCTGCTGCGGCCGGACGGTGAGCCCGTAGACGCTTAATCCAAGCTTCAGCTTGCCTTCAGGAAGGTAGTGCAAGTGCTCAGGGATAGTCTCGGCGAGGTAGTGCTGAATTTGCTTAAAATCAGTGGTCTCGAGCTCGGTTAGTAGGCGACACAATTTTACCGAGCCGCCAAGGCGTGTGAAATCGACTTCTTTTGGATCCACGTCGAGCAAGGCCGCTTCTGGTTTGACGGGGCGCAGAGCTTCGCGGCCAAACAAGCTTTCCAGCTCAGCCAGTCCCAGCGCCGGCTGCCGGCCTAAAATCAATAAGCTTTGTGACATAGGTATAGTGTACCTCTATATACTCAAGGACGTATAACGTATTTCGTATAACGTATGTCACTGAGGCTATCCCGTAATACGGTATACGGTATACGTACTACGTTGTTATAATGCAATTCAGAATGTCTGAAAAAGAAAAGCACCAACAGCGATGGAAGCTTGTGTTGACGGTTGTTACGTTCGTTGCTTTTGCTGTGTTGATTTATGCGGTGCGTCACCAAATCATAGATAGTTTCCGCAACTTGGGCCGGGTAAACACCATGGCGATACTTCTGCTGCTGCCAGTGCGCGCCTACAACTATCACGTCTACACGCGCTTGTACCAGGAGTTTTTCAAAATCTTAGGCGAGAAGGTTAATTACAAGCGGATGATGCGGGTGCATGCCGAGTTGACATTTGTGAATAACGTGTTTCCGAGTGGCGGCGTGTCAGGCTTTTCTTTCTTTGGTGTCCGGATGCGCAAAGAGGGAGTGAGCGCGGGCAAGGCGACACTCGTGCAGTTTATGCGGTTTATTCTCATCTTTGTTTCGTTCCAGGCTTTTCTTGTCATTGGGCTCATTATCCTGGCTATTGGCGGCAAGGCCAGCAACTTCATCATGCTCGTGGCGGGTTCACTGTCCACGCTGCTGATTATCTCTACGTTGGCGTTTGCTTTTATTATTGGGAGTAAGAAGCGCATTAATGCATTTTTTACGTACATTACGCACACGCTCAACCGGCTTATTGGTATCGTGCGGCGGAACGTGCCGGAGACAATTAGCGTTGAGCGAGTGCAGAATATGTTTAACGAGCTGCACGAGAACTATATGCTCATCAAGGATGATTTGTGGCGGCTGAAGTGGCCGATGGTGTACGCCATGCTGGTGAACTTGAGTGAGATCTTGGCGATCTACGTCATCTATGTGGCGTTTGGCGAGCTAGTCAACCCGGGCGCGGTCATCATCGCGTATGCTATCGCGAACTTTGCTGGATTCTTCTCGGTACTACCCGGCGGGGTGGGCATATATGAGGCACTCATGACCGGTGTATTGGCAGCGGCAGGCATACCGCCGGGCGTTAGTATCCCGGTGACTGTCATGTATCGGATCTTGAGTATGCTCATACAGTTGCCGCTTGGCTACGTGCTGTATGAAAAAACTATTCACGCCAAAGACGCCCCACAAGAGCTGTCACATGAACGGTGAAGTAACACTCACGGTCAGTGAATTTGTCGCGGCCTTAAACCAGACGTTAGAGTACGCCTATCCAAGCGTGACAATTACTGGTGAATTGGCTAATTTCCGGGTGAGCAAGAACCGATGGGTGTACTTTGATCTCAAGGACGAGTTGGCGAGTGTGCGGTTTTTCGGGACCGTGTACCAATTGCCAGGGCCGCTTGAGGATGGGATGTTGCTGCAAGTGAGGGGCAATCCGCGCCTGCATCCACAGTACGGGTTCAGCGTGACGGTGCAGGCGATGATGCCAGTGGGCGAGGGAAGCATCAAGCGTGCCGCGGCGCTGCTGCAGGCCAAGCTGGAAGCTGAAGGGCTGTTTGACGAATCCCGCAAGCGGGCACTGCCATATCCACCGGCAACGGTAGGTTTGATTACGTCGAGCGAATCCGCGGCGTACCACGACTTTATGAAGATATTAAACGAGCGCTGGGGCGGGCTTGATGTCCGGTTAGCTGACGTGCAGGTGCAGGGAGAGGCGGCTGTTGGGCAGATTGTAGCGGCTATTGAATATTTCAACCAACAGGCAGCGCCGCCGGAGGTGCTGGTGATTACCCGCGGCGGTGGGAGCCCGGAAGATCTGGCGGCTTTTAGCACCGAGCAGGTAACGCGGGCGGTCGCGGCCAGTCGTATCCCTACGCTTGTTGCCATCGGGCATGAGGTCGACATTTCGCTTGCTGAGATGGCAGCGGACCGGCGGGCGAGTACACCGAGCAACGCCGCCCAGTTCCTGGTGCCCGACCGCCAGCAGGTGGCTGAACGGTTGGCAGCAGCGCGCGGCGCGCTCGGGTACTCATTAAGCGCTTTCATCCAGTCCGGCAGGCAAGCGCTTGCAACTAAGTCAGCCGCGTTGTACGAGCGGATACGGGCACAGATTCGGTTTGATCGCCAGCAGCTGGCATCGCGGAGCCACTTGCTGCGTGCGCTTAACCCAGAAGCGGCACTGGCGCGCGGCTTTGTCATTGTTCGCTCGGGCGAGAGAATTATCCGAAGTGGCAAGGAACTACGACAAGGCGAGGACGTGAGTCTGCAGTTTAAGGACACGACTGCCGAGGCAACAATCAAGGAGGTACAATAACGATATGGCAAACAGCAAAGAGATTGACTACCGGAAGCTTAGCGGAGAGTTGGATGAGATACTGGCACGGCTAGAGTCATCCGACCTGGACATCGACGAGGCGCTCAAATTATACCAACGCGGCATGGAGGTGGTGGAGCAGCTGGAGGCGTACCTAAAGACGGCCGAGAACAAGGTGTCCAAGGTCAAGGCTGCTTGGGACAAGCGGCTGGAGGAGTAGCGAAAGCGTGGTTCTTTTATGGGTCCTCTTGGTTATTCTCCTGATGTTTGGGCTTGTGGTTTTTGTGGGTGCGCCATGGGTGCCGACGCTGAAATCGCAGCAGGAGGCAGCGCTTGATCTATTGGATCTTAAGCCAGGGCAGACAATGCTCGAACTGGGTTGTGGCGACGGTCGTGTCTTGAAGGCAGCCGCCCGTCGTGGCTGGAAAGCGGTGGGCTATGAGCTGAATCCGATGCTGGCGCTCATAGCCTGGCTGAATACGCTTCGCTACCGCGGCCAAGTCAAGGTCGTGTGGGGCAATTACTGGACAAAGTCGTGGCCCGATGCCGACGGTATCTTTGTGTTTCTCTTGCCAAAATATATGGAGCAATTGGATAAAAAAATTATCCAAAGATTTAGCAAATCTGTCAAGCTTGTGAGCTACGCATTTCAAATACCAAGCCGTCATATCGATAACGAAAGAGAGGGAGTCTACCTCTACAAATATCATGCCAAAGCTCGTTAGTGCTTATGGTATGATAAAACCAATATGCCACCAAACAATCCTTATCAGCAGGGCGCGTATCCGCCCGGGCCACAGGCACCATATCAAGCAGCTGGACAGCCGAAACCGCACAAGTTTCGGATCAATGTCTGGCTTGTCGCGACCATACTCGCATCGCTCCTAGCCGTCGTATTTATCGGTTTGTTCGTATGGGCGTGGGGTGAGCGGCAGAGCTACAAATATGACGTGGACCAAAAGATTGCCGCCGCTGTGGAGGTAGCCAAGCAAGAGACAGCTTCCGCCAAAGACGCCGAATTTGTCGAGCGCGAGAAAGAGCCGCTTAAGTCATACCGTGGGCCATCACAGTTTGGCAGCCTGGCCGTGAAATACCCAAAGACTTGGGGCGCTTATATTAATGAGAAGCCTTCAGGTGCGACCAACCTTGATGGCTATTTGCACCCTGATTTTGTGCCGGGTGTCGATCCGTCGTATTCGATTGCATTGCGATTCCAGGTTATTAATAAAGCATACGAAGCGGAACTGCAGCAGTTTGACGCGTATATCAAGCAGGGTAGTGTGCAGGTCAGCCCTTACCGGGCGGCACAAGTTCCGGATGTTCTGGGCTCTCGGATAGATGGTGAAGTTGTGCCCAAGAAACGCGGCAGCATGGTGTTGATTCCGTTGCGTGACAAGACGCTGAAGGTCTGGACCGAGTCAGAAGATAAGGTGAAGGACTTCAACGATATCATTCTTGCCAATCTTAGCTTTGTCCCGTAGATTCGCCCGATTCATTAGAGTATAATGCGAACAAACTAAGCGGGGGTAACAGCTTGGCGCGCGATTTCGCACCAACGAACGATAGCGAGAAGCTGCTTGAGGCATTGGCTGAGCAGCTCAAAGTACCGCTGCTGCATATATCAACTTTCAGTGAGTTGGCCAGGTCCGGGCGGGACGTTACTGACCTATTGCCCCACATTGAAGTGGCCGCTGACAGGGCCTTGCATTTTATTGATAGTTATTTGCTGAGTAATAATTTGATACAACGGCAGGTCTCTTTGCAGCTTGAGCCTGTGTCGCTTGCCTCGGTTTTGTATGACACTGCCCACCGACTTGATGGCTTGGCAAAACAGTATGGCAGCCAGCTGGAGCTGGAGATTGGCGGGCGCTACGAGCCGGTGATGGCTAATCGGGAAGGCCTGGAGTACGCACTTGCCAATATTGGCCAGGTGCTGATTGAGGCGCAGAGTCACCAGGCTGCAAAATCCCAGCGACTAGTCATGGGTGCGCACCGCCGGCGGGGCGGAATCGTAGCGGGAGTCTATGCTGATGTTGAGGGCTTGAATGCTAACGCACTCAACCGGGCACGGGCATTGCATGGCAAGGCACGTCATCCATTAAGCGACGTGGTAGCAAGCAGCGGCGCCGGGCTGTTCATCGCCGAGTCAATTCTGTCCAGCATGTCGGCGCAATTGAGGGTGGCCAAACATCACCGACGCAGTGGTCTTGCAGCGACGTTTGTGCCGAGCCAGCAGTTGGCTTTAGTCTAGAGCATTTTTCGGTCTGTCCCTTCGGGCCAGCCCCGCACAACTTTTTGTGTCGACAAAAAGTTGGACAAAAAACGACAGGCAACTGAAAAAGCACGATTGCCAAAATCTCGCTGTTTGAGGCGCGCTGGCACAACTCCATCCTGTCGGCCCCGCCCAAATTTTCTATATGAGTGGGCAGGACCGCGTGCCGGCTTGATTCGCCCAAACAGCGGCTTTTAGCATCGATTTTTCAGAGCCTGGGGAACCAGCCAAGGATGCCGCCAAGACGGCTAATCCTATAGAAGCTGTGTTGCTAGGCACTCCATGGCTGGTTTGTTCGGGCTCTGCGAGCCACCTGAGCAGATGTTGTAATAAAGTAGCGCGCTTGGCTTCCTCGGAGTGTCTGAGGCACCTATTGTGCCGGTGGCACAATAGGTGGTGAGTTGCCGAGGCAAGCTACTTTTTTACCAACAGATGCATTACGTGGCTGCAGCTGCCCGTCATTTCTTTGCCTAGCTTTCTTGTTGACACAAGAAAGTAGGTCACCGGCCAAGCGAAGCGCGGCGGTGAAATAATGAAGCGCATGGTAAAGTTAGAGGTATATGACGAGGGTGTTGTTAGTTGAACCGGATCCTGTACTAGCGCATACGTATACAGCCGCTTTAGAGGGTGGGGGCCACGAGGTGATGCACGCTGCGTCAGCGCAAGCTGCTATTCATGTTGCTGATAGTGCCACACCGGACGTGGTGGTGCTGGAAATGCAGCTTCCTGGGCATAATGGCATCGAGTTCCTCTATGAGTTTCGCTCCTATGCTGACTGGCAAGAGGTTCCAGTCATCCTACTGACCGGTTTGCCCGCCAGCAACCCCGGGCTTGATACGACGTTGTGGCATGAACTCGGGGTAAAGCAGTATTTATACAAGCCCACCACGAAGTTGCGGCGGCTGGTGCAGTGCGTCGAAAGTGTGTTGGCTCCAGCGTCACAATGAAACAAATCCTTACCCACGGTATCATCCTGTTCCGCACGGACTTCGGCGAGGCGGACCGTATTTTGACCGTCTTAACGCCCGACCACGGCAAGCTGCGGCTTATGGCCAAGGGTGTGCGAAAGAGCACAAGCAAGCTGGCGGGCGGGATTGAATTATTCAGCATTTCGGAACTAAGCTTTATCCCGGGCAAGGGCGAGATTGGTACGCTCGTATCTACGAGACTGCACCGTCACTTCGGCAACATTGTGAAAGATATTAGCCGGACGATGCTCGGCTATGAGCTTATCAAGCGCCTCAACAAATCAACGGAAGATGCTGCCGGCCGGGAATATTTTGATCTGCTCAGCGCTACGTTTGAGGGGCTTGATGATAGCAATTTACCGCCGGAACTTTTGACTGCTTGGTTTGACGCGCAGCTGCTCAAACTTGCTGGACACCAGCCGAACCTCCGCACCGACGCTACGGGTCAGAAGCTCGATGTCGGTACGTTATACACGTTTGATCTGGAGAACATGGCGTTCATTCCGCATGAGCAGGGGATGTACACCGCCAATCACATAAAGTTCCTGCGCCTGGTGTTCGGGATTGATTCGCCGGAAGTTTTGGGCCAGGTGAAGGATATCGACAGCGTGCTCCAGCGGGGAAGCCAGCTGGTGCGGTCCATGGCCCAGCAGTTTTTGCGAGCCTAGGTTTTTGTATCAATTCCAGATATAATTTGCAGTCCTTGCTTCCTGTATCGGTTTTATTAGTGAACTAGCCAAAGTTCGAGCCGAAAATGCTATCAGGTGAGTGAGGCGTACCTGAAAGGTACGATGAATGAGCGGTATGGCATTTGCAGGCCGAAGGTGGCTAGTGTAAGCTGAAACAGATACAGTAAGTAAGGTCATATATGGCAAAAGATGAAGTTTCTCTAGAAGATATTGTTAGCTTGTGTAAGCGGCGCGGGTTTATTTACCAAGGCTCCGAGATTTACGGCGGCTTAAGTGGTACGTGGGACTACGGCCCGCTTGGCGTTGCCTTGAAGCGCAACATCATGGACCTGTGGTGGAAGATGTTTGTTGACGACAGGGAAGACATGTATGGCGTGGACGCGGCAATTTTGATGAATCAGAAAGTCTGGCAGGCCAGCGGCCACGTGGATACGTTCACCGATCCGCTGGTGGAGTGCTCCAACTGCAAATCCCGCTTCCGCGAAGACCAAATTGACACCAGCAAATGTCCAACGTGCGGCAAGACCGATACGTTTAGCGAAGCCCGCCAGTTCAATATGATGTTCAAGACAAATGTCGGGCCGGTTGATGACGAAGCTTCGGTTAGTTATCTACGGCCGGAGACTGCACAGGGTATTTTTACGAACTTCAAGAACGTCGTAGATAGCTTTTATCCTGACATGCCGTTTGGTATCGCCCAGATTGGTAAGGCCTTCCGTAACGAAATCTCTCCGCGGGATTTTGTCTTCCGCTCACGCGAGTTCGAGCAGATGGAGATCGAGTACTTTGTCCATCCGGACAAGTGGAAAGAATCTTTTGAGAGTTGGGTAAAGGATATTTACGCCTACCTGGAAGCCATCGGGCTTCCAAAGGACAAGGTTCACGAGCTGGAAGTGCCGGACGAGGAGCGCGCGCATTACAGCAAGCGCACAATTGACTTTGAGTTTGATTATCCAATCGGCCGCAAGGAACTCTTGGGCCTGGCGTACCGCACGGACTTTGATCTTATGAACATCCAGAAGTCATCCGGCAAAAACATGGAGTATAGGCCTAAGGACGGCGGCGAGCCGTTTGTGCCGCATGTCATCGAGCCGTCATTCGGCGTGGAGCGCGCTCTCATGGCCGTACTGGTCAGCGCCTACACGGAAGATGAAGTTAATGGCGAAAAGCGCGTGTATCTCAAGTTGCCCGCGCACCTAGCCCCAGTTAAAGTTGCGGTTTCGCCGCTGCTGAAGAACAAGCCCGAGCTGGTGGAAAAGGCCAGAGAAGTCTACAAGATGCTGAAGGACGAGTTTGGCGCGGTCATGTGGGATGACAATGGCAACATAGGTAAAAGATATCGCCGACAGGACGAAATCGGCACGCCGTATTGCGTGACGATTGATTTTGATACTTTGGAAGACGGAACGGTTACGGTTCGTAATCGCGATACTACTGAGCAAGAGCGTGTGAAGGTTGAAGAACTCAAAAGCAAGATAGCTTTATAGTTTCGGCCAATCCGTTCCGGCTTGTCCCAACATACTTTCTTGTGTTGACAAGAAAGTATGCAAAGAAGCAACAGGCAGCTTCCAGCTCGTTATGGCCTCGTCGTCAAAGGCGACAATGCTCCGGACAACTCCGGCTTTTCTTTTCTAATTTTCTAATGAAGGAAAAGCCGTCAAACACGTCCTGCGCAGAAATTGTCGCTTTGACACTCGTCCATCAGGAGCTGGAAGAGCCTGGCCAAATCAGCCAAGGAACTCCGCAGCTGTTAATGCTATTATTGAGGGATATGAGTAAAGTATTCTTAGCGACATCTTTTTCGAATCAAGTGGATTACGATACGGGCGAAGTTAAGCCGGTATTTCGCAAAGTTATCGAAGAAATACTGGAAGCTCTAAGAAAGTCAGGGCATCTAGAAGTCTTTTGTGCGGTGGAGCACGAAGGTTGGATTATTACTAACTCACCGCCGGATATTGGCGTGAAGAAAGATTTGGAAGAAATAGACAACTCCGATATTTTGCTCGCGCTCGTCCATGACCAGCCCTCGGCCGGAGTTCAGTTTGAAATCGGGTATGCGCTCGGGAAGGGAAAGCACGTGTTTATTGCAACGGAAGGTGACGGAAGACTTTCTTATTTTAATCAAGGTGTAGTGGGTAATAATCTTGCTCGGCATTTGAGCTACGAAAATCCAGAAAAATTAGCAACCCAACTCAGTGCTATTATTGAGGGGCGAGTAGAAACGTAACTTTAGGGGGTGTCATGCAAAAGATTGTTCCGCATTTGTGGTTTGATAAGGAAGCTAAGGAAGCGGCGGAGTTTTATGTCTCGGCGTTTCCAGATTCTAAGATTGATAGCGTAGTGACGCTGTCTGATACACCGGGCGGTGACAGCGACGTGGTGACATTTAATCTCAGCGGCCATGACTTTATGGCAATCAGTGCCGGGCCGGTGTTTAAACTCAATCCTTCAATATCCTTCATCCTGAACTTTGACCCGTCACGTGACGATCAAGCAAGGGAGCATCTGGACGAGCTGTGGGGCACATTGAGCGAGGGCGGCGAGACGCTGATGCCACTGCAGGAGTATCCTTTCAGCAAACGCTATGGCTGGGTCAAGGACAAGTATGGTGTGACATGGCAGCTGATGCTGACTGACCCGGAGGGTGAAGAGCGGCCGTTTATCATTCCATCCCTCATGTTTGCCGGTGAGCATACCAATCAAGCCGAAGAAGCGATAAACTTCTATCTTTCTGTATTCAAGGATGCAAAGCTCGGCACTGTTGCGAAGTATCCGGAAGACACCGGCCCGGCCAAGAAGGGGTCGCTGATGTTTGCTGACTTTATGCTCGAGGGGCAGTGGCTTGCGGCCATGGATTCCGGCGTGGAGCAGCCGTTTACCTTTAACGAGGCGATATCGTTGCTCATTAATTGCGATACGCAAGAAGAAATTGATTACTATTGGGAGAAGCTTTCAGCCGTGCCCGAGGCCGAACAGTGTGGTTGGCTCAAGGACAAGTACGGCGTGTCGTGGCAGGTTTCGCCGACTTCGTTCAACGACATGATGAGTAACGGAACGCCTGAGCAAATAGCCCGCCTGGTCAAGGCATTCTTACCAATGAAAAAGATGAACATCGCCGAACTCGAAGCCGCCTACAATAACGAGTAAATTGTTATAAGGCGATTTGGTATTTATGTCAAAATAGGTATATAGTCTTCAATATAAAACGAAGGAGACTCCTATGATGTACGCGACACCCGGTGAGAGGCGACTTGGTGCAGGTGGACAGGAGGAAGAAAGAACCGCCCTACTGCAAGAACAAGCTGCGCTAAGACAGGGCGAGGCAAGAGACTTGTTGGCTTTACTGTGGCCTCGTTTGACAGAGGCAGAACACACGGGCAGGAGAGCGGTTGATGTCGTCCGTATAATGAGGCGTTTAGACATTCTGTGTGGCGTTGAGCCAGATTCAGTGGTACGTCCTACAAAATACACTTACACACAGCAAGGAGAACTGAGGGCAGCTCGCAGCAAAAGAAGGTCGCTGGAGATCATCAAACATACCGAAGGGTGGGTAATTGATGGTATATTTGCGGAATACGGTAAAGGGCATAGTTTCGAGACTATCAGAAAAAGTGGCGTGGTGACGGTTGACGAAGAGGTTTATCCCGATCCTGGCTGGTCTTTCGTACGGCCTTTTCAGGACAAATTGATAGCTGCAGGGCAACCGGTTAGTATTTACGACCCGCAATTAGATAGTGAAAATCTCGTCAAAGGCCTGATGGGCCGCTTGGTCGGCAAGCGTTAAATTACCGAGAACACATAGGCCTTTCGTAGCCTCGAGATAGGGGTGGCTAGAAATCTTCTTCTGGGTTGTCGGTTGGTTTTTTGCCCCAGCGCCAGCGGGGTTTGGGGCCTTTGGCGATACTCGCGAATACCAGTACCACAGCAAGCCCTGCCATGGCTAGGCTAAAGCGGATGATTTCGCTCCTTGTTGGATCTTCGGATTCCGGTGGCAGTAGGCGCGTGGCCGCGATAGTTGAGATGATAAAGAAGATGATGAGCGCCCAGCCTTGCCAGGTGACGGGGATGTAGCCCCAGCCGTAGCGGCGACGCTTGAACCAGTATTTGTTGTCCTTACTCATATGCTTAATTCTACCGTAATCGGACTGCTATGATAATGGCATGAAACAGCGTGTGTCGGTACGGGTAAAACCGGGGAGCAAGAAGGGCCCGCTTGTTGAGCTGCAGCCGGATGGGGAGGTGGTTATTTACGTACGCGAACGAGCAATTGACGGTGTGGCGAACGCGGCTGTCATTAAGCTTTTGGCAGAGTATTTCGACGTGCCAAAATCGTGCATAACAATCATCCGCGGCCACACTACGAGAACAAAAGTTATTCAGTTTGTAAAATAACTGTTACTATTGAAATTAATATGAGACAAATCGAGCGTCCTGACATGGGCCTGCCGACATATGATGATTTTGATGTCTTGAAAGAAGCATTTCTGGGTTTCTGGGTTTGGCCGAAGAGCCTGACGCGCGTGTCCGTGTGCTGGATAACGGTTCGCGTCTATACGCGAAGATTGAGCGGATATACGTGGATCTTGATTTCTTGGAATGGCCCCCGCTGACAATCTGCTTATCGGGTATGCTTAGGTATTTCCCGGGCGGAAATAAGATGGTGCTTCGGTATCGTGAGCTTGCGCATAATGATTCGACGGTGAATTCATCAGTCAACCATGATTACATATTCAGAACAAGTGACGAGCAGCTGGTCGAGTTTGGGCAAAGTATACGAGCATGCCCATCCATTCCAGAGCCACGACAAGAGGTGGCAGTCTCTGATGAGTTCATGGATCAGGTTGAGCGGGGAACGCGCCTTTTGAAGCGCGAGACAGGCAATCAGTTGGAGGCTAGTGCCGGCGACTGTGGCTTGCTATTCGACCGGGTGGCTTTTCTTCTCCAGTAGATGCAGTGTTATGATTTACCTATGTTTAGCAAGTTATATTTTGTTTTTCTGATTGGGGCAGTGCTTTATGGTGTGGCGAGGCACAAAGGCATCTTGCCGAGGGGAGCAAAGCACGAAAGGCCCGGGCCCATCATATCTTCTAGGGGGTTATTAACTTCCGGCAAGCTGACAAGCTTGCACAAAGGTGAGAGCGCTGGCTTCCCGTATAACCTCATTGCGGCTGGTGACGGGCGGGTAATAATTTACGTGCAATTGCACCATGACACGCGGCTGCATCTTGTGGCAATCGGCAGTAAGAGCAAGCTCGGTCCGCTTATTTCCATGCAGGGGTTGAGAAAGCTTGATCTGGAAGGGGATTTTCCAAATTACTTCCAGATGTACTGCGGGCCGAAGCAGGAACAGGAATTGCTGCAGATTTTTGACCCGGCGGACATGGCATATTTTGTGGACTTTTGCCAAGCGTATGATTTTGAGCTGCACAGGGACACTATTTATATTTCACGAGCTGCTGATGCCTATCATGACGGAGATACCACGCCCTTGGCAGCAGATATCCAAGCATTCTTAGAACGAAATGCACGTCTGCTCCGGAGGATCGAGGGCATTAAATAAACCCCGGGGCGGGGGACGCTCCGGGGTCTTTGTTTTACGCTCCGGTAAACTTACCGAATGCCAAGTTTGGCTGTACAGGCAGGCCATGCGCCCCAGCCCTGGATGGCTTGGAGTGCTTGGGCGCGGGCAATCTGCTCGGCCTTGCTTGCCTGGTGTGGGTAGCCTTGGCCGCCAACGGCACGCCAGCTAGACAAGCTGAATTGCAGGCCGCCGTAGTAGCCGTTGCCGGTGCTGATTGACCAGTTTCCGCCAGATTCACACTGTGCCAGGCTGTCCCAGACACCACCGCTCGGCACGGTCGCTGCCGGGGCGGGAGCTGGTGTGCGTACTCGTGTGGTAGCTCTTGGTGCTGTGGCGCGACGTGGCGCGGTCGCCTTGGTTACGCGGGTTGGAGCTTGAGCGCTTGAAGGTATCGGGCGTTCTTCTAGCTCTTCTTCTGCGTCAGGTATTCGTAATTCTTGTCCCGGAAAAATCAAGTCCGGGTTCTCGATCTCGGTATTTGCGTAGAAAATTCTTTGGTATGTAGTGTCATATCGCTTGCCAATTTTGCTGAGCGAATCCCCCCGCTCAACGGTGACCATGACCGGTTCTTTATCTGATGTTTGTTGAGATTCGGCATGAGCGGTTTGCGTACCGCCTACCGAAATTGCGGCAACAGCAAATACTGCCGCCACTGCAGCGACTAATCGCATACTGGGTTACACCTCCTTATACCCCCCTGCCGGGTAATTAATTATATAAGGGCTTCGCGAATGACCGGCATTTCCGATTTTTCGGAAATGCGCCTCGTGATCCGGGCGAAGCCCTCGATTAATTCTGTTAATTGGTTACAGGGGTAAAATGTGCGGATTCTCCACCTCGGAAAAAACACACAAAGACTAGCTTATCGCTTATGTAAAATGGTGTCAAGTCCTACGGTGTAGCCGCCACATGTAGCGCCCCCAATTTTTTACATCCTCAGGAGCAGCGCGTAGGTGATATGATTAACCAATGAGATATCGCAAAAAGAAGGGCAACTATGCCTTCATTGACAACCAGAACCTGAACCTCGGCATCCAAAAGATGGGCTGGAAGATGGACTGGCGCAAGTTTCGCAAATTTTTAAAAGACCACTACAACGTAACGCATGCCTATATGTTTATCGGCCATGTGCCGGAATACGAGGACATGTATATCAAGCTGCATGACGCGGGCTATCTGATTGTGCTCAAGCCGACGGCAGATAGCGTCAAGGTGCCGCAACCAGAGAGTGAGGCTGATGAGCAGCCTGAAAAGCCAGAAGAAAAGAAGTTGATCAAAGGCAATGTGGACGCTGAACTGGTCCTTTGGGCTGTCAAAGAGATGCCAAATTATGACAAAGCGATTATTATCTCAGGTGACGGGGACTTTTACAGCTTGGCCGAATACCTGGAGCAGGAGGGGAAGCTGCTGCACATCATGACGCCAAACTGGCAATATTCTGGCCTATTGAAGCAGTTCGAGGAATACATTGTACGCCTGGACCTCAAGAAGAAAGAGCTGGCCCTGACCAACCCCGCCACGGGCAAGCAGGTCCGGCCGAAGGCCGGCTAGAAAGTCTGAATTTTTTGCTAACTCTAAAAATCATTATTAGGCGTAATTCGCTATACTAATACTACTTATGGACCAAGCGCTGGCGTTAGAAATCATGGGGGCAGGGGAAAGCGTGCTGTTGACCGGGCCGGCCGGTTCGGGCAAGACGTACGTTCTCAACGAGTTTATCCGCCGCGCCAAGCGGTCGGGCAAGCACGTCTCTGTGACGGCCACGACCGGTCTGGCCGCGACACACCTGGGCGGCAATACTATCCATTCCTGGAGCGGTATCGGCATCCATGATTCGCTGCCGAAGTATTTCCATGATGATATGCAGAAAGGCCGGCGGGAAACTATCGAAAAAACAGACGTACTTATCATCGATGAGATCTCTATGCTGCACGATTACCGCTTGGATATGGTGGACGAAGTTGCGCGCAGGGTGCGTGGTGGGGGCGCGCCATTCGGGGGTATGCAAGTTATCTTGTGCGGCGATTTTTTTCAATTACCTCCCATTAATAGAAGCGAAGGCAAACAGGGTGGCTTTGTGGTTGGCTCATCGGTGTGGCAGGAGCTGGATCCGGTCGTGTGCTACTTGAGCGAGCAGCACCGGCAGAATGACGATGCGTATCTTGATATCTTGAATGCATTGCGGGCAGGGGATGTGCGCCGCCGTCATGCCGAGTTGCTATTGTCGCGCCAGCAGGCGCATGATCCGTTCGAGGATGTAACAGAGCTCCACACAACAAACGTGGATGTTGACGCCATCAACAATCAGCGCCTGACGCAACTGAAAGGCAAAGAGCACGTGTACGAGATGGCAACCACCGGCCAGGCGAATTATGTCGAGAGTTTGAGTCGGTCTTGCTTGGCGCAAGATGTGTTGGTGCTGAAAGAAGGCGCACTGGTGATGTGTATCCGCAATAATCCCGAGAAAAAGTATGTGAACGGCTCTTTGGGTGTTGTGGTTGGGTTCGAGAAGGCGACCGACTATCCGATAGTTGAGCTTAAAAACGGCCGCAAAATTGTCATAACACCTGAGACCTGGGAGCTGCGTGACGGTGACAAAAAGCGCGCAGGTCTTACGCAAATTCCGCTCCGGTTGGCATGGGCTATTACCGTGCACAAAAGCCAGGGAATGACGTTGGATGCTGCGCGGATAGACCTGCGCCGGGCGTTCGTCGAGGGCATGGGCTACGTGGCGCTGAGCCGAGTGCGTAGCCTTGATACGCTCAGCTTGGCAGGCATCAACCAAATGGCGTTGCGCGTCAGCCCGGATGCGCTTCTGATTGATGAACAGTTGAGGGCACGTTCAGGAGCAGCCAGCAAGAAATTTGCGCATTTGCGTGAGCTTGCTGAGAAACGAGCCAAAGAAAAGCCATCCAAGAAGTCAGCAGGTACATGGAACGAAAAACTGGAAAAGATGCGCGAAAAGTACCCAAACGCCTACCGGCCATGGAAAGAAGAAGAGGACGCCCGGCTGGTGCGGCTATTTAGTGACGGTAAGAGTGTCACGGTTAAGGAGCTCACCGAAAAGTTTGGCCGGCACCCAGGCTCGATCCGCGCCCGGATTAAGAAGCATTTCGGTGAAGACGCATTGGTTACGAGAAAAAAATAAAGAAGTCACTGTTCACTCAGCCGTTCCGGCTGGAGCGACCTCCTTTCTTGTGCCAACAAGAAAGGAGGCAAAGAAATGGCAGGCAGCTACCAGCTCTTGATACGCTCGTCGTCAAAAGCCACAATGCTTCGGACAACTCCGGCTTTTCTTTCTTAATTCTTCAAGGAAGGAAAAGCCGTCAAACACGTCCTTCGCAGAAATTGTGGTTTTGACACTCGCCGTATCAGGAGCCGGCAGAGCCTGGGCAAGCTAGCCATGGATGGATATCGCCTAGCCAAGCGGTGTATTATGAGGTTCATGAACCCGAAAGTAGACGATTATATCAAAGGTTTGGATAAGCCGTGGCAGGCGGCCGTGGTGCGGAAATTGCGCGAGCTTGTGCACAAGGCCGATCCGGACATCACCGAGGAAATAAAGTGGGGCACGCCGTATTTTGAACACAACGGTGGCGTGACATGGTTATTTTGCGCCACAGAATGGGTGCACTTCAGCTTCCCGCAAGGGGTGCTGCTTGACGTCCCAAAGGGGACGTGGGAGGAGGGGCCAGATACAGAGAGCAAAGCCAAGCGTACGATGAAGTTCCGCGAAGGGCAGGAGATTCCCGAGGAGCTAATTATCAGGCTGGTTAAGCAGGCGGTTGCTAACAATAAGACCGGCAAGAAGGTGGACTTTGGGGCGCCAAAGCCCGGTTCGCGGACATTCGACGTCCCGCACGAATATGAGTCATTCCTCAGGGAAAATGGCCAATTGGAAGCCTACAAGGCCCGGCCGTACTACCAGCAGAAAGGTTGGGTGCAATGGATAGAGCAGGCCAAACAAGAAGAAACACGCCAAAAACGTAAGGACAAAATGCTCGAAGAACTTCAAGAAGGCACCTACATGCCGCCTAAGAAAGAGCGTTAGTAATCGTCTTCATCTTTTGGCAGGACACGTAGGTAGTCGAGGTAAGACAGATCGGTTTCCCAGATATCTCCGAAAACCCCAATACGCCGAGCTGCTATTTGCATGTGTCCCTTGGTTGTTGAGGGAGAGTGTTGTTGGATGGCGGATATAAACTTTTCCGCGGAATCAATTCTGGCGACTATTACTTTCAGCCAGGGCTGCATATTTACATGTGTTGTTTCCAGTAAGTAATATTGCGCTAGTCTGCGTACGCGTGCCGGTAGGGGGGTAGCTGTGCGAAGTAGCGGTTCAGCATCACAGCGAGATGACAGATGCGAGCCGAGTTGTAATAAGCGTTCTGTGAATTCAGAGCTCGCTTCTTCAAACCGTCTTGCTGTTTTCTTTTGAAAGTCGGGAATAGTTGAAAATTGAACTTGTACTGCTTTTACGGATGGTCCCCGTCCCTGAAGGGCCAGGTTTCTTAGAGCCGGGGTAGTCGGTAGAGTGCCATTATTTGCAAACATGAACTTAACGCCCCACGAAACGAAATCAGCTTCTTTCCATTTTCTGACATTAGGGTATCCCGCAAGATCCATAAGTTCTCTAACCGTAAGTGAGGTATGCCTACACAATACTGTGGCAGTAGGTCCTTTCGTCTTTTGAGCGAATTCGTTCAAATAATCCTGAGCATATATTTTGCCGACCTTTTCGATTGGTGCTAGAGCTTCTCGGATATAATCGACACAATCTTCAAGTGACCAATCTGCGATGGTATAGACTCTATGTGCTGTTTCCGCACCCGATGCACTATAAAACTCACTCATAGACGAAAACCGCCCGTAGGTGATGCTTCTTATGCTGGGGCCAATCCCCAGTCGAAAGGCTCTAGTCACTACTTGTTTGTTTAATTTTTTATCTTTCTGATGACACAACATTGCTAACCACCTTCCGTAATCTTTGAAATCTTCGACCGACCACTGGCGAGTGTTGAGATGTTGGTAAGCATCTATTTTGATATCTGGCAAGGGGTAAGTTAACAAAGAAGCAAGCTTGTGTATCTGCGGATCTTCGTCAGTGATGGACGGCGAGAAGGTTTCGCTCAACAATGCTATACGCCCAAGAGATAGTAGTTGCTCGAGGTTACGGGGAGAGTTTCCGAGTTCAATTCTTTGGATATTATTTTCCGTGGTCAATAATGAGCCGGAAGACAAATCATAATAGTATGGCTCAAATTCAACTTGCGTCTCGCTATGCCTCATAATCTCCTAAAATTGACAACATATAAATTATATCTGCTGTTAGATATTCTATAAAATCTTCCCCATAAATCCGTAGAATAGAAGCCGTGCAGGAGAAGATGCAAACACGAACACTAAACACTGGCGCGAGCATGCCGGCCATTGGTTACGGTACGTGGCAATTGCGCGACGGAACAGAGGCCACAGAGGCTATTGTTGCAGCTTTGCAAGCAGGGTATCGGCTCATTGACACGGCGAAGCTATACGGCAATGAGCGCAGCGTGGGTGAGGCGATCCGGGCAAGCGACATCCCGCGCGAAGAAATATTTGTGACGACCAAGTTGTGGAGCGGTGACCTTGGTTATGAAAGCGCGCATCGGGCATTCAAGGAGTCGCTTGAGCGCCTGGGGCTGGAGTATGTAGATCTCTATCTTATCCACTGGCCAGGTATCGATGCACGGGCTGACGCCTGGCGGGCGCTGGAGGAAATCTACCGGGATGGTCGGGCCAAGGCGATAGGCGTCTCAAATTATGAAATACGTCACCTCGAGGAAGTGCGGGCGCAGTCCGATATTGTACCGGCGGTCAACCAGATAGAGCTTCATGCTTTTAACTACCACGAACAGCGGGAAGTGCTCGCGTATTGTCATGAGCAGGGCATTGTCGTGCAGGCATACAGCCCGCTCGCCCAAGCTACGGACATGAAGAACCCGGCCATTCAGGAAATTGCCGCCGCATATGGCAAAACCCCGGCCCAGGTTATGCTGCGCTGGTGTGTCCAGCACGGTACCGTGCCGATCCCGAAGTCGTCCAATCCAGAGCGCATGAAGGAGAACATAGACATATTCACCTTTGAGCTGACCGGAGAAGAAATGCAGGGCATAAATGATTTAAGCCAGGCGCCGTAAGTTGTGGACCATAAGCGCGAAATTGCCTGTATAATAAACAAGCGATGGTGGACAAAAAGGATAGAAGCATTTTTCCCGAAGATTTCCTGTGGGGCGCCAGTACGAGCAGCCACCAGGTAGAGGGTGGTAATTATAACCAATGGACAGTATGGGAACTGGAGAACGCCGCCCGGCTGGCGAAGACGGCCGAGCAGCGGTACAGTTGGCTGCCGCGCTGGAAAGAGATTCGTGCCGAGGCCGAAGACCCGAATAATTACGTATCCGGCACCGGCATGGAGCACTATGAGCGCTACGAGCATGATTTTGACCTTGCAAAAGCGCTTAATTTCAACGCGTTTCGCTTTAGTATTGAGTGGTCACGCCTGGAGCCGGAAGAGGGTAAGTGGGATGCGCGTGAATTCCGGCACTATCGTGAATACATCCGTGCCATGAAAAAGCGCGGCCTGGAGCCGATGCTCAACCTCTGGCACTGGACGAATCCGGTGTGGTTCGAGGAGCGCGGCGGCTTTATGCGCTATGGCAATATCGGCTACTTCTTGCGCTTTTGTGCCAAGGTCATCGAGGAGCTGGGCGACGAAGTTAAGTACGTGATAATTCTCAATGAGCCGAATATCTACACCTGGTTCAGCTTCTTTGAGGGCAAGTGGCCAGCGCCGTATAGCTCACCGCTTGAGTTTGTGCGGTCATATACACACCTGCTGCTGGCACACCGCCGGGCGTATAAGATTATCAAGAGTATCAAGCCTGAATTGCAGGTTTCGTCCGCGCCGCAGCTGGTCATTAATGTACCGCGGGACGAAAGCAATTTGTTGCACCGTATTGGTGCGTGGACGGCCAATTTCGGCAACAACGGCCTGTGGCTGATGCTCACACGCAAGCATGTTGATTTCATCGGCTTCAATAACTATTTCAAGAATTACGTGAAGGGAATAGGCACAAGTAACTTTGCTAATCCGAAGACACCAGTGAACGACCTGGGGTGGTACATGGAGCCGGAGGCCGTCGGCGAAGTGATTATGATGATTCACAAGAAATACCCCGGCGTGCCAATTATGGTGACCGAGAACGGCGTCGCTGACGGTCGTGACAAGCACCGCAAATGGTGGATCGAAAAAACAATTGCTTCTCTTGAAGACGCTATAAAAGAAGGCGCCAATGTGAAAGGCTACCTCTACTGGAGCTTGCTAGACAACTTTGAATGGGCCGAAGGCTGGTGGCCGAAATTTGGCTTAGTTGAAGTGGACCGCAAGACTATGAAGCGGCGGGTGCGCGATAGCGCCAAATGGTTCGCGAAAGAGATAGCTGCGCGACGTCAGGATAAAGACTAGTTTGACGCTTTAGCTGCTAAAGTATTTAATACCGGTATGGACAACATCCCGGATGGAATGGAGGGCCGATGGCCTGCTGGCCAACGTCTCTACAGGCTGCTCGATAATATGATCCCAGGACTCAGGGAGGCGGATGGCATCAATGACCCTCGAGCTTCTATTGATATGGAGCGGCGTCGGCGCTATGCCTGTTCAATCGCGGGCAGTGATGAAGTAGCGTTTTCGGCGATCGATCCACCCGTGGAGGGGTCGCCGTTTATTCGCCTGCTCACTGAGCTCTATAGGGACAACTCGCCGTATGTGCCAGAGTCGCAGGCGGATATCATGGACGGGCTGCACATACCTTTATCAAACGCTTTCTATGTGTATGCCTCCACTGAAATGCCGCCAGTTCTCTTAAGCAATGAAGTGCTGTTTGCCGTGGCGGAAAGAGAAGGGAAGTTGCAGGCTGAGCAATATGAGATGATCAGGCAATTGCAAGACGGGGGGTATACGTATCAACTTGAGCCTACGGAGTGTGAGAGCCTCATGACAGCCCTTAGCCAAGCCAGATGAAAACAGGGTAGCTTAAGATATAACATTGACAAAAATGTAACTATTTGATATAATTAAAAATACTATGACAGCAATAAGCTCAATAGAAAACAGAAATACACTTCCAACTCCTCGGCCAAAATACTTAGCGCGGCGGATTGGAGCTGTTATGCTTGCTGGCGCAGCCGTTGCCGGTGCGGCAGTAGCAGTGCCAAGAGCCATAGAAGCCGTCGGTGATGGCCTTGAACGAATTTGGGGTCAGCGGCCTCCGGTGTTAGAAGAGGGAGATCCAGGAACCCGCGTGCATGTGGTTCAGCATGGCGATACCCTTTGGGGGATTGCAAATGACACCAAGCTTCAGGGTGAGGATATCCGTGCTGTTGTTGATACTCTGCAAGCACAGCCGGATGCACAGGATGGCCTGCAGCCGGGTGATCGTCTCGTTGTTCGCGGGCCGGACGGTGAATAGTATCTAGTGTGGTCTTCCACAGCTAACCCACCACATGTTGTGGTGGGTTTTTTATTTCGGCCAGATTGTGGATAAGTGGTGAAAGAAAGTGAATAAAACAGCATAAAAGGCTTGCAAGTGGGTAAGGGTGGGTAGTAAACTCATGTCAGTGGGTAATCGTGGGTAACCCTAAAAGAAGTAGACCAGCTTCAAAGGTTAGCCGCAAAACAAAAACACCACTACAAAATTAACAAAACTGGAGCCAGGGTGACCGATTACTTCGAACGCAAGCTTGACGACAAGCGGCGGTTAACCATACCGGCCGAGCTTCGCGCTGAGTTTGCATCAGGTGTCGTGATTACTCGAGGCTTCCAAAACTACCTGCACATGTACCCGAAAGATATTTGGGATGGCGAGGTAGAGCCGCAGCTGAAGGGAAGTATCCTAGACGAGCGCGTGGCCGACCTCAACGTTCAGTTCCGCATGGGGAAGTGTGACAGTGAGTTAGACCAGAAGCAGGGCCGCATTACGCTGGAACAGCATCTGCTGGACCATGCTGGCATTGACCGCGATATCGTGGCAGTTCGTGCCGGCAAGTACTGGCGTATTATGGCAGCCGAACTGGCATAACGGGCAGTTCTTTAACAATCAAGCAAAACCGATTAGCACCACAAGGCACGATTTGTGCCCGGAACGGGTGAAGCTTTCCCCGTCCACAGGCCGGGAAGAGCAGCCCGAGCAGACGATTCAGTCGACTGCCCGGCGCGACGAGAAACCCAGAATGGGTGTCTCGTAAGCCATGCGAGGTTAGCTAATCGGCAGTCAACATGTGGATCGAAGTCACCACATAAAAACACCTTTGTACCTTCCACTACAAAACACCTCCCAAAACTCCACCTCACACAAAGTCTCTCAAACTTTTATCCTGCGGGCCGGCGAAGATTAGGCTTATCATTAAGCCTCTCGTAAGATCTTCACCATTCGCCCCTAGGATATCCATATCCGGCGCCTCACCGGATATAAACAAAAACAAAAACATTCCAAAAAACAAAAAGTTGACTGCTGGTTAGGTGACCTTGCCAAAACAAAAACAAAAACAAAAAGCAAGATTCACCAAAACAAAAAGAAAGGGTTTGCTATCCTTAGTAGGATGGTAAACCAGTCACAACCATATCATGTGCCGGTACTACTAGAAGAAGTGTTACAGTACCTGGACCCGCAAAGAGGTGAAACGTACCTCGATGCGACGGCCGGTTACGGTGGGCACGCTTCTGAAGTGTTGGCGCGTACAAAAAACAGCGAAGGCGCTGTCCTGGTTGATCGGGACGAGCAAGCGGTCAAAGTGTTGGCCGATAAGTTCGCGGGCACTGGCGTGCGGATAGTGCATATGCATTATCTGGATGCTGCCAAGCAACTTGTCGGAGAAGGGAACCGCTTCGATCTTATCCTGGCCGATTTGGGCGTGTCGTCACCGCACCTTGACAATGCAGACCGTGGTTTTTCCTTTTCCCAGGAAGGGCCGCTCGATATGCGGATGGATAACCGGCAGCAATTGACTGCCGAGCACATCGTCAACACGTATGGTGAAGCCGAACTGGTGGACATATTCCGCCGCTACGGCGAAGATCCTCACGCGAAACGTATTGCCGCTGCAATTATTGAGCACCGACCAATATCTACGACCACGGAACTTGCGCATATTATCGCTGCAGCCGTCCGGCCGCCAAGGACAGGGAAGCACAAGATTCATCCAGCGACCCGTGTCTTCCAGGCGCTTCGGATTGCCGTCAACGACGAGCTGGGCCAGTTGGAGCAGGCATTGCCACTGTGGCTTGAATTGCTTGCGCCAGGGGGCAGGTTGGCAATAATCAGCTTCCATAGCTTGGAAGATCGTATTGTCAAACAGTTCTTTGCCGAGCACGGCGGGGACCGCTATGATGCCGAGCTTCGGATACTCACTAAGAGTCCTGTCAGCGGCGATAGTAAGGAAATAGTTTTTAATCCGCGAGCACGGAGCGCTAAGCTTCGGGCCGCAGCAAAACAAAAACCTTAACAATGCACCGTCCTGTCAATTTTCGGGCAAAGCCCGAAAGCTTGCCAGGACTGCTGGCGCGCTACTGCGTCAGAAGCTCTAGTCCTCCCTCGCTGTACCTCATGTACAGCTCGGTGCGGGCTTCGCTTCTTCCTTGTATCGCATCCAGCTGCATTGCTAAGAACTAAAAAACAAAGGAGAGCTCCATGCCTATCCAGGTAAAAAGCAGCTCCCGGGCATACAAGGTACGAGTAAAAGTACTGTAGTATGCGACCAGCCCAGTGGTGAGCCATCAAAAGCTCACCACTGGACCAAAACAAAAACAAAAACAAAAGGCATCTATGACATACTCTAGTTCAATGGCATTGAACCGCCAGCGCTACGCAGCGCGTAACCAGAACACGACAAGCTTCCGGACGCACGAACGGACACTTGGCCCTATCAGCAACACGGTACTCCTTATTATTTTGGCATGTCTGCTTGGTCTTTTGTATCTCACGCAAGTGACGAAGACCAATGCGTATGGTTACCGCATCAGCGAGCTGCAGAACCAGCAAGCGACGCTCAAAGAAGAGCATGATGAATTGGAAGTGACCGCGGCGCGCTTGCAGGCGCTGGATAGGGTTAAGGAGAGCGAGGCCGCCAAGAACCTTGTGTCCGTCGCACCAAGCGGCACAGTACAGAACTGATCGACAGATGGCAGAGCTTCCTCTGAACTCACGCATATTACCTCAGATTTTCGCTAAGAATGGTATAGTGTAACGGCTTATGTTTCCAGAACCTGCTTCGCATAGCAACCCGCTCCTTCGTATCCGTGTGTGGTACGGGGTGCTTTTAGCTGTTTTGAGCGTGTTTGCTGTCAGGGCATTTTATCTCCAGGTAATTCGACATGATTTTTATGCCAAGGCAGCAAGCAGCAGCCAGCTCAAACAGTATGAAATAGAAGCGGAGCGCGGTGTTATTGAGGCGCATGACGGTGAGAATATCGTTCCGATTGTGCTCAACGAGAAGCGCTATACGCTGTATGCCGATCCGCTGTATACAAATGATCCGCGCTATGTTGAAGACGCAACCAAAGCCGCGAAAGAATTAGCTGCGATAACCGGCGGTGACGCGGCCAAATACGAGGATCAGATGCGCGGGGAAGGGCGCTACGCAATATTGGCCAAAAAACTAACCGAGGACCAGCAGAAGGCCATCCGTGAACTCGGTATCAAGGGTGTTGGAACGCGGGAGGAATCCATCCGGACCTATCCGCAAGGGACGTTAGCCGCACAACTGCTTGGTTTTGTAAATGACGAGGGGAAGGGCACGTATGGTGTTGAACAGTACCTCAACGAAGAGCTGACTGGCAAACCTGGCCAGCTCAAGGCTATCACCGACGCCAGCGGCGTGCCCCTGGCGGCCAACAAAGACAACATCGTAGAGGAGCCGGAGCCCGGCAAGCGGGCGGTGCTGACCATAGATATTTCGTTGCAACGGCAGGTCGAGGATTTGCTGAAAGCAGGCCTGGAGCGGGCTAAGTCGGATTCTGGCAGCGCGCTTGTCTTGGATGTGAATAGCGGGGCTGTTAAGGCAATGGCGAACTATCCTACGTATAATCCGGCAGAGTTCTTTAAGGTCGCACAAGAGGATATTGAAGTGTTCCAGAATCCGACGGTGAGTGCGCCTTTTGAAGTAGGCTCGATTATGAAACCGCTCACAGTCGCCGCGGCGATAGATGTCGGCGCAGTCGGCAAGAACACAACGTATGCGGACCCAGGCCAGTACGAGATTGATAACAGTACTGTGAAGAACATCGAGGAAAGCAGCGGTGCCGGTACAAGAAGTGTCGCTGACATTTTGCAATTGTCACTGAACACAGGCGCGACATGGCTTTTGATGCAAATGGGTGGCGGCGAAGTCAATGAAAAGGCCCGTACAATTTGGCACGACTACATGGCGGAGCGCTTTCGGTTTGGTAAACCTGTCGGTATCGAGCAGGGGTATGAGGCGCCTGGTATGGTGCCTGACCCGCATGAAGGCTTCGGGCTTAATATCCGTTACGCAAACACCGCGTTTGGGCAAGGTATGACGGCAACGACACTCCAGATGGCGGCGGCTATGTCGAGCGTGCTGAATGGCGGCACGTACTACCAGCCGCACTTGATTTCTCGTCTCGGAGAAGAGAATAGGGAGCCTGCCGTTATCCGGAAAGACGTGGTGAAGCCTGAAACAGGGCGCGCGGTTACGGAGCTGATGGAATATGTCGTGCAGCAAAACCACGCCATTTACTCGATTCCGATGCCAGGGCCAGAGTTTAGTATCGGCGGCAAGACGGGTACGGCTGAGATAGCCAGGCCCGAGGGAGGGTATTATGAGGATAGATTTAATGGTACATTTATCGGGTTTGTTGGTGGCGATACACCAGAGTATGTGATTGTTGTCCAGGTAAACGAGCCGAAACTAGGCGGTTATGCCGGTTCGCAGGCAGCTGCACCGCTGTTCGGCACCATAGCAAAAACGTTAATTGATAATTTCGGGGTCACACCGAAGCGCCAGTAGTATAATGAGGAGCAACGTACTATGACAGAAACAATAACCATTGCAGTTCAGACCGGGACCATCATACGAGTATTTTTGCTGGCGTTCGTGAGTTTCGCGCTCAGTATGCTGATTACACCCATCTATACGACCCTGGCCTACCGGGGCAAGTGGTGGAAGCAGCAGCGCGCAGATGCCTGGGCTGGTGGCAAGGCGACCGTGTACAAGAAGCTGCATGCCGAGAAGCACAAGCGCAACATCCCGACCATGGCAGGTATCATATTCGTTGTTTCGACGGCACTCGTAACACTGTTCTTTAACCTCGAACGTGGGCAGACGTGGCTGCCGCTGGCCGGTATGGTTGGTTCGGGCGTTATTGGTCTGGTTGATGACTGGATTAATATCCGCGGCGGCAAGGGTGGTATCGCTGGCATGCGCGCCAAGATTAAGTTCGCGCTTCACAGCTTGGTGGCACTAGCTGGTGGCTGGTGGTTCTTCGATCGCCTGGATGTCTCAAGCATCCATGTGCCCGGAGTGGGCGAACTGCAGGTTGGGTTCCTTATCATTTTTATCTTTTGGTTTGTCGTCGTGGCAACGGCAAATGCCGTCAATATTACCGACGGCCTAGATGGATTGGCGGGCGGTCTGCTCGTATCGTCATTTGCAGCTTATTCAGTTATCTGTGCTATCCAAGGCCAGTACGCGCTGGCGGGCTTTTGTTTGACGGTGGTCGGAGCGCTGCTCAGCTACACGTGGTTTAACATTTATCCGGCTCGGTTCTTCATGGGTGACGTGGGTTCGTTTGCGCTTGGTACGGCACTCGGTATTATTGCGCTTCAGACTGGAACGATATTCGTATTGCCGGTCATCGGTGCCGTGTACGTAGCCGAAACCGGCTCGGTTATTATTAACCGCCTCTCACGCAAGCTCCGTAACGGCAAGAAAATCTTTCTCTCATCGCCTATCCATCATCATTTCGAGGCGCTTGGCTGGCCCGAGACCAAGATAACGATGCGGTTCTGGGTTATGGGCCAGGTGTTCGGCGTGCTGGGGCTGATTCTGTATCTTCTAAGGTGGCTCTAGATGGACCGACGCTATGGTGGTACGCGGCGAGCAAGTATGCATGGCCAGACAGGCCAGCGACGACATCGGCCCGATTATTGGCTGGTTATTGTAAGCGCGATACTCCTTACTGTTGGGCTGATAGTTATTTATGCGATTAGTCCCGGCCTGGCTGCCCAGAAGGGGGTAGGGGAGAACTACTACGTCACAAAGCAGCTGATTGCGATTGGTCTTGGCGTTGCGGCGTTTGTGGCTATGGCGAACATACCGTTGACGTTCTGGCGGCGGGTACAGAAGCCGCTGATTATTGCCGCAGGCTTGGCGGCCTTGGGTGTGTTGTTGTTTGGCGAGGAAGTGTATGGCGCTAAGCGGTGGATACAAGTCGGCGGGCTGTCATTCCAGGCGGTGGAGCTGATTAAGTTCGCACTTCTTATCTGGCTGGCTGGCTTCCTGGCGGATGCTATGGCGCGCGGCAGTCTAGGCAATGAGAAATTAACCCTACGGCCAATTCTTATTGCGACAGGCATCATTGGCGTCGTGGTGGCCGGTATCCAGAGCGATTTGGGATCGACTGGCGTTATGGTGGCGATGATTGGCATCATGTCGTTTGTGGCCGGTCTGCCGCTGAAGCGTATCGCGATGTTTGGCGGGATAATTGTCATCGGGCTGGTGTTGGCCGTGGCGTCCGTAGGCTACCGGCGGGACCGTTTATCGACCTTTTTGAACCCAACGAGTGATTGTCAGAATGAGGGCTACCAGGCATGCCAAGCCCTGATTGCGGTCGGCTCCGGCGGGGTGTTTGGGCTTGGTCTTGCGCGAAGCGTGCAGGCATATGGCTACTTGCCAGAGGCTGCAAACGACTCGATATTTGCAATCTTCGCCGAAAAATTCGGCTTTTTCGGCGTGTCGGTCCTACTCGGTATATTCGCAATGTTTTTCAGCAGGATGAAGGCAATTGCCGAGCGGGCGCCGGATAACTTCAGCCGGCTGGTGGTGGTCGGTATCTTGGCCTGGCTGAGCACGCAGGCAATTATTAATATTGGTGCAATGCTGGGGCTGTTGCCGCTGAAAGGCATTACGTTGCCGTTTATTAGCTATGGCGGTACGAGCGTGCTGTTTGTGACAGGGGCAGTCGGTCTTGTATTCCAAATTTCACGGTATACTACGTATAGCGCAAGCGAACCACTAACACAAACGAGAATTACTTCGTATGCAGGATCAGCCTACTCAATCAGACGCGCCTCCCGGCGATGATAGTCGTTTTACTGTTGTTTTGACTGGTGGCGGAACAGGTGGCCATATTACGCCATTGATTGTGGTTGCGCGAGAATTAAAGGCGCGTTATCCGCAGTGCGAAATCGTTTACATCGGTGAGCGTCGCGGCAAATTTGCCCATATGATTGAGGACGAGCAAGTTTTTGATAAAAAATATACGATTTTCGCCGGCAAGTTCCGCCGCTACCACGGTGAATCCTGGCTGAAACGGCTCCTGGACGTTAAGACAAATTTCCAGAATATTCGGGATGTGGTGTTTATTGCTCTCGGATTTTTGCAGAGTTTGCGTCTGCTCAAGCACATTCAGCCCGATGTCATTCTGCTCAAAGGCGGGTTCGTGGGAGTTCCGGTAGGCTTGGCGGCGGCGCTTAAAGGGCGGCCTTTTGTGACGCACGACTCGGATGTGTTGCCCGGCCTGGCCAACCGCCTCGTAAGCAAGTGGGCCGCCTATCATGCGACGGGCATGCCAGCAGAACTCTACGCATATCCGCCTGATAAAACGAAGTATGTTGGGGTGCTGGTCGCTCGTGAATACCAGCCAGTAACACAGGAAAACCAAGACAAGTTCAAGCAAGAGCTAGGACTGCCCGACGAGGCAAGGTTGTTGTTTGTGACTGGTGGTAGTCTCGGTGCGCGCCGGCTCAATGAAGCCATGCGTGGGATTGTACCGGCGCTGCTTAGTGAATTTTCAGATCTACACATCATTCACCAAGTCGGCAAAGGCAACGAAGGCACGTATGGTGATTACGCGCATGAACGCTTGCAAGTGCTGGACTTTGTCCAGGGGATGTATCGTTACAGTGGGGCGGCGGACGTTATTGTCACGCGTGCTGGTGCTAATACCATCGCTGAGTTTGGCGTACAGGGCAAAGCTTGTATCGTCGTGCCGAACCCGCAACTAACGGGTGGTCATCAGACAAAGAATGCTGAAGGCTGGGCGGCCCAAGGAGCGGTGGTTATGGTTGATGAAGCAACATTTCGGCAGGGTGGAGAGGCGCTCGACCGTGCCATCCGCAATCTTCTACAGGATACCGCAGCTCGACAGGCTCTGGGGCAAAAGCTCAGAGTGCTCACAGTGCCAGACGCTACAGCTCGTCTCGCCACCTTGCTTGTCGAGGTCGCCAGGGGTAGGGAAGCAGGGAAGTGATGAGATGGGGGAAGGGTAACAAGCAGTCCGCCCGCAGTCGGCCGGTTATTCCACAGCGGCCGAGTAATGTATTCTCGTACTACTCAAGCGGTCTGGATGGTGAAGGAAGGGGAGCGCGCAATACTGAAGCATTCGCGCAGAAGCGTCGCCCACGCGGCTGGTGGGTGCGCCACACGCCGTCGATTCTCGCTGCAGCGGCTATCGCTATCTGTTTCCTGTATGTGCTTGGCGTTGATCCCAGCCCTAAAGTTATCCAAGTCAGCAGTACGTCAGTAGTGCCACTGTATCGTGAGGCCGGAGTTTACCAAGAGGCGGCCCGCACGATAATTTCTGGGTCGCTTCTCAACTACAATAAGCTAACGATTGATCGGCAGAAGGTAGCGCGTGAGCTCAAGGGGCAGTTTCCGGAACTTGCGACCGCGGAAGTGTCTTTGCCTCTCATGGGCCGTCGGCCAGTGATACATATTGCACCAAAAGCGCCCGCATTAATCCTGACCAGCCAGCAAGGCGGCTTTGTGGTGGATGAACAAGGCGTGGCTATTGCGGATGTCTCCAAAATCGTGCGGCTTGATAAAAGTAACCTGCCGATCGTAGAGGACGTCACCGGTGTTGAGCTTGAGGCCGGCCGGGCTGTGTTGCCAGCTAGCGACGTAAAATTTATCCGTGAGATTAGCAGACAGTTTAGTAATAAGGGTTTAACAATCAGCTCACTTTCCTTACCCGCTGTTGCTAGCGAGCTGCATGTCAAACTTGAAGGGCTGCAGTACTACATAAAGTTCGACATGCTTGGCGATGCTCGCCAGCAGGCAGGCACTCTCTTTGCGGTCCAGCAGCGGCTGCAAGCTGAAGGCAAACTGCCAGCTGAATATATCGACGTGCGCGTCCATGAACGCGCTTACTATAAGTAGCCTATCTCTCGGCGAGGGAAGGGCAAGCCAGCTCTGCTTTCTGTTTGCGGCAATAGTGCTCGTGCCTTTGGTAACCATATAGTTTGCTGCGATAAGGCTGTATCAACGTCTGTACCAACAAAGCCACGCTAAGCTCTTTCGTCCCCGCTTCTCCCCTAGATGTTCGTAAATTGTTCATATACGGAAGTACAGGGTCGGGTGGCAAAAAACTATATAACAATATGCAATAGGGCAAAAGTCAAAAACGGGGAAAAGAGTGAGAGGCAGGGGAAATATATAATAAAGTTACAAAAACGTGAAAAGTCAAATAATGCAAGTTTTCACATGTGGAAAACTCTGGCAATGTTGCAATTCTCACAGTGCGTACTGGACGCCAATGCACAAGTACTTGATGGCGGCATCATGGAGTGGTAATGCAAACATGACGCGTACACTGCGAGGAGCGAGTTATGCGCGATAATACGCGCAAACGGCGGATTACTCCCCTGCAGGGGACGTATGAGTTATCATCTTTAATCTACAATATAGAGTCGCAAAATATACATTGTGCGACATATAGTCTATATTTGCTTTCATGTGCTCTGCTGCCGGTCTGGGCTGCTATTTTTATAGTTTTTCCTACATGCTCTGCGTAATTTTTTCCATGCTTGCCTACTCACTGTCATCCATATAAAAACACGGCTGTGGTGCCGTGCCTTTATGTAATTTTCGAGCCATGAGTTTAGGCACAATGACTGTTCGTATTTTGTACAGTTGTCATGAGTTCATAAGTCGTCTCTCGACGTAGGCTTCTGGGGAAAGACCGAGCGCGTCAGCCCAGCTTTCTGTACGGGCGGCCACTTGTCTGCCTAATCCTATGACCGCGACGACATCTTCGCCAAGCTGTATACCCTCCAGGCCCAGCCTGAGAGCGCTATGCAGCACATCTTCGGTTGTTCTTCCTTGTTGTTCCGCAATCGCGGCCGCTTTCTTCATGGCATCATTAAGCCATGCATCATTAGCGAAGGTATCTTTCTGTACCTCGCTCGTCATTGTTCCTCCTTTTGGTTATGTTTGCGTAAGGGAGCGAAACGTCGTGCTAGTCCGAGTGTTTGCCGGGGAGGCCAAGGATTGCCATAGGACGCTCACGCCAGATGTTGTCCTCTTGATATTTTAACGTATAGACGTGCAAAAGCAGCCATCCTTCTTTGAGTAGCCGGTTTACTTCTTTCCTTCCCTGGGTTTCCAGATTATGCCCTGTGACTTCTGTGATGCCCAGCTCCCATAGCGGCTGCATTGACACAAGTGGTACGTCTGCCTGCCCTATTTCGTCCTTCTTGCCCATATAAAAGCCCTCCTGTTTTTAATCAATAACAGGAGGGCAGGTTTTATGCATTAAGAAAATTCGCTATTCAGCGAGCGCGTAGGTGGCCTTGGCGACACGCTTGAACTGCGGCTTACCCTGGAGGTTCAGGAGAATAGTCGTCTCCTTAACCTGGCGGCTCTTCAGCACGCGCTTGACGATCTCGTCGCGGTGTAGCGGTTCACCGGCCTTCTTGAGGACATCGGCGATGATATCGGCAACGGTGCCGCGCTCATAACCCCATTCCTTGAGGGCGTAGATACCACGACCAATGAGGACAAAGCGCTTATCTTTGATGAGCTCGTTATGGATAGCCTGGGTGGTAACATCCTTGCGCTTGAAGCTGGATTTCTTAATAGCGTCGGCAATTTCATTGAAGTGCAGCGGCTTTTTGTTGTCGTGCAGGATGACGTAGATCTTGTCGCGGATGTTCTTGGGGTTGACCATCGGCCACTTGACGAGGCCCCAGCGGCCGTTGAGAGTCGCGAGGTGCTTCGAGGTGCTGGCGAGTGCTTCGGTATGTGCCGGATCGGCATCGCCGACGGCTTCTGCAATCTTGTCTATCTGGGTCGGTTCACCGATCTTCTTGATGGCGTCAATAATCTTGGCTACCTGAGCCTTAAGGGCCTTCTCGTCATGGAGTTCGGCCAAACCGGCAGAGTGGTAAAAGTGGTCGTTTTCATCAATAACGACGAGTTGCGGGCAGAGCTGGGCGAGGAAGGATACACGTGCCTGGTCTACCCGGCTGTTCTCAGCCGTCAAACGCTCACTGAGGTTGCTGATACGACTGACGCCGCCGAGTTCGCGCAGGTGGGTGACGAATGTCTCTTCGATTTCACCGATGTGCGGCAGGTCATTGCCGGCAGCGGCCTTGAGGCGGGCGACGACAGCCTTCTCAAGCTGGCGGACACGCTCACGGGTAATACCAAGGAGTTCACCGATTTGCTCCAGTGTTTCCTTGCGATCAAACAAGCCAAAGCGTCGAGCAACAATTTCACGCTCACGCTCTCGTTCAATAGTCTCCAGGACGTCATTAACAATGACTTCGATGTTCAACGTCTTGGCTTGTACTTCAGTGTCAGGCATATACTTCCTATCTGTTATTTGCTGTTTTAGTCGTACTTTTAGATGTGAGGGGGATCGGCTGTAGTTCCCTACCCTGCATGCCTACGGTCGCCGTCAATCCACCAGCATGAATTAACTAATTATATAACGTTAGTTTGTTAAAGTCAACACTTACGGCCGCTTTTTTCTCTTTTCGTTCGCGGTGTTGCGGCGAATGTGTTGTGCGTAATTATTGTAGCACGTAGTGGACGTTCTCGCCCATATTTTGCATAGCAATATTACTAAGTAATAGATGTGAGCTGTGGAAAAATATGTGCCAAAGGTACATTCTTATGCTTATTTACTAACTTTAGGCTCGCTTTCGCCGTTTTCGGCTCATCAGCACAAACACACATTCGTGAAGCGAACCAAGCAGACAGAACAATGTAGAGACAAAAGAGGTGCAAGCCAGTTGGCGAGCAGATCCTTTGTGTGTCTCCACACCCTTCTCTCTGCTTGCTTCTGGTGGCCGGAACGGCTGATGTCAAAAGGAGTTATCCCATGTTCTCGATGATGAGCTGGCTTGCGGCAAGCATCCCAGTTAGGATGGCCATGAGACCAGTGAAGGCTGCCATTCCGTAGAAGGAGGCCTTCTTGTTGTCTACGGCAGTAGCTGTGCATAAACCACAGAAGATTGCCGTCACAATAGATGCGATGCCGGGGATGGCTGCTGACACAGTGGTCCTTTCGTTGTGCGGGAAGATTGTGGGGCACAGGCGGTAGCTGTGCTGCCCAGCAATCATGAGCTGTCTGTCTGCTTGAAGAGCATCTCTGGAGCTTATTGCTCAACGGAGATATCTATATAATAACACAATATACAAACTTTTTCAATACCAATCGGACACTTAGGCTATTTGGCGCGGGATTTGCGGCGGGGGAAGCGGCGACCTTTTGCAGGGGCCTTCTCAAGCAGCTCTTTAGCTTGGGCTTCGGTGATGCTCTTGGGATCGGCGTCTTTCGGGATTTTGGCATTCTTCTTGCCGTTGGTAATGTATGGGCCGTATGGGCCGTTGACAACATCTATGCCGCCTGGGAAGCGGTTGATGTACTTGTTGGCTTCTTTTTCCAGCTTTTCTTCGTAAAGTTTGCGGGCTTCCGCTTCGGTGATAGTCAGCGGGTCGAGGGGCTTGATCGAGACGTACGTCTTGTTGATCTGGATGTATGGGCCAAAGCGGCCGATGTTGGCTTTGATAACTTCGCCGTCTTTGGTGGTGCCGACGTCGCGCGGCAGCTTGAACATCTCCATAGCCTGCTCGAATGTGACGGTCTCGAGTGTCGTTCCTTGCGGCAGCGGCGCAAACCGAGGCTTTTCGTCGTCTTCTACCTCGCCAATCTGTAACATAGCACCGTAGCGGCCATAACGGGCTATCACAGGCTTGCCGCTCTTGGGGTCTTGCCCAAGCACGCGGGCTTGGCTGGTTTCCTCGCGGCTGATGTCTTCCGCCTTGCCGATGAGCGGCTGGAAACCGGTATAGAACTCTTTGATCATCTTGTTCCAGGTCTGCTTGCCGTCGGCGATTTCATCAAACTCCTCCTCTGCCCGGGCGGTGAAGTCAAAGTCTACGATGTCACTAAAGTGTTTGGTCAAGAAGTCGGTCGTCATCATGGCGATGTCGGTCGGCAGGAGTTTGCCGCGGTCAGCTCCTGTCACTTCGGTGGTGGTGGCTTCGGTTACGCTTCCCTTCTCTAGCGTGAGTGTCTGTACTTCACGTTCTACGCCCTCAAGGTCGCGTTTCTCAACGTAGCCGCGAGATTGGATAGTGCTGATGGTCGGCGCGTAGGTACTTGGCCGGCCGATGCCAAGCTCCTCGAGCTTCTTGACGAGGCTGGCTTCAGAGTAGCGGGCCGGCGGACGGCTGAATACCTCCGCAGCGGTCATCGTGGACAGGTCAAGACGTTGGCCTTTTTCAACTTTAGGCAAAATCACATCATCTTTGCCGCCGCCGTACACCTTGAGGAAACCGTCAAATATAAGTACTTCGCCCTTGGCGATAAACGTCTCCTTTGATTTCGACGGCGCAATAGTGATCTCGGTGCGGTCAATGGCGGCAGGTGCCATCTGGCTGGCGAGGGCGCGGCGCCAGATAAGCTCGTATAACTTCTTTTGTTGAGCATCACTGCCGGCGCTTGTCTTAGTGAAATCGGTCGGCCTGATGGCTTCGTGGGCTTCCTGGGCGCCGGCGGATTTGGTCTTGTACTGGCGTACCTGGTGATACTTGTCACCATAGGACTTCTTGATGTAATCCTCGGCTGCTTTGATTGCCTGGCCAGCCAAGTTGGTGCTGTCGGTACGCATATAGGTAATGTGACCGCTCTCGTACAGGCGCTGGGCGAGCGTCATGGTCTGGCGGACGCTGTAACCGAGCCGGCGGGCGGCTTCCTGCTGGAGTGAGCTGGTCGTAAATGGCGGCCCCGGGTTGCGCGAGCCAGGCTTGGTGGCAACGTCTTGGACAGTAAAAGTGTCATTAATGCAGGCTTCGAGGAACTTCCGGGCAGCGGCAATGTCCGGGAACTTAGTGCTGAGTTCAGCTTTGAGCTCTTCTTTGCCTATTGTAAAGATAGCCGTGACCTTGAAGCTGCTTTCGGCCTCGAATTCTTTAATCTCACGCTCGCGCTCAACGATGAGCCGGACGGCGACGGATTGTACGCGGCCGGCGCTTAAGCCGGTGCGGACTTTTTTCCAGAGTACTGGTGAGAGTTCATACCCGACAAGCCGGTCGAGGACGCGGCGGGCCTGCTGGGCATCAACGAGGTGCTGGTCAACGGTGCGTGGGTTTTCAATAGCGTGCAGGATGGCGGGCTTGGTGATTTCGTGAAAGACAATCCGCTTGGTCTTCTTGGGGTCAAGCTTCAGGGCGTGGCAGAGGTGCCAGGCAATCGCCTCTCCTTCGCGGTCTTCATCACTTGCCAGCCAGACGGTCTCGGCGCTCTTGGCGGCTTTGCGGAGTTCGGCGACGACCTTCTTCTTGTCGGCGGAAATCTCATAAGACGGTTCGAAGCCTTTTTCTTTATCAATCGCGAGGCCTTTTTTGGGCAAATCCCGGATATGGCCAAAACTGCTTTTGACCACAAAATCTTTGCCCAGGTACTTCTCAATCGTCTTGGCTTTTGCCGGGCTCTCTACGATAACTAAGTTTTTTGCCATAAGTAGTATCTTACGTTGCGAAAGGCATTGGCACAATGCAACAGCACTTCACCCTACCGCATTAGCAGGGGTTTTGGCAAGTTTTTTCGTTTTCGTCCTTTTGGACTCATATAGCTTCACGCTAAGAAAACTTATTTTTCATAAAGGAATTGTTTTCTTGGGTTCGGCATATATTCTCGCTGAACGCTCGAATATCAGCATGATCATAAACAATAAGAGAAAAACCTGAGGAGAAATAGAAATAACCAAAACCCCTGCCGAGGAAGGACGCGACTTGTGGTCGCTCTTCTGCCTTCCCCGGCGCCTCTCTTGGTATCCGCCTCAGCGGACACGCTTGATGATGCACGTCTCCATGTCCGACTGGAAGTCGAGCGTGCAGGTGAAACGGGCGTCGATGGAGTCCCCGAACGGGTCGAAGACACCACTGACGTGGTGCGTCCCATCCAGGAACTGGTGCTGCTGCACGAGGAACGTCTTCTCACCAGTGCAGGTGAAGCAGTCGATGATGGCCGAATCGTTCAGCCGATCCACATGCCCTAAGGCATGAAGAGTGATTTCTACGGGGATGTCGGCGATGTACACCGGAGCGTTGTCGTCGGTGTGGTCGAGGTCCAGGACTGCCTCGTTGGTCATTCTGTCTATTCTCCTCAGGTGCGGGTTCTCAAAACCTTTTCAGGTGAGAACGGTGGTATCCAGGCAATTGCCAGGATTGAATGAATTTACCATAAAAATTAAAAAATGTCAATACTCTACCGAAGTGTCCAATGCCCGGCGCCCACTGGTTTAATGCGGCCGGTAATCTCCAGCATAGTGAGAGTTTGGTTGAATGCGGGCGCGGTCAGTTCGCTGCGCGCCAGCAGCTCGGCGGCATCGGTAACACCGTCGCCTAGTAGGTCTAGCACAATTTGCTCCTCCCTGTTCTGGCCGAGTAATTCAGTCTGCTCTGGTGTGATCCCTTCCAGGCCAAGCGCGTGCAGCACGTCGGCAGCCTCGGTGACCGGTGTAGCACCGCTTTTAATAAGGTTGTTTGTCCCCTTACTCGTCGGGCTGGTGATATTGCCGGGTACGGCCATGACCGTCCTTCCCTGCTCCAGGGCAAAGTTGGCGGTATGCAGGCTGCCGCTCTTCTCGGCTGCTTCGGGTATTAGCACGCCGTCGGCCAAGCCTGATATGAGGCGGTTGCGGGCAATGAAGTTCTCGCGGCGCGGCTCAGTACCCTCGGGGTACTCGCTGATAAGTGCGCCGCCGCCATCCAGAATGCGTTTCGCCAGTTCCCGGTGTGAAGAGGGATAGACGCGCTCCAGACCGCATGGCAGCACTGCAATAGTGTGCCCACCACTGCCGAGCGCTGCCCGGTGGGCGATACCGTCTATCCCGAGCGCCAGCCCGCTGATGATGACAATACCCTTCCCCGCTAGCTCGCCAGCCAGCTTCTCGGTGGTATGGGTCCCGTAAGGCGATGCTTTGCGGCTACCAATAACGGCCACTTTTGGTTTATCCAGCAGTGGGGTGAGATTGCCGAGAACCCAGAGTTGTTTCGGGGGCGTAGGGATATGCCTGAGCGGTTCAGGGATGTCTTTATTTACAAGCTTAAGCGTTGTTATACTCATTTTGTAATATGTACAAATTTATTGAAAGGTATTGACACAAAGACATCTTTTTGCTAGAATTGCAATTCGTAAGTTCGTATATGCGAGCTTAACGTACCTTATACCCCCAATTCTAACAAATTGTTAGATTGTTTTAGAGCGTGCCAGTAAGTTGTTACCCTCCACTTATCAGGCGTGGTCTTCTAGACCAACGCTCTAAAACAGACTAATCCCTTTAACTAGTACTCTGGAAGTTCTCGCAATTTTCAGGGCCCCCTTGGGCTTCAATGTGGGCCAGTGAGTCTTGACGGATTCCGCATTCGCGGAGGCGCATAACCTTATTATTGATTATGGTATATGACGCTTCACTGGGGTGGGTTGAAGGGAGTAGTCTGGGCTTGAGTTTTTCGAGCCTAAAAATGAGCCTGCAGCGGTGCCCACCCCCTCTGCAGGCTCTTTTTTGTTGATTCGCGCGAGAGCGGTGCCCCATCCTGTTTTTAACTGAGAGCTTAATGCTTTTAACACTATGACGCTTCGCTCGTGCCTACAAAAATGTCCACTGGGCATTTTTGCCTTCTGCAGGCTCTTTTTTGTCTTATGTCTCGACGAGGAACTGGCGGGTTTCGGGGACGAGGCCGTTGCCGAATATTGCCTCTGATAGAATGGCACTTACCTCTTGAGTGAGGGCTTTCATGTGGGCTTGTTCTTCGGCTGTAAATTTGCCAAGGACAAAATCCGCGCCATCCATCCGGCTGCGAAGCTCGTTCTTGATGCCGATCCGTACGCGGCCGAACTCATCGCCACAGTGTTCGATAACTGATTTCACGCCGTTGTGGCCGGCGGCTCCCCCGCCCTTCTGGGTGCGGATAAGCCCAAACGGCAGATCGAGCTCGTCGTGGACGATGATGGTGTTTTGGACAGGGATTTTATAAAACTTCAGTACCGCCTGCACAGCTTCGCCACTGCGGTTCATAAAGGTAGTCGGCTTAATAAGGATAACCCGCGTGTCGCCAAGAGTATGCTGGCTCAAGAGGCACTTCAGGTCTTTCTTGGTCGCCCAGGCCGGCATGTCATTGAGTTCGGCGAAAGTATCGAGTGCGGCAAAACCGATGTTGTGTCGGGTACTGTCGTATTCTTTTTCGTGATTGCCGAGTCCCACGATAACCAGCGACTTCTCTGAGCCGATGGTATAGGCTGGCGCTAGGTGTTGGCCGGTGTTTTCATCTCTGTGTCGGAGGAATAGTCCCATGGCAGATAGTATCCCGTATCGAGCAAGCGAGAGCAAGGAAAACGGCTATTTGCGAGGCGCTTGGCCGTGCTTGTGCGTTTCGTGTTTTTCGATGAACCAGAATTTGACCGGTGAGCCAATGTAGTCATAGTGCTCGCGGAAGTCTCGCTCCATAAAACGCTTGTATGACCAGTGGAGGAACTTCGTGTGCGCGCCGTAGACGCGGAATGACGGGATGGGATTGTCCTCTTGTACCATGTAGTTGAGTTTGGGCTGGCGGTTCTTGAGGCCGGCCGGCGGATGCTTGTCTACTACCTGGCGAAGCCAGCGGTTTAATTCGGTGGTCTTTATCTGTTGCTTGCGACGTTCGTCTATTTCGAGCGCAAGTTCGAAGAGCTTGGTGACGTTTTGGCCGGTGACAGAGCTTGTAAATACGAGCGGTGCCCACGGTACGAACTCAAAGCTGGCTTGTATTTCGGGGGCGATTTGGTCGCGACTAAAGGGTGTCTTTTCTTCAAGCGAGTCCCACTTGCTGACGACGAGGACCAGACCTCTGCCGGCTTCTTTGATCATGCCGGCGATTTTTTGATCAAGCGCTGTGCTTAGCTCATTAACGTCGAGGAGCAAGAGGCAGATGTCGGCTTGTTCGATGGCGCTTAAGGACCGGATGACACTGAACCGCTCCACGCCCTGCTCGATTTTGCCGCTGCGGCGAATACCGGCGGTATCCATAATTTCGATTTCCCTGCCGTGATAGCGCACCGTCGTGCGGTTAATGTCGCGGGTTGTGCCGGCACGGTCGGCGACGATTGCCTGCTGTTTCTTGGCAAGCGTGTTGAAGAGCCGGGATTTGCCGACGTTCGGACGGCCCAGGATTGCAATGTGCAGGCGGTCGCTGGCCTCCTGGAGGGTAGCTTGGGGCAATTGATCACTTAAACCCTCAAGCAGGTCATCGATACCATCGCGTTGTGTCGTGCTGGTGAGATAGATTTCTTTGATGCCGAGGCGAAGGTAGTCTTCTGGAGCAGCACCGCGAGACTTGTCGGCCTTATTGACGACGAGAATTACCGGCTTTTTGCTCTTTAAGGCTAGCTTGGCGACCCGGCGGTCCTCTTCAGTGATTGTCACGTGTGCTTCGATAACGACCAAGATGATATCGGCTGCTGCGGCCGCTTCCATAATCTGCTCTTGGATAGTGAGCTCGAAGTCATCTTCGGCCGTTTTCATACCGGCCGTATCCACGAGCCAGAAATCCTGCCGCACCATACCAGCCTGCTTGCCTGCAGAGCCGTCAACCCTGCTGGCATTTTTGGCGGATCGCTGCGTGGAAGGCTGTGCTGCTCCCTCGTCGTATTTCGTATACGCCTCGGTCCGCTGCTCGCCTTCGCCTTGCGCTCCATCCAAATGCGGCGAGGATTTCGTCTCGCTTTCTCGACTCCAGATAGTTGCTTTGGCGGTGATGGCATCGCGGGTCGTGCCTGGCTCGTCGGCAACAATTGCCTCACGCCGCTCCAGGATGGCGTTAAACAAGCTGGACTTGCCAACATTCGCTCGTCCGACGATGGCTACGATGGGTAATTTTTTCATTCAAGGATACATTATAACAGATAAGCGACGTTGACGACAGTATAAAATAATGGTATTAAAGTATGATGCAGTTTGTCTCTTTTGAAGCCCGTCGTCGCTCAAGGTTTGTGGAGCGCGTCCAAAAAGAAGTTATCGAGGTACTAAGCTGGGAAGAAACGCAGGCGGTCTTAGGGAAGTTTGCAGTGGACCTCTTGTGTGCTGCCGAGGCTCTGTATGTGCCAAATATCAAAGACGGAACGGTGAGTGCTCCTAAGAAGCACAGAGATGCGAATACTACTCCTGTGATAGCTATGAAGCCAGGGGAGACGCTGCGGCTGGATGCTTCATTGAAAACCATGAGCCCCGAACAACGGTTGCGCGTAGCTGAAACTGCAGAAGCATGGGCTATTGATGAAGCCAAAGGGTTCGCGGGATGGGATGTAGTCGAATGTATCGAAAAGGCATTTAAGAGATGGGAGTACGCATGGTCGATTGATGGATATAACGGACGAGTTACGTATCCGGCCGCCAGTTCAACACTTAGTACATTCTTGTACCCAAATCTAGGGGGAGACAACACCCGCATTTTTACCGGGAAACCTATTGCTATGCTCTCTATGAGCGACGACACGCCATGCAGCCGGCTTAAGGGGGAGGCTGTGCTCGCCCATGAGCTACAACATGTTGTGCAAGCTCTTAGCAATCCTATTATGCCATTTAATACAGATGAATATCTCCAAGTTCAATGGCGTAAAGAGTTAGAGGCTTACCATGTCGGCGCCAATTATCAAGCATTGCGCACCAGTGATGGAGATGTATTTGCTGGCGTGCCAGACTGTATTGTAGAACAAATACGGCAAGAGTATGCCTCATTGCACGATTCTTTTTATCCTAATCCCAGAATTGTTGAAGCTATCGGCCAGGCCGGGCTGGGAACTTTAGGGATAGCTTCTTATACAACAGTAAATTGACCTTCGTTTAAACCACCCAATGAGTACTGACCGAAGTGTGTGCGGTGGAGTTTGACGACGTTATAGCCAACAGCTTCGAAGGTTCGGCGGATTTGACGGTTGCGGCCTTCTTGCATGATAACTTTCCAGTTAGTCGTGTCCCGGTCGTTGATAGGTTCAAGACGGAGCTTGCTCGGCAGACCGTCCAGCATGACCTTGCCGCTTAAGATTGCTGACTTGTCTGCGCTCTCTAGCGGCCGATTGAGGGCAATCTTGTATACTTTGGTTTTTTGGAAGCTTGGATGGGTCAACTCGTAGGCGAGCGTGCCGTCATTGGTGAGAAGAAGCAGGCCAGAAGAGTTCTTGTCCAGACGCCCGACCGGCTTGAGGTGGTGAAGCTCTGGTGGAAGCAAATCGTAGATAGTCTTATTTCCCTGTCCGTCTCGTGAGCTGACGTAACCGATGGGTTTATGGAGCAAGTATGTCAATATATTGACATGGTTTGTTAGTTTTTGGCCGCCGAGCGTTATCTGGTCCGTATCTGTTACGTCCTGACCAAGATCGGGCCGTCGGCCATTTACAAGCACTTGGCCGGCTGTAATTGCCTTATCAGCAGCCCGGCGGCTCATGCCGGTGGCGAGCGCAATGTATCGGTTTAACCTCATACAGGTAGCTTACAGTGTAGGGCCTTACAGCGAAACACTATTGGGGTCAAAGGTGGTGCCGGGCGGGGCAATATTTTGGTTGGCAGGCAAGTCCGGGACGGGGGCGGGCGCCGTGGGTTGAGCTGGATTATCGGCTGGCGTAGCCACGGGGTCTGGGCTAACGACGGCTGTTACCTGGGGCGCCGTGGCGCCAGCGGTGGCCTGTTCTCTTGCCTGTTCTTCGGCGAGCAGTGCGTTAAGGTCTACCGAACCTTTCGTAATGTCGTTGATGGGTTGGATGACTTTTTGGTGAGCGGGATGGGCAACTTGTACTGTTGATTCTTGCGTTTCTGCCGGAGCGGGTTGCGGTGGTTTTGCCTCGGGGGTGATGACTGGAATGATGGTTGTATCGGCGGCAGGAGCCGGACTCGTGGGCGTCTGGGGCGCAGGTACGGGCTCTGGGGTTGGTGCGGCCGGTGGCGGGACTGGTGCAGCGGGCTCTTGCGGTGTAGGAGCCGGTGTCGGTGCTGGAGTAGCCGGCTCAGGGGGTTGGCTGACGGATATGGTCTGCGCTGGAGCTTGCTGGGCTGGCTCTTGTGCGGGAGTAGCGGCGGGTGCTGCCGGAGCTGGCACTGGTGTCTCTGGGACAACTTCTTGCGTCTCAGCAGGTGGTATCGTATCTGGGATTACGCCCTTGGTTGGGTCGTCAGGTGCCGGGGCTGGTGTTTCTGCTGGTTGGTCGGGCACTGGTGACGGCTGCTCGGCTGGAATCGTTGTCTCTGCTGGGGCGGGTGCTGTACCTGGTACACCCTCGGGAGCTACGGGGGTGTCGTTGCTCACCTTGAGGTTGTTGATAAAATCTTGTATTTGAGATTCGACGGCAGCTGCTTCGGTTTCTGTGGTCTGTGCAGTCGCTTGATCGGGGCTCGTATTAAAAACGGCCTGGTTGGCTGCAGGCTCGTTTGAGACGGTTGCGGCAGCGTTGTTTTCAGTGGGAGGCGGTGCTGCCGGTGGTGGCGTATCCTGCGGCGCGACTGGAGGGTCCGCAGGCGGTTGGGGCGGCGGAGTTTGTGTCGGATCATTATTAGAGTCATCGCTTGGCTGCGGGGCTGGTTGCGCAGTTCCTGTGGCTGCTGGATCAGGCGTAGGAGCGGCAGTCGGTGCGGGCTGTGGCGTCGTGCCTTCAGTCTGTGGGGAGTCCGACGTGCTATTGATTGGCGGCGGTTGACTGGAGGCGTCTTCCTCGAGCATTTCGCGTGCGACGCGGGCCACGTCCTCTAAGGTAACCTGTGACTTAACCAGGTATCTGTCGGCGCCAAGGTTGGTGGCGCGAGTCTTGTCCTCGGCCTGGCTTAGGGCAGTCATCATGATGACTTTTGAATCGCGGGTTGCAGGGGTGCTGCGGAGCAGGTCAAGCATGTCAAAGCCGCTGATTTTCGGCATCATAATATCGGAGATGATGAGGTCCGGACGTTCTTTAACCGCCAACGCCAAGGCTTCTTCGCCGTCCGCGGCGGAAATAATTTCATATCCCTCTGCGGCTAGTCGAGCTTCGTAGATCTCGCGCAGGTTGTTGTCGTCTTCGACCAGCATTATTTTTGCCATCTTTGATACCCTTGCTTAGGCTTTTATATCGCTTATGTTGTCCGTATTGTACCATGCCCAGGAACAGAAGATAAGTGGTGGGAGGCTTCTTTTGCGCGTAATTCTTCTGCCCGGGCAGTACCGAGGCGCGGCAAGTTAATGTAGAAGGTGCTGCCCTTGCCTGGTTCGCTCTCAACCCAGATACGACCTTGATACAACTCAACAATCTTGCGGCAAATAAAGAGGCCGAGGCCCGTGCCGCCTACTGTGCGGGTGGCGGAGCTGTCGACCCGGTAGAATTTCTGGAAAAGGTGCGGGATGTCTTCGGCAGGAATGCCAGCGCCGGTGTCGCGGACGTATACCTGGACAACTGCTTGGTCGCCCGTGAGGCCGAGGCTGACCTTGCCGCTCTCGGTGTACTTGACGGCGTTATCAAAGAGGTTCGTAACTACCTCTCGGATGCGGTCAGGGTCGACGTGAACGTAGTAGAGGGGGCGGACGATTTTGTTGTTGCTGGCGGTTGCGTCGATTGAGACTTGATCGGCAGCGCCGCTGCTCATGACAAACTCCATTTGCAGGCCCTTCTTTTGTGCCGCGAAGCGCAAATCTTCTGCTAGCCTCTCAAGGAACTCGCCCATCTCGACCACGACCGGATGGCTTGCCAGGCGTCCATCCTCTGCCCGCGCACTGGTGAGCAGGTCTTGGAAAAGTTTGCCGAGGTGTTGCGTGGAGGAGTGGGCTTTTTCGAGGTATGACCGGGCCTTGCTGTCAATCCGGCTAACGCGGTCGTTCATGGCGAGCGCTAGGTAGCCTTCGATTGCTGCTACCGGTGTGCGCATTTCGTGGCTGGCAGTGCTGATGAACTCTGCCCGACGCTGTTCCTCTTCCCTGTCGGCGCTGATATCGCGGAACACCGCTACGCCTCCGACTGGCTGGTCGATATCAGGCACGATGACTGGCGATACAGAGAGTGAAATAATTGTTTTGTTGCCGGTCTTGCTTGTTAACTGCAAAGTTTTATTGACGTGTTGCTTGCTGGTAATTGCCAAGGAAATTGGGTTTTCTTCCCTCTCGAGCGGGGTGCTGTCTTCTTGTGCGAGCATCATGACGGCGTTGACATCGAGGTTCTGGGCGTCTTTGGTGTCCCAGCCGGTAAGCTTGGCGGCAGCCGGGTTGATGATGCGCACAACACCTTCGTGGTCAAAGCCGATGACACCTTCGTTAATGGACTCAATGAGTATCTGGGACTGCACGTCTTTGTTGACAATCATTCCGGTCAGTTGCTGAATGCGTGCCTCGTTGACGTTGATATAGACGCGTCGCCATAAGCGGTAGCAGCCGTAGGCAGCAATGGCATCGGCAACAAACAGGAACACGGAAACACCGCTCAAGCTCATGAAGTCAAACTCGTGTTCGAGTACGATATACACGCCCGTGAGACACACCGAGCCAAGTGCGATAGGCGCGCCGAACATGCCGTTGAATGCCGCCATGGCAATCCAGGGGAGCGCATAGAGGAGGTTGCTGAAGTGCGGGTTGGTCTGCCCCAGTCCATTAAGGAGAATCATGGCGAAGATCCACAGTCCCGCAAATAATGCTAACTGCTCATTGCGTTTGCGTATAAACCAGAAAACAGTTAGTGCGTAAAAGAGGTATAGCCCGGACAAGAGTGCCGTTGTGGTTGTAAGCTCAAAATGTTGGCCGAGTGACTCAAGCGACGGGAAGTATTTAACCGCAAAAAAGCCAGCAAGCAGCCCGATGCTATAGAGGAGCATCCAGCCGTAATAGAGGCGGTACCAATATGGTTTTACGGTTTGCATGGTTTTACATAAGCATTATGCTTACCTAGAAGTATACGTTTTTGTTGCGGCCTAAACTAGTATTGTATAAAGCATTAGCATATTGACAAGCTTGGAATTACATTGCTACCATGAAGTTGCTATTTAGGTGGGCATAAACCAAAAACAACAAACCCCCTCCCTTAGTTGTTTTGGCGAAACATCTAAGTATGCGCGCATCCGGCCGGTACGCTTGTACCGACCGGTTTTATTTGGCTAGGTAGACAATTCGCCCCTGTTGTGGTACGATTTGTTGGTCTTTTGCGACGATACATTGCCTCGGGCTTATGCCGATCCGGCCCCATCGTCTGGTGTGAATACCGCCAGTGGCGGTATGCAAGGAAACCTTTCAGATTACAAACTTGTTTGTAGTATGAAAGTTTCGGGGGCGCGGAACGTGACTAGGACACCAAGACCGTCCGTACTTTTTGCAATAGATTGTCATGCAGGAGATAATATCTGCCGCAAGCTGTGGCCTCATCGTCTAACGGTTAGGACACCAGGTTCTCATCCTGGCAATCGGGGTTCGATTCCCCGTGAGGTCACCAATGAAAGGCACCCACTCTTCAGGTGGGTGTTTTTCATTGGTAGTTTCTCACCGAGAAACGGAATCGAACCCCAGGCGGTTCGATAATCCCCCGCCAGCGTGCTGGCAAACGGGCGGATTATACCTGTATTCCCCGTGAGGTCACCAATGATTGAGTACTTTAACAAGTGCTTTTTTATTTCATTCATGTTATAAACGAGCATAAGGAGAATAAAGGAGAATATATGAAAGCTAATCAAAAAGGTTTTAGTGTCGTTGAAATACTTATCGTAGTAGTTGTAGTTGGACTACTTGGAGCTGTGGGTTGGCTCGTATACGACCGCCAGAGCAACAAGAATAAAGAGACTACCAGCACTGCTCAATTCGAACAGTCATCAGCAACAAATCAAGCAAATAAAGAAGCAAGCAATAGTAAATACCTCGATATTAAAGAATGGGGTGTGCAAATTAGTGTACCGAATGAGATTCAAGATCTCACCTACGAGAACTACCAAAACTATAGGGGGATAGAATCGGTTCGTCTAACCAGTCCTTCGCTCGAAGCTGAGGGTAAGCTAAGTGGTGGTCCTGAGACACAGGAAAAGATGGGTCTGCTGTATCGAGCGAAGACAGGTACAAAATCAGGTTTAGCTAGGTGTGATACTAACGAAGATTGTGCAACACAAAACAATTGGTCTCACAAGACTGTCGGTGATTACTTCTATTACTATGACCCCACGCATGCGGGCGATGGTTTCTTCAGTGGCACCTACCGAAAATCAGTGGACGACTCTATTAAAACTCTATCACCGACCAATTAGAAACGACTGATTTGATAGCTGCTGCCTTGACTGCATAGATAAGCAGGCTAATAACTGTCACCACTAAGAATATGGGATAGGGGCTATATAAGCTGTAGAGCTACTCAGTCTTCCTGGGAGAGTAGGCACTTCCGCAAGAGCAAGTATAGCAGCGTTTCACGCTATTTATATTTGATACAAACACTAACAATTGCTGGCATCAGTCTCTTTGGTTAGGGTCACCAATGAAAGGCACCCACTCTTTTGGTGGGTGTTTTTCATTGGTAGTTTCTCGCCGAGAAACGGAATCGAATCCCAGGTGGTTCGATAATCCCCCGCCAGCGTGCTGGCAAACGGGCGGATTATACCTGTATTCCCCGTGAGGTCACCAAAGTAATGACCGGAGCTAGCCTCCGGTTTTTACTTTGGTACTTTCAATCAGTCGTTTTTCCTCTGGAAATAAAACTGGCGGCGCAGTGCTTCGAGTGTGCTTTTGACGGTTTGATCAAGACGCTGGTGCTTGTGTTGCGTTGATTCTGGTTTGGCTTGGTGTGTCCGGCGGCGCTTTTTATCTCGCTTACGAAATTCCTGTGAGTCATCTTTTGTCTGGAGGCCGCTGACTTGAGGGGTCTCATGCTGCGGGGGCTGAGGAGTTTCTGGTACCGGAACAGGCTGAGCTTCTTCTATGGGTGCGAGGTCAAGATGCGGAATTGTCACTTCCTCTGCGGTGGCTACTTCTGGCTTATCAAAAATCCTGAGCACGTACGGGCTGGCAATCGCCAATGTCACAATGACGGCCAGGCCGAGCAGGAGCGCAATGAAGTTGAGTGCGCGAGGACTCAGTGGCTTTCGCTCGCGGTGTTTTATCTTGTCAATCAGCTGCCGCAGCGCCATGCGCCTATTATAGCAACGCTTAAGATTGCGCCACAATCGCAATATTGTGTTCGTACCTCAGGCGGTGCGGTTTGTCCTGCAGAAACTCGTGCACCGCCTTCTCTACCCCGGGCAGCGTCTCACGCTTGTAGTCATGAATCAATATCACCCCCTGCTCGTGCAGCCGCGGCCAAACGAGCTGCAACGAATCCCTGATGGAACCATAAAAATCCCCATCGAGGAACGCAAAGGCAATTTCTTCTGGGATATCCTTATCGGAAAGCTCATTGAACCAGCCCTTATGCGTGATAGGTGGTTGCAATCCTGCTTTGTGGAATTCTTTCAGAAATTGCTTTTTACTGATCGCGAGTTCGCCAGCTGTGAAATCCACGCCGGCGGCACTCTGGTCTTCCCTGCTCTTGGGTGGCAAGCCTTCGAAAGAATCATACGCATGGAACTCCCTCGGAGTACCTGCACCGTCCGGCCTGCTCTCTGGCAAAGCCAGAGACTCTGCCGGTCTCTTGGCCAATTTTCGGCTGGGCGGCTCCGGTACGCGCTCACCGTACGACATGTACGCCTCGCTTGCGTTCCTCGCCGCCGCACCGAAACTTGGCTCAAGTGCAGGTACTCCGACCGTACGGTGTGAATCCTTGTAGTAATCTAGCAGTCGGCGGATAAACAGACTGGTTGTGCCCTTGTAGCAGCCGAACTCTACCACTGTTCCAGGAACACTTTGCTGCAGTGTTGTTTCCAACTCCCGCAAAACCACGCCCAACTCTTCCCGGCTAATTTGGTCGGAAATAAGCGGATATTTTGCCAGTAGCTGGTCGGTGGCTTTCATAACAGAGGTGATTATACTATACGCGCGAGTGGCAGCTCTTCCCAAGTGGAAACGTAGCGGGGGCTGCGCAAGCCGTGTTTGGGTTGCCAGGCCTGAGCGAGGTCTTCGGCGGCGAAGCGGATGGTGCGGCGGCCGTAGCGGTTATTGATGCCGTCGATGGCCTGCATGCGGCTCATGGCGCGGGCGTGTTCACGCACGTCGACGGTGCCGAGTAGGTCGGTTTGAAGTTGATCAGCAGGGACAAAGTCATGCAGCCACACCCCTGCCCGATGATATTCGGTGGTAGGCTCGTACATGTCGGTTAGCAAGGCGATGCCGGCGGAAATGAGCTGTCCTGTGTCGGCTGTCGGTACCTGGAACACCGCCTCTTGGTTCCATATCTGGTAATTGGGTTTGTGTTTATTGCTGCAGAGGAATAGGCCTAAGCGGCGGGCCAGCTGGGCGGACTGGCGCAGCCGGAAGGCGGCCTGGGTGACGAAGTTAGCGACAGCTGCCTCCAGTACATAAAACTCCCGGGTGTCTTCGCCAAAGGTACGGGTGCGGGCGATGCTCTTGGGTTTTTGATGCAGGAGTTCCATGGGAAAACATGCCGTGCCGTTCAGCTCGTACACCAGCTGGCGGCCGTGGATACCCATGAGCTTTTGGGCAAGCTGTGGACGTAATCCGGCTACGTCATCGGCCGTGGCGAGGCCAAGCGCCCGCAGGCGAGGCGCGAGGCGCCAGCCAATACCCCAGATGTCTTCCAGGGCAATATGCTGCCGGTAGGGCTTCAGGTCTTTGTCTATGAATGACGTAGCGCCGCCGGAGTCCGGATGCTGCTTGGCGTACTCGGTGGCGAGCTTGGCGAGCGTCTTGGTGGGTGCGATGCCGACAGAAACCGGTACGCCAACCTCCTTCTGGATGCGTGTCCGCACTGCCCTGCCCCATGCCTCATAATCACGGATGTCGAGCGTCGAAAGGTCTAGGAATGATTCATCAATAGAATAGATCTCAATACGCGGCGTAACTTCAGTAAGTATATGGGTTATCCGCCGGGAGATATCGCTGTAGAGCTCAAAGTTGGCGCTGAACCGTACGACCCTTTCCCGCTCGAACAGCTGCCGGTACTTGAAAGCGGGTGCGCCCATGGGGATGCCGAGGCGCTTGGCTTCGTTCGACCTGGCGACAGCACAGCCGTCGTTGCTGGACAGTACGACAACGGGCCTGCCTTCGAGGTCTGGCCGGAAGATCCTTTCGCATGAGACGAAAAAATTGTTGCAATCTATGAGTGCAAATACGCGGGTTTTCATCGGAACTGGTGGATTATGTTCGTGACAACCCCCCATACCGGGCATCCTTTGCGCACGCGGCTGAAGAGCGAGATAGCAAACTCGTTGTCTTCCTGCCACCAGACGACCAGGTCGGTCACCTGCGGGTTCAGCGCCCGGTCGATGATAGCGATGTCGCCGTCAAATATGCCGTCGCGGCTCCACTGGTTACCCGATATGCGCATAAAGAACGTGCTGTGCGGCCGCTTGATGAGCAGCTGGCTGATGTCCAGGCCGGTCAGGCGTGTGTCTACAGCAGCATTGGGGAAGCCCATGTGTACTGAAGTGCCGACGCTCTCGTCGACTGGTTCTAATTCGTAGTCCATTTTCGTACCTCAACATCTAGCGGTTATAGATTAATATTCGCAGTTCTGGGATGAGCCTTTTTGCTTCTTCGTAGCGCATCCCGGCTTTGATGCCAAAAGCCTTGGCTTCCTTGGAACAGGCCGTAATGACACATCGCCGGACACTCTCGCCGGACGGTCTGCTCTCTGGCAAAGCCGGAGACCCCGCTGTCCTCTTGGCCGATTTCCGGCTTGTCGGCTTCGATACGCGGTCACCGTACTTCCCTGTACGGCTCCCTTGCGTTTCTCGCCGCCGCACCGAAACTCGGCTCAAGCGAGAGCGTCCGGCACGCCCGAATCGAGAGCTGTTTCTCCCGACTGTGCGGCCTAAATCAACCGCGAAAGCCCAACTGTTTTTGGTCGGTTTGACCGGTCTTGGATCCATAGTCGTTTCCATATGAATTACCCCCTTGCTATGCTGAGCAGCACCCATTGGCCGCCCTCTTGCTTGATCCGGTAAGTCGCGCTGCCGTCGGTCATCTGGAACAGCCGGATGGCCTGCTGGCCTTTCTCTATGAGCATTTGCAGGCCCGACTGGAACGCGTACTGACGGTTGTCGACAGTAATGCGTGCCGGAAATGACTTAAATTGTTTTCCTTGGGTGAAGTAAAAAGAGTTAACTTCTACTGCCTTGTTGATCAACTGTGCTGTTTTCATAATCCAAGCTCCTTTTATGGGGTTAAACGCAAAAAAGCCGTCAAGATTACCATCTAGCGGCGAACGGATTTGAGAGCCAAAGAGGCTCAGTGGAGCTGCCTGGTAGATAAAGCAGACCGTTCAATGCTCTATCGTGACAGGAAGCCGGAGCTTGTTCGTATGAGAGGATTGGCAGGGGCCGAAGCATACCATCCTGAATCGTTATAAAGCTTGTGTGCTAAAGGGGCCTCCCAGTGCTCACATAGCCTATCTATTCTACACCCGCTGAACTAATCGAAAGCAAGGGTTGTTGTATGTATTACGCCGAGAGTCGGGACTTTATGGGGCGTGGGTAACTTCCGCTGGGCTGCCGACGGCGGTAATCCAGGTTTGCCCCGGGGCGAGCTTGAACGGTTTGCCTTCGGCGTTCGTAAACTTGAGGGGTTCTTTGCTGCTGGTTTTTTCCCACCGGGCGCTCGCGTATTCGCCATTGTGGAAGATGATGGCCTCGCCGCTGCCGATGGTGTTGTAGGTGCTGTAGATACCGTTGCGTCCCTTGGCCATGACCATGGCGACGATTACTTTCGGGGCGATCTGCTGGCCTGTTGGTGCGTCAACATGAGGTTGGCCGCCGAGGACTCGCTTATAGCTGTTGCTGGCGGGGTCATAATCGTAGTGGACGTTGTAGAGATAGCTCGAGAGAGCGATGTCGATAGTCTTGGCGGTTGGTGTTTCGGCAGGCGCTTCGTCTTCGTAGCGGGCAAAACCGGCGAAGTTGCTTGAAGTGTAGCCTTTGCTCTTGTTGAGTTCATCGAGCCGATCCATGCTGGTGTACATGTTGTGTGGCGCGTAGCGGGCGCTCGAACGCCAGTAGGCGCCTGGGTTGCCAAACTGGTCGAGGTCTTTGACCCCAATGTTACGCAAGTGTGCCAAGCCTTCCGGGCTGCCACCGACGTGGCCGTAGCCGGCGTCGAAGCCTGCTACCCAGTCCACGTAGTATGGTCGAGCACTGCGGACCGGTCCAATCTCTTGCGGGCGGTTAATGTGGAAGAGCGCGAGGAAGCGGGTAATGCCGCCTTCGGCAACTGCTTCGAAGACGACTTCGGCGTCCTTGAGGCCGGACTGCGGACGTGCCGACGGGCTGTTCTCTATCATAATGCCGGTAATTGGCCGCTTATTGAGTTCCGGCTCTACCTGCAAGCCTGTTAATTTGGCGGCAACGGTGGTTGGCTCAGGTGGCGGCTCCGGTGCTGGCGGTGGGGGTTCCACGACTTGCTGGACCGGCTCTGGCTGCAGGCTTTTGTATAGTGCGTAGGCGCCGCCGCTCAAGCCACCGATAACGATGAGTACAGTCGCAACAAGAATGGCCCATTCTTTTTTATTGCGGGGCCTACGAATGCGGCTGCGGAGCTTCTGGATGAAATTGTTTTTCTTTTTCGTGGTGTCGTCTACGACAGGTTCAGCTGCGGGTGCTGCAAGTGGAGGGTCTGGCGGGTCGACGGTGTCGAGCTCCGTGGGCTCGTCAGGCGTGACGGGCTCAGGCATTGGCCGAGGTTCAACTGGCGCCGGTTTCCGGCGCGGGCGGAAATCATCTAACATATCCTAGGTATTGTAACAAAGCTTGTGCTTTGGAAAAACAAAAACAGTCTCTTTATTCCAGGCTTCTAGCAAGCGTATATTCGGTGTATAGTGAGAAGCAGTAAAGGTGCTTATTCTTGAATAAACTTGCTAAAAGTTGTATAATAATAAGATATGATACTGAAACGCCATAAGTCCTCTCCCCTGTCTCAAAACGGCGTTGTGCTGCTCCTGCAAGTGCCGCGGACGAATGACAAGAAAGAGCTTGCCGCCGAGCAGCTGTTTGCCAGTCTGCATGGGCTGTTGATGAGTCCTCGGGCGGGTTACTTCTCTTCCAGTGTCCGGGAGCGGATCAGTCTCGAGATTGCAGTACGAAAGAAGCGCATTGCGTTTTATGTCTGGGTGCCTGAGGAGCTGAAGGACTTCGTTGAGGAGCAAATCTACGCCCAGTATCCGACCGTGCAGATTTCTGAAGTGCAAGACTACACGACAGAAGAAGGCGGTCACTACGAGACGAACCTTATGTCCGAACTGAAGCTGACTGGTCACGAAGCTTTGCCAATCAAGACTTTCCAGAGCTTCGAGGTTGACCCGCTGGCGGCCATTACAGCGGCGCTTGCGAAGTTCGAGGACAATGAGGAGGCGTGGCTGCAGCACGTCGTCCGGCCGGCAGCCGACAACTGGCATCGCAAGAGCGAAAGCTACATCGCCAACATGCGGAGCGGCGGCGGTCTTGGTTTTACCAAGGCTATGACTGCACTCTGGACACCGCCTGACGGCAAGGACGCCGCACCGGTGAAGCTGACGGAATACCAGCAGGCTCGGATTACGGGCGCTGAGACAAAGAGCCAGAAGCTGGCATATGAGACGGCAATTCGGATTGTCTATCGCGGCAACCTTCCCCCGTCGCAGGCCAAGTTGCGGATGCAGGCTATTATTGCCAGCTACAAACAGTTCAACACCACGTACTTGAACGGTTTCGCGGGACGGCGGCTGACGGACAACCCGGCCGCGCTTGAGGTCTACCGTCAGCGAATTCTCAATAAGGGCTTTATCTGCAATATCGAAGAAATCGCTACGCTCTACCATTTGCCGCATACCAACGTGGAAACACCATTTATTCTTTGGGCGAGCTCGAACACAGCCGAGCCGCCGGCTAATCTGCCCATCCTCAGCGGACAGGAGCAGCCGGATATAAGCCCGGCCGCAATCACCAACTTCCGCGGCCACAACACTGCTTTTGGCTTGCCGCGGTCCGACCGCGGACGACACCTCTATATTATTGGACAGACCGGTGTTGGTAAGTCCGGTATGTTGGAGCTGTTGACGATATCTGACATCTACAGCCCGTACGGCTTTGCTGTTATTGATCCACACGGCGACTACGCGCTGAACATCCTGCGTCGCATTCCGGAAGAACGCGTCAGTGATGTTATTTACTTCAACCCGGCGGATACGGATTTCCCGATTGCCTTTAACCCAATGGAGGTGAACGACCCGAAGCTCAAGACCCACACCGCTTCAGAGCTTATTGGTGTCTTGAAGCGCATGTTCGAGTCGTGGGGCCCGCGTTTGGAATATATCCTGCGGTATTGCTTGCTCGCGCTGCTTGACTACCCTGATTCGACTATGCTCGATATCACCCGTATGCTGACGGATAAAAAGTTCCGCCAAGATGTGTTGAAATACGTCGAGGATCCGGTGGTGCGCAATTTCTGGACGGTGGAGTTCGCCAGCTGGAATGACAAATTCCAGGCCGAGGCGGTTGCGCCGGTGCTGAACAAAGTCGGCGCCTTTACGGCCAACCCGATTGTGCGCAATATCATCGGCCAGCCCAAGAGCAGCTTCAATATTCGTCAGATTATGGACGAGCGGAAAATTCTCGTCGTGAACCTCTCGCGTGGCCTTATCGGCGAGGACAATGCTGCGCTGCTTGGTGCGCTTTTGGTGACCAAAATTCAGCTTGGCGCCATGAGTCGGGCGGATATTCCTCAGGACCAGCGGTCGCCGTTTTATCTCTATGTTGACGAGTTCCAGAACTTTGCCACAGAATCGTTCGCGACTATCTTGTCTGAAGCCCGCAAGTACGGCCTGAACCTCACTGTCGCTAACCAGTACATTGCTCAGATGTCTATGGAGGTCAAAGACGCGGTCTTCGGCAACGTCGGTTCAATTATCGCTTTTCGCATGGGCGCGGATGATGCGCGGGTCATGCAGCGGTATTTTGAACCAAAATTCCTGGAGTACGACCTGGTGCACATGCATAACCGGCACTTTGTTATCAGCATGACAATATACGGCGAAAAGGCCCAGGCGTTTTCGGCAACATCGCTTGATTTGCCGCCGTTTGGCGAAGACTTTGTGGGTGAGATTGTCCAGCGTAGTCGCCAGCGGTATGCGTACCGTCGCGAAGATATCGAAGATTACGTCCGTGGCCGCTACATGACGCCAGAACAAGCCTTTCGGCAGATGAGTGAGAAACCGCGAGTGAAGCGTGAAGCCCAGCCGGTTATGCCGACTGAGACATCCCACGAACCGCTCCCCCAGCCTTCCGTAGGCAGTGCGGCTGGTGGCGAGATCGGCCCACTCGATGAAGAGGCGCAGCCAAAGAAAAAGCGCAAGCGCACCCGCAAACGCAAGAAAAAGACAGACCAAGCTTCACCCGATCAGCCCCAGCAGCCAAGCCCGGAAGCACCTTCTCCAAAGCCCCAAGAGTTTATAAGCCCTGAAGAAGACGGCATCCTCCGGCTTCGCTAACCTCGTTTCTTCAGCAAGGACACAGGGTACAACACGCATTATTGACAAAAAAACATAAAAATTGTATAATGCTGCGCAAGCTCAATCTTGAGCCAAGGCTTTGCTGCTATCGCGGTAAGGCTAGCACATTAATGCATGAAGAGAGTGTGACGGTCGGCTGTAGCTGCCACCGAAACAGGTTACCTATGCTTGTAACGATATAGCGAGCGTAGCTATCCTGTTTCGGGTGTAACCTGGGTCATTGATCCTAACCGATATCAGGAAGAGGAGGGCCCGATCATGGGTACCCAGCTCGTCGACCGTCCCGTCAGCAGCCCGCTCACGGCCCGCCTCAACAGCCTGTGCGAGCACCCGCTCAGTACGTGGCTCTACGGCAAGCCGGCCAAGATCCTCGCCGACTACCGCTCCGGTGGCATCGGCAAGCTCAGGGCCCGAGGGTACACCCCGGGTTCTCTCTCCCGGCGGCTCGACTTCATCGAGTCGCTGCTCACCCGTATCCACGCCCGCCTCATGGAGACCCTGGAGGCCTTCGCGGACGTGGTGGCCGACCCGCACTATCCCCTGCTCTCGCAGGAGCGCCGCGACGACCTCATGTCGTACGCCGACGTGGAGCCGAAGACGCAGGATGACCTGAACTACCTGTGGTTCAGTCTCCTGCGGCGGACCAAGCAGGACCTGCAACTCCGGTCCCAGTGGCTGGAGAGGCAGCGACTCCAGGTCGTGGGGCACAAGCTCTACGGCCAGTTCCGCGGCACCACCCAGCCCGACTGTCACTACGTCCTCGGCCAGCCCCTGGACACCGGCGACAACGCCCTGAAGATGGTCGAGCTCATCGACGACTTCTGGGACTGGGTACGCGACACCGCGGCGGTCCGCCGTCTCGGCATCGACGTCACGCCGGCCCGCAAGCCGCGGTCCAAGAAGTCGCGGAGGCGCCGGGTGCCGAAGGAGGTTTCCTCCGAGGAGGCAGCCGAGGCGCCGAAGAAGGGCAAGGGCAAGAACAAGAAGCAGCGCTAGCTGCTTCAGGGAGATGAGCCGGCGGCGGAGAGCGCTGAAGATTGGCCATCACGCGCCAGCCTTCACCTCTCCGCCTCCCGGCCCCGCTCTCTTCATGCAATACCTCATTTTATTATGTTGTACAAAGCTGGTAGCGGACTGCACCAATCTTGATAAAAAGCTTACATTATTATAAAATAATCATACTTTGACCCTCGTTACCGAGGAGCTCAAGGTCGATCGTTCACGTGCAGGTTCATGGGTCATTGACCCCCCGAGCAAGGAGAATACCTTGTACCTTGGAATTGACGTTGGCGGCACGAGCGCCAAGATCGGTGTCTTCCCTTCGCGTGACAAAGGCGTGGAGGTGGACCGCAGAGAAGTCCGAGAGCGGACGCTCGACAAGGGCGAGATTGGCTGCATGAATGACCTCTGGGCTATTCAGCGGGCCATCTATGACCTCGCGGACCTTTATGGACCCGTCGAGGGCATCGGCCTGGCCGTCGCCGGCAAGGTTAGCCCGGAGCGAACCCACCTTGCTGGGTCGGCCAACCTGCCCCATTGGGTCGGCGTGCAAATCGTGGAATATTTCCGCGACGCCAACCAGTGTCCCGTGGTGTTCGGCAACGATGCCGAAGCGGCCGCACTCGCAGACGCCGTCTACGGCTTTGGTCAGGAAGACGACTTCCTCGGCATGATCTGGGGAACCGGCGTCGGCGGCGCGATCGTTCGGCACATCGAAGGGCGGCCGAAGGTCTGGCCGACGGAGATCGGACACCAGCGAGTCTTCTTCGGTGGCAAGCGTCAGTGTAAGTGCGGCCAGTACGGGTGTCTCGAGGCCTCCGTTGGCGGCAACGGCATCAGGGCAACTTACGGACAGCCGGCTGAGGCGCTGAAGCCTGGCGGTCGTGAGTGGAAGGAGATTCTGGGCCTCATGACTATGGGGATCCGGAACGCCTTGATGCTCCTCGATGTCCCGCTGGTAACCTTTAGCGGCGGCATCGCTGCCAAGCAGCCGTGGCTCCTCGAGGAGCTGGAGGCTCGGCTTCGCGACGAACTGACCATGGCACAGAAGCCCAGCGTCAAGTTGTCGCAGTTCGGAGAGAAGGCGGGAGCGATCGGCGCTGTTGCGCTTCTGTCTCTCGACCTCTGACCTGCACGATCAAGGCTCGGCTTCGGCCAAGTCTGCTACTGCGCCGGAAATCCCGGCACATGAGGTGTGGGCGGACGGCTCGCGGAAGATGATGGTCGCCATCTGGCTACCCCTTCCCGACTCGTCCCCCACCCTCATGCTCAACCTAACAAACTGATTATTATGAAAGAGAATTTGAAATACCGGCGGCTGCCGGAACTTAATGAACTCACCTGCCTTGCGCTCGGTAAAGTTGCAGGCATTGAAGATGCACTGGAGGTTGTTGCTATCCAGGTTGCTGAGCTGCAAGCAGACGTTAAGGCTGCCACCGAGGCGCTAGAGCTGAGCTAGTTGCTCGTCGATGCGGCGGAGCGTGGTTTCTTTACCCAAGATTGCAAGCGTTTCGGCGAGGCCGGGGCTAGCTGGGCTTTGAGTGGTGGCTATGCGGATAAGGCTGAACAATACGGCTGGCTTCTGGCCGGTGGATTCCAGTAGTTCGTTCAGGTCTTTTTGTAGTTCTTCAGCGCTGAAGTCGCTATCAGCAATAATCCCGCGTGCTTGCTCAAGCAGTGATTTCAGCTCCTCGCCGGACAGCTTTTTCAGCTGCTTGTGAGTGCCTATAAGCTCGGGGTTTAGCGGCAAGTCGGTAAAGAAAAACCGGGTCAGTTCAGGCAGTTCGGCAAAGAATTTGAGGCGTTCCTGTACGAGAGCCAGCACACTCTTTTTATATGCATCATCAAAGCTGGCAGATTCTTCCGGCCAGTACTCCTTAACCCGGATGTACAATTCGTCGAGCGGCAGCTCGCGGATAAAGTGGCCGTTTACCCACAGCAGGCGGCGCTCATCAAAGCGCGCGCCGCTCTTCTGGACACGGTCGAGGCTGAATTTTTTAATCAGTTCCTCGACGGTAAAGACTTCTTGCTCGGTGCCGTCGTTCCAGCCTAAGGTTGCAATAAAGCTTACAAGCGCTTCCGGCAAGTAGCCTTCCCGGACATAATCCAGTACATCCTTGGCGCCGTCACGCTTGGAGAGCTTTTTCTTGCCGTCGGGGCCGAGTACGTGTGGCATGGTCGCCATGATAGGCGGTGTTAGGCCAAGTGCTTCATAGAGGTTGAGGTAATTCGGTACGCTTGCCAGGAACTCCTGGCCCCGGATGACATGAGTTATCTCCATCTCTGCGTCATCGATAATATGCGCGAAGTTGTACGTCGGGTAACCGTCGGATTTGATAAGGATAAAGTCGTCAATGACTTCTGGGCCGGTTGAAAGATCGCCCATGACTTCGTCGTGCCAACGGTAAGGCTTCGGGTCGGACTTAAAACGCAAGGGTCGTGTGCCATCCCACGCAGGCGGGTTTTCGGGGCGGTGGTTGCGGTACAGGAACGGTCGTTTTGCTGCTTGCGCCTGTTCGCGGAACTTCTGCACTTCCTCAGGCGTGTACGGGTCGGCATAGGCGCGGCCGGCATCAATCAGCTTCTGTGCCCAGACCTTGTAACTGTCCAGGCGTTCGCTTTGGACATAGGGTGCAAACGGGCCGCCCTTGTCGGGACCTTCGTCATATTCCATACCGAGGGTACGGAGGCTTTTTATAAGGTGTTCACGGGCGCCTTCGACTTCCCGCTTCTTGTCAGTATCCTCAAAGCGCAAGATAAACTGGCCGCCTGCCTGGCGTGCGACCAGCCAGGCAAACAACGCGGTACGGATACCGCCAACGTGCAAATATCCCGTCGGGCTCGGTGCAAATCGGGTGCGAACAGTATTCATCAGGGCTTATTGTACCTTAAGGGGTGGCTCAGGTAGAAATTTATTCAGTCCGGGCTTGCTTATCTGTCACCGCTACGGCAACGCCGGCCAGGGCGAAGTTACCGACTGCCAGCACGGCTTGTGCGAGCCGTTGTTCATTAAGGGGTATGCTAGTTTCGCCAAAATGTATGGTTGCAAATTCTGTGCCGGGCGCTACTTCGTGCGAAGCTGCCGAAACGCCAGCATACGTGCCAGCCACAAGAGCGGCGGCTGCTACAGTATTACGTAGTCCACGGTTTGTCATAAATATATTTTACAACGTAGCAAATATATTACAAGCTGCTGGCGACTTTGAGTAGCTGGTCGCTATTGAGGCTGTCGCTAGCTTCGATGTGGAACCAGACGCCGCCGTCTACCCAGGTCGCGTTCGCGCCATCGTATATGTAGACGGTTTTGCCTTGGTTTTGGTAGGTCTGGTAAGACCGGCGCTCGGCTGCGACATACTGGTCAAGTAATGTTTCGCTGTTCCAGTTGGAGGGCCGCTGGGTGATCTTGTAGTAGCGTTCGTCGGTCGTGGACTTGAAGTTGAGGGTGATGTGCCCTGGGCCGTAAGCAATCGGCCCGTCCATGGTAAAGCCGGCAGGGTGGTAGCCAGGCATTGAGGCAGCGAAACCGGCCTTCGAGGCTGCCAGGCGCATAGCGAAATTTGGTACGTTCTGGTACGCGAAAAAGCCAGCTAACAGCAAGACGCTCAAGGCCGCTGCGCTGAGGCTGACGCTTCGCGTGCTCATCCCTAAGCTGTGGGCGAGCCGTTGGCGGGCTTTCGGCTTGGGGGCGGGTTTGTGCTGGTGGCTGGTGGCGGACTCAAGCGCCTTGGCGAAAAGTTCGTCGGCTTTCTTCGACGGGGCGGGTTTGGCGTGCTGAGGCTTGGCAGCATTGTGGGTGCTTGGTTTTTGTGGGCGCGCCGGCGCGGCTGATTGCGCTACGGCTGGCTTTTTGGCCGGCTGGGTTACGGGAACGTTCTGCGGTATGGGCTTGAATGATTGGCTTGACGGCGCAACACGGACATTTATCTGCTCTGATTTTTTGATAATGGCTTGTTCAAGCTCGCCAAAGCGGCTGATGAGCGCGCTTTTCTGGGTCTTGATAGCGCGGGTTGCTCGCTCTGAAGCCACACGTGCGGTGATGATGTTTGCCGGCTCGCTCAAGAATGAGAGATACGGTGATGACTGTACCGGAGAGGCAATCGCCTGGACAGGTGTCTTGTTCGGCTTTTTGACAGCGGTACGCATGAGCGTTTTTGCCTTTTGCGGTGAACGACGGCGAAGGTGCTTGACGTTGCGGTCGACTTGCTTCTTGGGCTTCGGTTCCTCCGTCTTAACTGCGACAGGAGCGGGTGCGGCTGGCTTGGGTGCCGGCTTTGGTGCGGCTACGGCGACTTTGCTGGCATGTGCGCGCACGAACCCGTCAACATGCTTGCCGGTTGAGGGTTTGGCCTTACGGATGTGAAGCGGCTTTTTGGCTACTGCTGCGCTTTTTGGCGCGACAATATCAAGCACACGTCCGGTCCGGGTGTCGTACCGTTTGCCATTCAGCTCCACAAATGTTTTTCCCTGTCCCACTGTTTTTTGTTACCCTCTTTTGTTCGGTTCTACTATGTATAGTACCGCTAGTGTCTAAAGCTCGCAATACCCGCTTATGGTGAATTTGTCTCCAGTAGCCCATTTGTTTCCGCGCGCGATGATTTATAATGATGCTAATGGATTTTCTTGACCCGAAGAAAAAGCGTGCGCACCGCAACCGATTGATGGTGGGCTATGTGCTTATCGGGGTTGCGATTGGGTTGGGGTCAATGGTGCTCGCTGCGCTGACGTTTGGCTACAGTCTTGGCAAGGATGGCCAGATTACCCGGAACGGGTTGGTATATATTGCCGCCCAGCCGCAGGCCGCGGATATTTTCTTGAATGGCGAGCGGCATTCGTCGCGGACCGATACACGCATTAACCTGCCCGAGGGGCGGTATAGTTTGGAGCTGCAGCGCGAAGGTTACCATTGGTGGACGCGCGATTTTACGCTTATCGGCGGCAGTATTGAGCGGTTTGTGTATCCCTTCCTCTTTCCTGTTGATCTAAAGACAGCAGACGTGGGCCAATATTCAACTACGCCTTCACTTGCTACCGCTAGCCCCAACCGGCAGTGGTTGCTGGTGCAGGTGCCGGGTAACTTCGTAGATTTTGATGTCTATGATATGAACGAGGAAGATGTGGAGCCGCAGCGGATAACCCTCCCCGCCGACCTCATGACGACAGATAAGGCTGGCCGTTCGCTGAAGGTGGTTGAGTGGTCTACGGATAACAGACATCTTGTGTTGGAGCACGCTTTTGAGGGTGGCCGCGAGTATATCTTGATCGACCGCGACAAGCCAGAGGAGAGCATAAATCTTTCGCAAGCGTTTGGCCGCACACCGACGGAGCTGGTTTTGCGTGACAAGCGCTATGACCGCTATTACTTCTATAATCAAGAGACCGGCGTTCTCGAAGCTGCCGAGCTGCGCGATCGGTCAATCGAGCCGTTTTTGACAGGTGTTTTGGACTTTAAGTCGCATGATGAGCAGTATGTCGTGTATGTGACGGAGAAGGACGCGCCCGAGGGCAAAGTGAGCGTAAAGGTGCGTGACAACGACGGCTCGTTCCAGCTCAGGACATTGTCGCCGAGCGACACGTACTTGCTTGATATGGCGCGCTTTGAGAACAAGTGGTATATCATTGCGGGCTCAAAGGCTGACAACAGAGCTTACCTCTATCGGGATCCGTTCCCACTCATAAAGCAGTCTGAGCCTAAGGTACCGTATGCGACTGCGATTTTACGTGTCGACGAGGCAAGCTTTGTTAGCTTCTCGCACAATGCCCGCTTTGCTGTTGCCCAGGGAGGTAATCGCTTCGCCGTGTTTGATATGGAGACGGAGCGCAGCTACCGCTATGAACTCGAGAAGCCGCTGGACGGAGCACAGCGCGCGATGTGGATGGACGGACACAGGCTGGTTGCGGTCAGCGAAGGCAAGACGATTGTGTTTGATTATGACGGTATTAATCTCAGGACATTGGCACCAACCAGCCTGGCCGAAGGCATCTTCTTCAACCGGGATTACAATGCTGTGTTCAATATCGCACCGTCGGTTACGGATAGCGCGCGAAGCGCTGTGACCCGCACATCTTTGATAGTCGAGGAATAAAGTTAGAGGCTGAAACATGGCCAAGAAGCCAACGGGCTATGAGCTCTATTCATGGGCTGGTTGGTACGAAGCGTATGTTAGAACCAGTCGGTCAAACGTGACCACAGGCTTGGCGCGTTGCTGGGGACGACTTCCGGCATGCGTTCGGGCTTGAGCGCAGAACTCTCTGCATTGCCTGACGGATCGGGTGATATTTGCTCGCCGACGACAACGAGGCGGTTAGTGTCGCGCCCTGGTGGGTCGCACGTAATGAGTGTTGCGGTCGCGGCCTTGCCAGCTATGGGGTTAAGAACCGAAACTTCTGTCGGGGCCACGATGCGCTTCTCGAAGACTTTATAGACGTATCGGACACTGTCGTAGTGGATGATGAACGTATCGCCCGGCTCAAGCGATTTGAGCAGTAGGAAGGCAAACTTGTACTGTCCCCTATTGAAAATATTATTGCTGGAGTGGCCGAAGAAGACTGCATTGCCCTTCTCGCCCGGATTCGGCGTGGTGGCGTAATGGAGCACACCGCGTTCTAGCGCGCGCTGGACCGCCGCCTCTTCAATGGACGATTCGTCATAGACAGCCGGTACGTCGACATTTATTTTTGGGATGATGATTCGCGGCTCGGGACCGGCGGTGGTGTCGTTCGGATTAAGGATGATCGGTGTATTGCTGATGACGCGGCTCGGAGTCATGAACGGCGCAATAAAGCGCTGATTGAAGAAGCCGAACATCAGGATGAGCATGACGAGCGAGCCCATGCCGAGGCCAAAGAGGAGTGACTGTATGTGGTGCGTGGCTTTGCGTGAGCGGCTGCTGACTTTCTGCAGCAATTCTTGTTTGAGGTCGGCAACGTTTACGACTTGGGCAGGTGCTTGGGGGGCGGGGCGCTTGAGGGACGTACGCTTAGACTTTGGCAGGGGCCTAGGTGTTTCGGGAGTAGTTTCGGAGGGGCGCTTGGTTTGGTCGTGTGCCGCGTAAAATTCTTGCCAGACCTCGTGCTTCTCATGGTCGGGCAAGTTGACGTAATATTCATGCCACTCAGTCTGGATTTGGGCCAGGGATTTTCCGGATGTGCTTAAACGGTACATAAATTCCTGGTGCTTAGAGCGATGAGTGCCGGCAGCTTTGGCCTCGGCAATTTCTTCTTTGGCGTCCGGTTCCGGGCCGAAGATCTCGTTAATCCGTTTGCGCACAAGTTCTGCCGCGGCGTTTATGCTGTCGGCACCGGGCAGTGGGCTAATCACCTTCTTGCTTCCAGAAGGTGATGGAGAGTGAGATTGGTGGTCGGTGTCGTGTGTAGCCATAGCGATAATAAGAGGCATTACCTCTTGTCATCAAGTATAATATAAGTTGGCAGATATTGTCTTGCGGCGTTAAAAACGGTAAGATTGTCAAGATAAATCTAAAGAGTGGAACAGTCCGTAAAGCGGTACATGCGCACTTTTTAAATTTAGCCTATGCCGCTCAAGGCGGAACTGGTATACGGAAAAGCGAAGCTTTTCCCTGGAATTTGTTGGGCGAGTGGCGGAATTGGTATACGCGCACGACTCAAAATCGTGTTCCGAAAGGATTGAGGGTTCGATTCCCTCCTCGCCCACCAAATCCCAGTCGCACGGGCGCGCATCTTAAGGTGCGCCGTTGGAGACGAACAAAATCGTGTTCCGAAAGGATTCTACTTCGTAGCCTCGCTCAAACTTTATGCTGCGAAGCCTTTTGATCGTAGTGCCTCTACGATACTTTGCTCTGTCTGGCTGTTCTTGGTAATTGTTTGTAAGGACTTAGGGAGTGGCGCCCGTTTTGCCTGTCTGCGGGCAAAGGCAGCCGTGATGCCGCCGGCCAGGAATTGTACATGCGGCTTTGTTCTGGTCTTGCCGGATTTTGTTTTTGTGGTTGTATTTTCGTATGACCATGTGCCGAGCGTCTTGGAGTCGATAATCAACACTTCCTCATCATATGGCGGTTCTTTTTGTCGTGCGCCGTTTTTCGGTTCGTGCCAATCAACCTTTATCTGCACGGGCAAGGTTTCGGTGCCATCGTCCTTAACGAGCAGAATATCCGCGTTTAGCCGTGGTGATTTTTGATGCGAGTTACGTATCCTGTCGATATTAGGAGTTGCGAGAAGGGGTATAAATCCAAAATCATATTTGGCGGCAATAAACTGGAGCGCCACGAGCGCGTCATATTCTGTCTGCAGGGCATGTACGTTGACGAGACAGCCGTGGTCCGAGTTGCCTAAATCCGAGAAGGTTTCACCTGCTACCTGAAAGCTGTATGGTTCAGAATTTCCACATCGGGTGATCGGTAGTAGTCTAAGCCCCAGCTCGCTGAGCGTCGCGGTTTTGAGCAGGCGTTTGTTGAAGCTGCGTGTATCTTCCCCTTGGCCAGGATTCTGCAACCGATTACTCATAAAAGAAGCAAACAGTTCTCCTTGCGTGCGGCGTATATCTCGGCGGCTGTCGTCCATGAACTTCATGGCTTCTTCTCGTATGGGCGCCTGAGCCCTCAAGGACTGGACAATCCTATCAACAGAGCTTTCTTTGGCAAAAGTCATCGCTTGCAGTGAGTTTCTCTGCTTTGGTGTAAGCCGATTAAAAATCGAGATTTCAGATCGGGCAACTATCCTGAACGAGTCAGCAAGCGTAGTTACCAGCTCGCTATCACGCGCTAAAGTAGCCGCAATTACCGCCTCAGCGCCAAGCTGCATGAGCCTGTCGAGCCTTTCGGGGTCGCTATCACGCGCCAGTTCCCTATCTAGCGAAGCGTTTACGGTACGTAGCAGGCCAGCGCGATGAAGATAAGCCTCAGAATCCATTTTTTATATTATGAACTAAATTTGGTCTATTTTAAATACCGCTAGGATGAGGTTATCGCTGTTGTGAGTGCTTCGAACGGTTTGCTTGGGTTTTGCAGCCACCAGACGGCCGTCTTGGCGGCGGTTTCGACCCGCCAGATTTCTTTATCTTCTGCTAGCTTGGTGGTGCTGACATCCCCGCCGGATGCAACATATATGGTGTCGTGATGTTTGATAATGAGGTGTGCGGGGTGCTCGCTGGTGAGCTGGTGTAGTGCGTCCACGAGCTGCAAGAGCCCCATACTGAACGTTATCGGTGTCGGGAAACCAGCGTTCTGGCAGAGTTTCTGTACTTGGGCGAGCGAGGCGACGACGAGCGTGTTTTCTCTGTCGAGCAGCACCTGCGGAGTGAGGGCAAAGTAGTCGACAGCGTCTTTGGTGATGGTGATTGCTGCCCGGGACTTTTTCAGGAACTCTTCTAAGACGATGGCAGTCTCAGAGTTGCGGCCGAGGTCGCCGGCAATGAGCGTGCCGTCTGCCCAGGAGCTAAGATCCATAAACTCTGCTAAGCTTGTGCGAGCAAAGCTGCCGCTTGGTGTGCTGGGGGCGAATTCGGCGGTTTCCAAAAATGAGCCGATAAACTTCTTCACGGCGTCAGGCAAGATGACTTTGACGCTCCCGGCGCCGGCTTTCAGGCTGTGCTGATACGCTTCGGCGGGCGCCGCGAAGCCGTGTGCGTTGCCGCCGATAATAAGCAACTTGCCAGCCATATGCCGATTCTCCGGCCGGCCCCAAATCAGGTCAGGAAAGAGTGGCGCCTCAGTCGTCTGTTTGCGCCAAAACGTACGTTCCATCGGACGACTCCAGTTCATAGATCATGTTTTTACGTTCGACGACAACCTTCCAGCCTTGGGCTACGGCTTCGGCGAACAATTTTTTGGTTGGGTTGAAGGCAATCGGTCGCTCGACTGCGGCGAGCATGGTGATATCCCCTTCGCTGTCTCCTGCCGCCACACTTCCTTCCCAGGTCGCATTGTGTTTTTTGGCGAGTTGCTTAAGGACAACGTGCTTGGTGCCAATGTGTGCGGTGAGCTTACCAGTAAAGCGGCCGCTCTTTTGCTCGTATTCCGTACCGACAAAATCATCAAATCCATAGTGCTCGGCAATCTTGCCGACAATCTCACCCATCGAACCGGAGATGGCAAACAGCAAATAGCCTTTGCCTTTGAGCTCCTGGATTAAATCTCTGGTGTAGCGGTAGACTTGGTCTTTGTATTCTTCGAACACCGCCTCGACAGCTTCGTTGAATTGTGCGGGCGTGAGGTTGGTTAGGACGTGGTGGTAGGCGCTGATGAGCTGGTTCTCATACGTCTTGAACGCATCCTCGCCGCTGCGTCTCTTCCAGGCCATGCGTGCAGTTCGCACTTCTTCGAACAAATCTTTGTCAAAATACCCCAACCGCACCAATGCGTCAGAAACAGCATGGTACAGCTGCCAGCGTATGAGCGTGCCATCGATATCAAATACTGCAAATGGTTGCTTATTCATCGTACTAACAGAGTACCATACTGGTAAAATGTTGACAAATATGGTATAATAAGAAGATAGAGGTATGAATACAATGAATAAAAACTTTGAAGCAATTACGGCTGATGTGGTGCGTCATCGGACCGCGCCGTCAACTGGCGCTGCAGTTTGCCGCTAAAGTACTCTAAGTGTTTTTTTGCGTGACCATCTGCAGCAAAATTGTTCGGGTTACGTCATAATTGGCGCGGTCGTTGCTGTGACCGGCGGTTGTCCAGATGAGATGACTATTTGGTAGTTTTTGATGTAATTCGTAGGCGGTGAAGGGCGGGCAGACCATGTCATATCGGCCCTGAACCAGCCAGATTGGCATAGTGAGCTTGTGAGCGTTGTCCATGATGTGGTTGTCGGGCATGAAGCAGCCGTGCCTGAGATAGTGCAGCTCAATGCGCATTGGGTCCGGGTCAAATTCTTCGTAATGTATCGGCATATGGCGGTCGTCGAGCGAGAGTAGTGCGCTTTCCAGCTCGGCATAGGCGTACGCAGAAGCTTTAGCAGCTTCTGCGTCCTCGCCAAAGACTCTTTCATAGTGATATTTACTGGGGCTTTTGTGATACGTCTTAGGGGTTTTATCCAGATAAGATTGCCAAGCGTCAGGAAAGAAGCGCTTGAATTCCCCACCGTCAACATATGCTATTTCCTGCTTGCGCCCGGTAAAGATGCCTCGGAGCACCATGGCCTTCACGCGTTTAGGATGTTTTATGGTATAGGCAAGTGCCAACAGCGAGCCCCATGAGCCGCCAGTGATGATGAACTGGTTGAGCTTCAGATGTGTGACGATAGTTTCGACATCTTCGATGAGCTTATCGGTCGAGTTGTGCTCAAGAGAACCTTTGGGAATACTCTTCCCTGCGCCGCGTTGGTCAAAGAAAATAACTCGTTGCAACGTAGGGTCAAACGTTTGCTTGTGGCTGTCGCGTGTGCCGCTGCCTGGGCCACCATGGAGAAAAAGAATCGGTATCTTGGCTCGGTTGTTACCCCAATCTTGAACATACAATGCATGACCGTCACCCACTTCTATATAGTGCTCACCAATCGTAAATTGGTCGGGATTCATAAGATCTCCTTTATATGTCTAGTGTAACACTGACTGGACAGTGGTCTGAACCCATAACATCAGGGTGGATTTCGGCGTTTTTGACTTTCGACTTTAAGCTTTCTGATACGAGGATGTAGTCAATGCGCCAACCGACGTTCCGTTCGCGCGCTTTTGCAAAATGACTCCACCAGGTGTAGTAGCCTTTACCTTGCTTGAACATGCGGAAGGTATCGACAAATCCGGCATCGATGAAGGCCTGGAAGCCTTCCCTTTCTTCATCAGTGAAACCTTTCTTGCCGACATTTGCTTTGTCATTAGCCAAGTCGTCGGGCGTGTGTGCAACATTCAAATCACCCATGAATACCACTGGCTTTTTCTGCTCAAGCGCCTTCACGTAGGCTAGAAACGCCGGATCCCACTGCTTGTGGCGGAGCGGAATGCGTGTTAGGTCGTCCTTGGCATTCGGCGTATAAACCGTCACGACATAAAACTGCTCGTACTCGGCGGCAATAACTCTGCCCTCTTTGTTCGGGTCGCCATAGCCGTCGGCAGCCAGGCCATACTGCTTGATGATGTCCTCGGGCATGCCGTTGAGCACGGCCAGTGGCTTCTCTTTCGTGAAGATTGCGGTGCCGGAATAACCTTTCTTCTCTGCGCTGTTCCAATATTCCTGGTACTGCGGCAGGTCAATCTCGGCTTGCCCCTGCTCGGCTTTGGTCTCTTGCAGGCCCAGGATGTCCGGGTCATGATTCTCGATAAAAGGCACAAAGGCGTTTTTCCGCATAACCGCCCGTATGCCATTGACGTTCCAGGAGTAGATTTTCATTACTCGTAGTATAGCGGCCAAGGAGTTAATCTGCTAGACTTGGGAGCGATGAAGTATAAGCGTATCTTATTGAAGTTGTCCGGGGAGCAGTTGGCCGGTAAGTTTGACGGCGGGATTGATCCGGAGCTGGCGGCTTGGCTGGCCCGGGAAGTTAATAAAGTGGCCGAAGCCGGCACCCAAGTGGTCATTATGGTCGGTGGTGGTAATTTTATCCGAGGAGCCCAAATTGCTGGCCATGGCATCCAGCGGGTGACGGCCGACCATATGGGTATGTTGGCAACGATGATTAATGCCCTTGCCCTGACCGATATCTTTGAAGCACAAGGGGTGAAGACACGCTGTCTTTCAAATATTTTCGCGCAGCAAGTAGCCGAGAACTTTGTGCACCGGCTGGCGAACAAGCATCTTGAGAAAGGCCGGGTGGTGATTGTCGCGGGCGGCAGCGGCCGGCCGTACGTGACGACCGATACGGCAGCCGTTGTCTTAGCCTTGGAGCTGGGCTGTGAAGTCGTGCTCAAGGCTACCAAAGTCGATGGCGTCTATGATAAAGACCCCGCCAAGCATGATGACGCACAGCGGCTTGAAGCGCTCACGTTTCAGCAGGCGGTTGAGGATGATGCCATCAAGGTGATGGATAAAGCCGCAATGGGCCTGGCCATGGAACAAGAAATGCCGATAGTTATCTTTAGCGCCATGCAGGAAGACAGCCTGCTCGGTGTTGCTCGAGGCGATGGCCTCGGCACGGTTATAAAGTAGCCAGCCGTACGGTATAATGGCGCTGATACGGAGAGGTGTCCGAGTGGTTGAAGGAGCACGCTTGGAAAGCGTGTGTGCGGGCAACCGTACCGCGGGTTCGAATCCCGCTCTCTCCGCCAGGAGAGTTTGCCGTGCCCGGAAGGGCTACGGCAAAGTCTTCTGTATGAAGACAGGGATTTGAGCCCGACGCGGTTCGATAATCAAGAGCTCTCGCAGGAGCTTGCTCCGAGAAAGGTCGAAGATTATATGCGCGAAGGCGCCATAATCCCGCTCTCTCCGCCATAAATTTGATATTTCGTTGTAAATAATTCCTAATCTGTATTTACACCTTGCCTAAGGTGTTATTAAGAGAGTAGAATGACAGGCAGCATGCCCATCATTGAGTTAAAAGACGTCAGTAAACTGTACGGCTTCGGCGATGCCACAACAGTGGCGCTGGACGAAGTCAGCTTGTCTATTAACAAAGGCGAATTTGTCGCAATTATGGGACCAAGCGGCTCTGGCAAGACGACGCTGCTTAATATCATTGGACTCTTGGACCGGCCGACACACGGGGCGTATACGCTTGACGGCCGCTTTGTTGCCCGCTTGCGTACCAACCAACGGGCACGGGTGCGTCGGGATAAGATCGGCTTTGTGTTCCAATCTTTTAACCTGCTTCCTCGCTTGACGGTTATTGAGAACGTGGCGCTGCCCTTGGCGTACAAAGGCATGTTGCAGACACGCCGGCTGAAGCGGGCGGGTGCGCTGCTTGAGCAAGTAGGCATTCAGGAGAAAGAATATTTTTATCCGCGCCAACTAAGCGGCGGTCAGCTGCAGCGGGCTGCGATTGCCCGGGCGCTTGTGAACAATCCGAGCATTATCATCGCCGATGAGCCGACCGGCAACCTTGACAGCGGTTCTTCGCGGTTGGTCATGGAGCTGCTGAGTGAAATCCACAAAAACGGCAACACGATTATTATGGTGACCCACAATCCGGAGCTGACCCGCTATGCTGGCCGGGTGATCTACATGCATGACGGCAGCATTGTGCACGATGAAGCGACGGCTGTCGGCGAAGTCCCGGCCCGCGCGCGGCGCATCATGTACATGGAGCCCAAGAAGACCGAAGAAGATGACCTTGCCGGTGTGTCCGCAATGATGAATGCCTTCCCTGGTAAGGAAAGCGCACCCGAGAAGAAGCAAAAAGCGCGAAAAGGTCGCAAAATCCGCCGCACTAAGGCCAAGACAAGGAGCAGCAAGAAATGATGTTCCCTGCCTATGTCAAAATGGCGCTTTCGAGCGTACGCAGCGCCAAGTGGCGCAGCTTGCTGACAATGCTCGGTATTATCATTGGCGTAGTTTCTGTCATTACAACAGTGAGTTTGGGTGAAGGCGTGAAGCGGCAGGTTGTCGGACAGATTGACCGCTTGGGCAACGATCTTATCACCATTCGGCCGGGCAATACTGTCAGCCGCGATGAGTCAGGGCGTATTACGGGTATGAATATCTTCTCCGCCCTGTCCAGCTCGCTGACGGAACATGACCTTGAGGTGGTGCAGCAGGCGCCCGGTGTGAGTAAGGTGGTGCCGTATAGCTTTATCCCGGGGATTGCCCGCATCACCGAGCGTGATTTTGACCGTGGCTTCACGATTGCCACGACGCCGGACATGCCGGCTGTTTTGAATCAAAAAGTCGAGTACGGCGTGTTCTTTACGGACAGTGATGCCGATCGCAACGTAGCAGTGATTGGCCGCCGGGTGGCGGAGGAGTTGTTCCGCGAAAACGTCCCTATCGGCAAGAGTCTGCAAATCCGCGGCGAGACGTTTATCGTACGGGGCATTTTTGAGGAGTTCCAGAACAGTCCGCTGACGCCGGGGCTGGATCTGAATGCCGGTGTCTTCATTCCGATGCCGGTCGGCAAGACGCTCAATGACGGCAATCTGCAGATTTTCCAGATGCACGTTAAGCCATCCTCGCCAGAACAGACGGACGCGGTTGTTGACAACGCCAAGGACGCGCTTCTTACCGCGCACGCTGGGCAGGAAGACTTTAACGTCCTCAAGCAGGATGAAGCGCTTGCCCTGACCTCAAGCGTCGTTAATATCATCACCCAGACCATTGCCGGTATCGCCGCTATCTCACTGATTGTGGGCGGCATCGGTGTGATGAATATTATGCTGGTGTCGGTCACGGAGCGAACGCATGAGATTGGCATACGCAAGGCTGTAGGTGCAACCAACCGGCAGATTCTCGGCCAGTTCCTGGTCGAGGCGATAGTGCTCAGCGGGCTTGGCGGGCTCTTGGGTGTAGCTGTCTCGATACTCGTGAATTTTATGATTCGCATATTCACTGGGCTGCAGCCGGTCATTACCCTGCCGGTTATTTTTGCGGCTGTGGGCGTTTCGATTACGGTCGGGATTATCTTTGGTATTACCCCTGCACTTAAGGCTGCGCGTAAAGACCCTATCGAAGCCTTGCGGTATATGTAATAAAAATACCGGCCCCTTTCGGAACCGGTATTGCAGCAGCTATTTTGGGCGCTCCAGATCCTCGTACCACCAGAATCTGTCTTCGAGGCGCGCTTGCCGCCTGAGGCGTGCTAAGTCAGTCAATGGCGCTTACCTCTAGCGATAGGTCGTGGTACTGTCACCCCGGCCACCACTCAAGACACGGATAAGGAAGAGCAGCAGAACCGCGCCGAGGACGGCAACAATCAGGCTTGTCAGGTTAAAGCCGGTAATTCCATCACCGCCAAGCAGCCGTGCAATCAAGCCGCCCAGGAAAGCACCGATAATACCGATGATGATGTTAGCGACAGCGCCTTGCTGTTCGTCGGTGCGCATAATCAAAGATGCAATCCATCCGACGAGTGCGCCAAATAGAATCCAGAGAATAATTCCCATAGTTATACCTCCTCCCAAGTCTCTTGGGTGTTAGTTCGTTTTGACTTTGTAGGCGAAGTCTTGATAGCTTCGGACACGCGATTCTTCATATCCTTGGCTTGCGACACTTTCTCTCCAGCCTGTTGGCGGGCACTATCGTAGCCCTGCTTCGCCTTCTCTTGAACGTCATGGGCTTTCATCCTCAGACGTTCGCGGGTTTCCCGGCCGCTGCGCGGCGCGAAGAGCAGTGCGATGCCGGCGCCAGCCGCTGCTGCAAGCATGGGCACCATCAATGAATGCGATCTCCTCTCTTCTGTCATCTCCCCTCCTTACGTTTGTTAACACGTCTTAGCATAGTTTGGCCTGCGAATTGCTACTAGGAAAAAACTCACAGCTGCTTTCTGCAGGAGCGTAACAGAGGAAGCACCAAGTGTTTTTGGGTCTCAAGCGGGCAGACTGGTGATTTTAGGTGAGTTTGGCTTTTAAGGTGTTTTTATAAAAACGAAGAAACTCTTGTTGGTTCGGACCGATCTGGTGGAAATAAATGTGATCATAACCGGCATCTTTGTACGTCTTGTATACTTCAAGGTATTTTTCCGGGTCGGGGCCGAGGGTTACTTGCTCTGTCGCGGTATCTGGCGTCAGCATCTGAACCGCCTGGTCAAAGTACTGCGTAAGGCGTAACTCTTGGCTTAAAGGGCCTTTGAGTCCGCTATTCGGCCAGTACTTGAAGGTGGTTTCTTTGGCGGTTTGTTCGTCTTTGGCGTAGCAGACGTGTATTTGGGCGTACTTCGGTTTACCGGCGCCGCCGGCTTTATCGAAGGTCCCCAGCAGTTCTCTTTTCGGCGCAAGCGAAACCAGCCCGTCGCCCATCTCACCAGCTAGCGTGGCAGCTTTGGGCCCAAAGGCCGAGATAATGATAGGCGGTGCGTTCGTGGGCATGGAGTAAAGCTTAGCCTGCTCTACTGTAAAATGTGCGCCATAGTAACTGATTTCCTTGCCGGTAAAGAGTTTACGGATAATATCGGTTGCCTCCCGCAGCATATCCTGGCGGACAATGACCGGTGGCCAACCCTGGCCTATGATGTGCTCGTTGAGGTTTTCGCCGCTGCCGAGCCCAAAGATAAACCTGCCGCCACTCAAAAGCTGGGTGGTTGCAGCGGCTTGGGCAACGATGGCCGGGTGGTAACGCATGATCGGACACACCACTTCCATGAACAATTCGACTTTTTTGGTTGCCTGTACCACTGCGCCGGCGACCGCCCAGGAGAATGGTGACTGCCCTTGCGTCGTAGTCCAGGGGTGGAAGTGATCCGAAAGGCCCAAGACTTCAAAACCGCAGGATTCTGCCTCTTGGGCGAAGGTTACGAGGTAAGTCGGCCCAAACTCTTCTGAAGAAAGCGTGTAGCCTACCATGCCTCCTCCGACTCGACAAAATCGGTAATTTCTTGATTCTCAAGGGCGGTAACGAGCGCTTCGTTAAAGGCCGGCAGGTCGTCCGGGCTACGGCTGGTAATGAGGTTGTCGTCAACGACCACTTCCTCATCAACCCATATGCCGCCGGCGTTTTTGATGTCGTCGGCAATGGTGTGGTAGCTGGTGAGTGTCCGGCCTTTCACAACTTTGGCGGATACGAGGAGCCACGGCCCATGGCAAATAACTGCTACCGGCTTGCCGGTCTCTAAGAATGAACGGACGAATGTCTGGGCTTTTTCCTCGACGCGTATGTGGTCGGCGTTGAGGGCGCCACCCGGTACAACGAGAGCGTGGTAATCTTCGGGGTCGGCTTCATCAAGCGGAATGTCCACAGGTACTTCCTCTCCGGGCTCAACATGCTGCAGCCCTTTAATGGCACCTTCGTGCGGGGCGATAACCGTGGTTTCTGCGCCTGCTTCTTCCAGCGTCGCCTTTGGATTGAGCAGTTCTGACTCCTCGAAGTAATCAGTCGCGAGAATTGCTACCTTTTTACCCCGTAATATATCCTCAGCCATTACTTCCCCTTTTATTTAGTCAGTTCATAGTATGGAGACCTAAAAGTGACGAACTATAATAAATATCACAAGCAATTAAGAAACACCTGCCGAGACAGGTGTCTCTTATGAAGAGCAAGTTGACTTGTATTACGCCATACCGCGCATATCTTCGTCGCGGTCCTCGTCACTCATGCCGAGCGACTCCTGAAGATCGCGGTCTGCGTCCTCGTCGAGCTCTTCATAGTTTGTATCATCTTGGCGTCCTGTGTTGTCTGCCATGTCCCCCTCCTTTTACCAGCTATCTTAAAGGCGAGCCGGTCAGTCCACTATCCCAGCCCTGGCGGCAAACAACTATAATTTTTATCACAAATAGATGTTGCTATTTGACATAGTAATGGTGCACACCCCATACTGTTTCATAAGCCTAAAGGACTAAAATACCAAAACCAGAAATGACAAAAAGAAAAACACCGTTACGCAAACAAGTATCTGTTCGCAAATCGCGCTCTGCTGCCGTCTTGCCAGTTAAACTATCTTGGGTTCGTCGTCACGCTGCGTGGGCTGCTATTGGTGTTGCCTTATTTGCTCTCATACCCGCAGGTTATTGGTGGACAAACAGCCAGGCGGCTGTTAACCAGGGGTCATATACGAACCAGCTTGACCTCTCTGCGTACAAGTACAGCACTACACCCTACCGTAATGACGCGAAGCCTGAAGGGGTTATAAAACTCTTGAATAACCCGCAGCGGGTACGGACTTATATCTTTGGTCAGTCCCCCCACAACAGTCGTAACGGAGCTACGTATGCCTACGACATTCAAGGTCAGGATGAAATATATCTGGCTTATGATATCCAGTACGACAGTAATTTCGTCATGGAGGGCGGCGGCAAGCAAGGGGTCAATGTTGCTGCCGTAGCCAACGGCAAGTACGGATCTTCGGGCGGCGGCAAATTTGATCAAGCTATGTCAAATGAGCGACTTATCTTTGAGGAAGAGCCGAATGGCAAAATTGGCGTAAAAACGTATGTGTACACCTGGTTCTTCGGGAACAGCAAGTCAAGCGGCGCCTATATGACTATCGACGACGCAAAGATATTCGGCGGCTGTGCGGACAGTGAAATACGGTTTGGGAACGGCGGCCGCTGCAATGTTCGCTGGAACGACGTAGCGATAGGCGGCAACCGCGCAACCAGCAACGCTCGCTATACGGGTGTGGCATCCCAGCTAACGCACAACGGCAAGCCGATTACCTTCTCGCCAGGAGAAAAAGTGACGATAGAGGTCCATTACAAGATGAACACCTTCACAAACCAGTCTATCCAGGCATACGGCAAGACCGTGAAGGTTCCCAACCACGACGGAGTGTATGAAGTATGGGTCAACGGTGTTTTGGGCATAAGAAGAACAGGCATGGTGTTTGCGTCGCCCCTTTATCCTGATATGAAGTTTAATGAACTACAGGTAGGCGCTGCCGCCGGCGGTCCTTTTGAGGGAATGTATGGCGGGGTGGAAATCTCAAATGTGCGGTACGGCGGCGAGGGTGGTGAGCCGGTGCCCCGTCCGGATCTCGAAGTAGTTCCAGGCAGCGTCACTACGGTACCAGCAAGTCCGGTGCCCGGACAGCCGGTCAGATTTTCTGCCACCATTCGTAATCGCGGTGATGCGCCGACGCCGTCTGATTGTGCTTCGGATGAGCCGGGCTATACGCCAGGCACGTGTATCCACGGAGTGCTGTTTCGGATAAACGGCGCTATAGCGGCCTGGTCGGATGATTTTCGAGACCCTCTTGCACCGGGTGAGACTCGTACCGTTACCAGCAACGGCGGTCCAAATGGCGGTATCTGGACGCCATCGGCAACTGGAGAGTATGAGCTGGAGACCTTTGTGGATAATGTGAACCGGATTGCTGAAAGTGATGAATCCAACAATAAAGAATTCTCAAATGTAACAGTGACCGAAAGGTCTGGTGTAAAACCCGGTGACGTCAATGGTGACGGCAGTGTGAATGCAGCCGATCTAAACACTGTCCTTACCAATTACGGTCAAACCGGCCGGACGAGAGCCCAGGGCGACTTGAGCGGCGACGGGGTGGTGAGCGCTCTAGACCTTAGCGCCATCATACGTGACTATAGTGTGTAGGGGTGTTTGTATTTCATCCAACACATTTGAATGTTGCGCAGGATAAGGTTACAATAGCTTGTAAGCATAAGGTTCATGCAACCGGTAACAATATCTTAAGGATGCGTACAAAGACAAACACAGTGTGCACAAGAATAAAATGAAGCCGACCGCAAGAAGAAAAAGTACAGCACTATTGCCAAGGCGACGGTCGTGGCACATGAAGCACCTGAGAACACTCATCATTGTAGTGGTTGCTATTGCTACGGGTAGTGTTATTTGGCGGGTGAGTATCAGTAATGCGGCGACGGTCAAGGGAGATACGAATACCGCAACTGTCGAGCAACGCCTGCTGCAAGATCCAAATGTTCTCTGGGTCGGCACTGCCGATTCATCAGGGAGTTGGAAAACGCCGTTTGGGGTCGCTGGCGAGGGTCAATCCCAAAACGTTGCTCAGGTTACGCCACCTACCCCATGGAGAGGCAAGGCGCTCCGCGTGCGCTCCATGGGTAAAGATCACCCCGATTCCGGTGATGGCCGGTGGGGATATGACGGGCGTAATACATTTGCGAAAATGGGGATCTCCGAGCAGGATGAAGCCTACTTTAGGTACTATGTGTGGATTCCTTCAAACCTTAAGCGTCAGGGTAAAATGCCCGGCCTCCAGGGGCATACTGGCAATATATGGGGGCCGAATAACGGCGGAGATATCGGAACCGGCGACTGGGGCACGCGAACGATGTGGAAGGCCCTCAGTGATCCTAATAAAATTGGCATGATAACGTACCTCAATGTGCTCTACGCCGGCGGCGCGCCCAAGCCGAGTGGCTACTCAACATCAATTCGGTACAAGGCAAATGGCGCTGACCAGGTCCTTAACAAAGGCGCGTGGAACTATGTCGAACAACGGGTCAAGATGAATACGCCTGGCCAAAAGAACGGTATCTTTGAAGGCTGGATAAATGGCGTTAAAGGTGTGAGCCTGAAAGATGTAGAGTATCGCACCCACAGCGGGTTGCATATCAATCAGTGGAATCTCGTCACTTTTTGGGGAGGTCCTGAGTCAGACTATGCCACCGAGCCCACCGAGTTTTACTATGACGACTTTGTGATATCAAAGGCATATATCGGCCCGCGTCAGGATGGTCCGGCTGAGCCACGGCCCGATCTGGTCATTACCGATGTTTCTACTAATCCGTCAAATCCGGCGGTCGGACAACCGGTCACCTTCTCGGCAACTGTTAAGAACCAGGGCGATGCTGCGACACCTGCGGGCACGGTCTTGGGTGTTCGTTTTGATGCGCCTGGCGGATCAATGACGTGGTCAGACACCCATACGGCGAGTCTGGCACCTGGGACAAGTGTGACATTGACAGCAAATGGCGGCCAGGGCGGCTCAACGTGGACGCCAACAGATCCCGGCAGTGCGGCAGTGGCCGCTATAGTTGACGACCGCGAGAGGATTCTTGAGTCGAATGACAGTAATAATACATTTAACAAGTCAGTCACAGTGCTTGCAGAGCCAGTCTTGCCCTCCGACCTTGTGGTTACGGACATAAGCTGGTCCCCTGCTAGCCCCGCTCCCGGTGACGCCGTCACCTTCTCGGCAACTATCAAAAACCAGGGTCAAGGCGCAACGCCAGCTGATACCATTCATGGGGTTTCCTTCTGGGTCAACGGCGCCAAACTGACATGGTCCGATAGTCATACCGCTGCCCTTGCTCCTGGGCAGAGTATCACTGTAACCGCAAATGGTGGTACCGCCGGGTCTACGTGGACGGCCGTGTCGGGTGATCATGAAATCGAAGCATTTGTTGACGACCTCGACCGCATCCCTGATGAGAGTGACGAGTCCAACAACACGAAGACGGAAACACTGCACGTGAGCGATGCGCCTCCCGCGCCTGTTCGCGGTGATGTCAACGGTGATGGTTTGGTTGACGCAACAGACCTTTCGATAGTACTTACTAACTATGGCAGGACGAACCGCACCAAGTCCCAAGGGGATTTGAGCGGTGACGGCAAAGTTGACGCGCTTGACCTCAGCCAAGTATTAACTGGTTTTGGGTCATAGTTCGACAGACTGGCTTGTTTGACTATCGCCGCCGCATACTCCTATACTAGTTGTAGTAATTACAAAAAATAAAAAGGTGCAAAAGTGGCACTGCGAAATAAACTGGCAAGGAAAACCCGGCGGCAAAAAAGCACCAGCCTACTGCCGCGTGCAATCAGATGGCACCGCCAGCATAAGAATGTATACGCTGTAGTTTTCATTCTCCTGGTCGCAGCAGGTTGTGTCTACTGGTACTCTGTTTCGCGGGCAGCAGTGAGTGAAGAGGCGGCACGGCACCGGCTGCAGACAATAATGTCAGGAAGTGCCCGCTATATTATTCCTCGCGCGGTAGAGTTTTATTCGGGAGATACGCTTAAGCGTACAGATGAGGGTGCGGTCCGCGGAGCTTCTGCGGTCGCGCTGGCGCACGCATCTGGCCTTCGTGGTGGCTATGTAGACGTTGACACGAATGCGGCTCGGAACCCAGGCGGTTAATATCATAAAAGGCGTTGCAAAAGCTCACAAAAGCAACGGCGGCCCCTGGGGGTATTCATGGCAATCGCAAATAGGCGCGAGCCAAGCGGGATTGGCTGCCTGGCTGCTATGGGATAATCTTGATTCGACGACACGGGTGCGAATACAGCGCATGGTGGCTACGGAGGCTAATTACACGGCCGCGATACCGGTTGATTATTATCGCAACGCGAACGGTCAGGTACAGCGGCCTGGTGATAGCGGATCCGAGGAAGAAGCCTGGCGTGCACGTATTTTGTCGCTGGCCTATGCCTTTCTGCCTGATGAACAAAGTAGGTCACGTTGGCAGCGGTCATTTGTCATGCGACAAATGGCAGCCTTTTCGGTGCCCGCTAATGTTACGAGCACTATCGACATTCATGGCTATCCGGAATGTGCTTGGCTTAACGGCAGCAATCTGGAGCCAAATGGTGATTTGGTAAACCATAGCCGCATTCACCCTACATACATGCGAGCGCCGCACACGACGACGAGTATTGCCCAGCAGCGTTTGGCCGGCCAGCCGTTGACAATTGCCCATATTCATAACCTTTCGCTTTTATATGCCGCATTGACCAAATATTATCGCTCAGACGGCACCGTGTTTTATCCTGATGGAAATGACTGGGGTAATAGCCAGCTCGCGATATTTTATGCGAATGATTTGAATATGCGTCTCCTTGGAGTGCCAAATGCAGCACACTGGGAGGGCATTCATGGTCAAATGCTGCTAAATCAGCAACAAGAATTAGGGACCGGACAAGTGTATCGTCCAGGTGATTTCAGTGGCTCGGATGTCGAATATGATGCGGCGGCCAAATTCGGTGAAACCTGGCTTATGTTCGTTTCAAAAAATAGCGGAACACATGCAAGCGTGCTGGCGCCAACTATGGTGACGGCGTGCATGTATTCACCTCAGACACTTCTCGATGTCAGTGGTGAGCATAGCGTGGCGGCAACTTGGACCCACAGGACAGGGATCATGACAGGCAGTGGTAACTATTTCCGGCCAATGGATTCGACGACGCGCGGCGATGCTGTTGTGGCGTTGTGGAAGATAGCTGGCAGCCCATGGGCGCCACCACACCCGCTGACAGATGTTGATCATAGCAGTGAGTTGGGCCGGGCAGTGTCATGGGCGTATGCGAACGGTGTTACGCTGGGGCAAACAGCGACAACCTTTGCGCCGCATAACCCGATCAGTCGTGGCCAGGCGGTGGTCATGCTGTGGCGAGCGGCCGGCCGGCCGAGCGCCCCTCCTTCGCCCTTGACTGATGTGGTTGGTGAGGTAAAGTCAGCTGCCGACTGGGCGTATGCTCATGGCATTTCGACAGGAGTAACCCCGACCGAATTCCAACCCGGTTTACTGGTCAGCCGAGCGCAGTTTGCTGTCATGCTGTATCGACAGTCCGGTATTGTGACACCCGTGTTATCCTCTTATCCTGCGCCGCCCTCCTTGCAACTTTCTATACC
>CAZDQS010000003.1:151587-152020 GCA_964507855.1 uncultured Candidatus Saccharibacteria bacterium | reverse complement strand
CTCTCTGCGATAATCATTATATGCAGTAAAATGCTCCATATTAGGTCTGACAACTCTACTTCCCTAGTAATAGTGCCGATGCCCCAAGTGCGTTTCTGATTCTTGTCGCCCAGCAGTTTTTTTATGGTTTCATCAAACGTACTTTTTAAATCTGTAATATCATTTTCGATGTTGATTTCTGCATCAGTCAATTTGCGCATGAATGTTGCAGCGCTTGGTCCATCTAGGTTTAAGTCGTTCTCTATGGCCTTGTTAATGATTTTCTTGAACATCGGTAGTAACACAACTACGCCGGGCAATACCCTGAGCTTTTCTACCATCCTCAGGACGTCAACAACTTCACTTGGGCGCAACCTGTCTAAATCGTCAAGGACTATAATCACCGCCTTTGACTTAGTTCGTAATTTTCTAAATTTATCATTAAGCGTGTTGG
>CAZDQS010000003.1:0-151577 GCA_964507855.1 uncultured Candidatus Saccharibacteria bacterium | reverse complement strand
CAGTCACACCAATTTTTTCAACCGTAGGCGTAGATTCTAATATAAACTGGTCAATCTCACTGCTTATGTCTATAAGATTTTCATTTTTCAAGACTGTAGCAAAGTCGTTCAAAAAAGTGGATATGGATTCACTAACACTGCCGAACGGCAATAGCGACCTATCTATAACAACAAAATGGTCGGGCAAATCTTTTGCCAGCTCATTTATTAGAGCCCATACGGCGGTGCTTTTACCGGCACCCCAAGCGCCATTTATGACAAATACGAAACCGCGTTTGTCTAACAAATTTTTCTGATCACCTCGACTAAGATCGTTGATACTTGACCTGAAAAAGATAAGCTCCTGCTTGAGTTTATCGCCATTTATATTATCTAGCGTTTTCTGTTTTAGCTCGTCGTACGATTCGCCATCAAAGGAATAAATGGCATCGATATTCATCTAAAATGTGGCCCCAATAAAGATCAGTATTGTACTAAAAACTATAGATATCGGTAGAAAGCGGAAGTCTTTGGTGACTGGCCATTTCTGCTCGACCATCAGCCAAATTGAGCGTAGGCCGTTCAGTGTAAGAAGTACTGTTGCGAGTAGTAGCCAGTTGTGGGGCGACAGAAATTTAACAATCCAGCTCTTGAAACTGGAGCCATTGTCTACAGATAGAGTCGGCGAATCATTAATGTACACGACTACATTGGCAATTATCAGCACGAGCCACAGTACAACCCATGCAAACCTAACACGATCTTTGAGGATGAGAGTTTTAGTATTGTTCATGAACAACTTTCTCCCACCGTTTGAATATACTATAACATAATCAACAGATTACAGAGTCAGTCCAGGAACCCGGTCTAGTTTTCAAATGTATAGCCCCAATAAGGCAAACTAGTCAATTCGAGAACCAAATAACAGAGGTAAAAAGGAAAGAACCGCCATTTCTGGCGGTTCCAACCTGTTATGCCTTGTAATCAGCACTCTTGTTTCTCGGCAAACCAAGGAGTGAATGTGACTATTGGTCACGGAACCCGGTCAGGGTTTTTCACTGCTTAGTTTGGCTCGCAGTAGCGGACACGTTGCGAACTGCTAGTGCGGACTATGATGAGTATAAAATAAACGCAATCAAAGAACTATTGGTAACTGTATGATAGAGTTTCCTGATTTGGACTTAGAGTTTGTAAGTCTAGATTTTGAGGCTGTAATGTTTGAGCTTAAAACTTTCCCAGAACTTGAATTACCAGAGTTTATACCATTTGATTTTGAAAGCTATACCTAGGGGGTGGTCGCCCTTGTTTGCTGCAAAAAGTACTCCGCCGTGTATATCCCTAATTTGTGGGAGCAGAATTGCCAAGCGTTTTCCAGAGATGCTTTTAGTAGCCTGTGGATAAGTGATTGTGCTTATGCTGATGCAAGTTGTACAATGATTGTGAACCTCTGAAATGCCGAATGGCACGTAGGAGGTGTTTCTATTTAGGGTAAATTACAAACCCATATTCGTGATTACCACTGTTTGCCCTTTCGTTCATAACAGGCTTAATCCTATTAAGAATATCCTCAACATCACTATCTTTAAGCCAAGATAAACGGTTATGCCACTTACCTGCATTCAGCTTCTTCACAAGCCTAAGATATGCGAAGAAAGAAACATAATCGCAAAACTGTATGAAGTATGATTGGTTTGAGTTTTTAGGTAAAGGGTCTTCAATAAGTAGGTCAATTTCTTGCCTGTAACTTCGTCCGTCAATCTTTGAAGGAATGAAGTTGATTTTCTGTATTCTGCGAGTTGTTTTACGCATCGTACCAATACGACCCTCATCACTGATAATCAAGAACTTTGTGCCTGGTTGCGATGCCTTGATAGTATTTTCAATTCGCTGAACGTTGAACTTTAATGCGGCATCAAGGATAGGTTTATACATTGTTTGGTTGGTCTTAGTTATCTTGAGCTTATTGATTGCAACGTTTATAAACTCAAAGTCTGAGCTTGCAATAAAATCAGCATACTCCTGAACTATCTTTAAGCGTGTTTTCTCATCCCAGCCAAATTGACGATAAGGGTTTTTATTGAGCAGAAAATACTTTGTGTGCATCTCCAGTTTAATTGGAAACTTATAAGTTTTGTGAAGATACATTCTAAAATCTAAGGTTTTTTTGTAGTTGGTTTGCCAGTTAGCGTGATGAGCGTACCCAGACGTTAGCACAAATAGCTCGGTTTCTCGTTTTGGATAGCCATCGTCGCCAGTTTCATCAAAGTACGCAATATACACCTCTAACCTACCTCAAACTCTGTGATTGGTAACCCTGATGCAGCCACTTCTGCTTCAATATGCTGCTGCATATTCTTAGCGTCCTCAAATGACACACTTCGTGCAGCAGTGCGTTCACGTAATAAATCATCACTTATTTTCAAATACACTATACGGTCAGCATCTAGTACCACAGTGCCAAATACAGGTTTACCTGGTTGTACTTTGACCCGCTCTTTGGTTAAGCGTGTCATAGTTTCCCCAATTTCAGGTGTCCAAGGCGTCTGACAAACATAGTCAGCTTCTTCCTGCGTCAAAAGCGGAAAGACCAGCTTGTCCATATCTTGAGCGTCAGTTAGATGTTCAATCAATGTACTTTTGCCAGTACAAGTGCCGCCAACTACTACAACACGTTCACTTTTATGTACATCAAGTACAGCCTGTAGCTCAACCGCTTGCCGTTGCTTGGCAAGTTCTAGTGATTTTTCAAACTCACTCATATCAATGCCTCATCTAATATCTCCTCAATCAGTTGTTCTTTGGCTTTAGTGTAACTGGCTCTGTCGTCTGGGTACTTTGCCGCAAGCTCGGTTTTATGTGTTTGATACTTATCCCTTGCAGCAGAGTTTTTGCGTAAGTAATCCCTAAAAGCCAAAGTCTTTTTCCACTGGTCGCTATCCTTTACTACAAGACTGAGATGATGGGTGCGGTTTTCTCTTGCACCTTTTGGGAAGAACACTCTGTCAATAAAGATACGCTCAGGCATAAATTCGTATCCAAGTGCAGCAAGCGGCTCAATGAGCTGTTTATAGACGGACAAGTTATCAACTTCGGCAAGCATATCAATGATAGGCTTAGCAGCTAAGCCAGGTATGGATGTACTACCGACGTGTTCAATAGTTGAAATATAGTCACCAATCGCACTAAGAAGTTGCAGTTTTTCTTTTTCAAAATCAGTTGCCCAAGAAGATTGATGCGAAATCAAGTGTACTGTCCCACGTTTTAAGCCAAGTGGTTCAGGCATTTAACAAGTCCCTCACTTGGTCATTCCTTTCAAATAACCTTGCGTCAATTCCTGTTGCTTTGGCTGTATCTACTTTTGATTGGCTGTCATCAAAGAAGACGACCTCAGCTGGTTGTATTCCAGGGTGCTTGACGCCCAACTCCTGCAATACCAACTCAAAAAATCTTGGGTCTGTTTTTGTAGTTCCAAGCTCAGCTGACACAAAGTAGCCACTAAAAATATCCTTAAACATAACAGTTTTCATATACTCAGCACGGTATTTTTCCTGGTCGGTTGCAAGATAACAAGGTATGTCTTGATTGGCTAGCTTACCAATTTCTGTAAGTAATTCCTCGTTGCGGACATCTTCGGTTTTGAACCAGTAATCAAGCAGCTCGTCGGTAGTACCGTTCCATTGCCAAAGCTCAGGGTTAGCAGCAATGCTATCCTTCAAATCTTTACTGCCTGTAACAATAGGATACCAGTCATTCTTAAAAAAGTTTTCAAATGGTTTGGTATCTAGTCCGTGTGAACGAGCATAAACTACCGAGAAAACGTCTTCTGGTAGCGTTAGAACGCCATCAGCATCAAAGAGTACAGCCTTAATCATTTGCTATGCCTTGTCTTCAAAAATTGTTTTAACAATATCAGAAGCAACAGAAACCTTATCGTCAAAGCTTATATCGTCGGCAAAGAATTGTACGAAGTAGCCGTGCAACTCGCTATCTCTGCTTTCAATCTCACTTAGTACCTGTTTTGGAGCTGGTCGCCATTCTTTAATAGTGTCAAAGTATATTTCGGTAAGAGCAGCCATCTTAATAGATAGTATTAGATTTGCCGTTGCCATATCTCCATTCTTGTGAGCATCTTTCGCAAAGCTAATTTGGTCTTGTGCATCAAATTCAAAATGGCGTAAAGTATCGTCGCTAAGTGGTTTTTTGCCCTCGCTTGTCAGGTTGATTGCAAACTGCTTAACGCCCTCAACACTTCCATCTCTATCAAAAAGTATTTTAGCAATCTTCCAAAATCTTTGAGTGGCATCAAGGTCAGTCTTGTAGTAATCTTTTGCACCTTTGGCAGTGACGTATATTATTTCAAACACCTGACCATCAAGCTGTTCAACAGACCTTCTATACCCTTCTTTGACGATTACAACTAAATCAACGTCGCTGGTCGCTCTTTGGTTGCCTCTTGCCCAAGAGCCGAATAACACAATCCCTAGAACATTTTCTTGGTTTTTAAGTTTTTCAACAAACGCAAGCGTGGCTTTATTTAACTCGGTCATTTTTGCTCCAAAAACTTCATTACGTCTTCTTTTTTGTATCGTCGTATTTTGCGTTCGCCAATCCGAATGGGCTTGAGTGTACCGCTCTTATCCCAGTTACGTAAGGTGTTAGGATGCACTTTCAGCATCTTGCTGACCTCACTAAGTGTTAGATACTCTGGTAGTTCGTCGTTTGCCATATAACATTATTGTATAATAGCTGACAAGAATTACTGTCGCTGACTATGACAAATATGTAACTAAGCTAAAGGCTGAGATGGACGAATTAGACCGCAAACTTGTTGAGTTTACAAACAATGATAAAAGTTTCGTAGTAACAGCAGAACATCTGTTACGACTAGCCTCAAGAGCCAAAGATTTGTTTGAAAGTTCGCAACCACAGCAAAAGAACAAGATTTTACGATTGCTACTTGCGAACCTTACTTTGAACCAAAAAAGGCTCCAACTGTATCTGTTGAAACCTTTCTCTGGGTTATTGCTTGACCCTAATAGTCAAAATTGGCTCCGGGGAAAGGATTCGAACCAGCGATAACTACCACCTATTTCTAGGCTCGCCCTACCTTAGCTTACATCTGTGAATTATCAAAAATTAATAAGTTAGGATAATTCTATGTGCGGTAGAATCTATCCTTGCCAAGCCGCCATAAGGCATAACAATTTGTGGAGCTGTGTGACCAAAATCTAAATTCTGAACAATAGGAATATTGACATTGTATTCTCGGACCGTTTTTACGATAGTCTCGCGCTGCTGCTTCTTGTAGGCTACTTTCTGCTCAGGCGAATTTTGTTTGTCGAATTCCCATGATTTTGGTCGTCCAACCAATACACCCTGAAAGACATCAAACCACCCACGTTCGCCAAAGCCCGTCAGCAGATACTCGATAATCCATGCATCAGGGATATCCTCCGCAGTTTCGATGAATAAAATCGTACCTTCCAGGTCTTCTTGCTTAGGTAAATACTTTTCGGTAGAACACTGTACAATAAGTGACTCGACGCATCCGCCCCACAGTATACCTTCCGCACTTTTGTTACCATCCCATTGTGGTCCATCATTCGGCTCAAATTGCCGTGGTTTATCCAGGTTTTCTTTTGCTGACCAGTCAAGTCCGATGTCGTTGAATTCACTAGAAGACTCGACTTCTAGCTCGCCTGTTTCAAAAAGCGCCTGGTTTAAGTATTTAATGGTAAGGTCTGGGATTTTTTGCTGAAAGGCCAATTCGGTCATAATCCCACCGCCATAGTAAGAAGGAATACCTAATCCCCATAGAAAATTATGCAGATGAGTATTGTCGCTGTATCCGAAAAATGGTTTAGGGTTGTCAGTAAATACTTTAGGGTCGAGTAGTTTAATGAGCTTTATTTGGTCTTCTCCACCAATAGAGGCAAACACAGCTTTGTTAACCTGATCACTAAAAGCAGCCATAATGTCCTGAGCACGGTCTTCAAGCGACGAACCCATTTGTCGAGTAGTCCGGTACTCTTTTGGAGTCAGCTGAAAGACGTTCTGTAGTCTTTCCAGTCCTAAATCCTGTACCCATGGAAATAAGCCTGGCAGGCCAGCCGAAGGAGAGACAATGCCAACTTGGTCGCCAGGCTTAAGTTTCGGTAGTTTTAGAAAGGTTTTCATAGAGATATAGTATCAGCTTTCGGTCACGGAACCCGGTCGACTTTTGGACTGCACAGTCCCTATGAGGCTGACTGGTCAGTTTCGAAACCAAACAATAGGGGCCAAAAGTAAGAATTAGTCGCTTGCGACAGTTCCAACAACCACACCACATAGTTCATCTTTAGGGAAACCAGGCTCGAACTAAATAACAGATAAGAGGTAGATTGAGAAAATAGAAAAGACCGGTCTAGGAAACCGGTCTACCTCTGTTAGTGCTTGGTTTGGCTCCGGGGACTGGATTCGAACCAAGAGCTTTTACCACCTAATTTTAGGCTCGCTTTACTTTAGCTTACATCTTTTAATTATCAAAACTATCGTTTAGAAAAATATAGCGTTTTTAATAATTTTCGTTTGTCCGGATTACCATTTGGTAACTTGTCAATAATTGTTACATCCTCTACCGTGACTGAGTCGTTGCTATACAAACGAGTGGCTCTTTGAACGGTCGCATGTGCGTGGTAATTCTCAAACATATATTCAGGCTCATCGAAGATAGCACCTGCATCCGCTAAGATACCTACCAGTCTATTGTGTAGTCGGCGAATCTCATCATTCATAACCATTGTCGTAACGTGAACCTCTCTATTTGGGCCAAAAAACTCATCCTGTCCGGCTGTAAGGGTAAATGCCTTGAGGTTGTCACAAAGCCGTTTTATTTTACCCAACAAAACGTCGTCCATTCTTTCAAGCTGAAAACTTGGAACAATAGTGATGTGTAGAGGGTAATTTTCTGGAGAAAACTCGTCACCTTCTTTCAACTGCTCTAGTAGTTTAATGATTACATATCGTTGTGTTGCCATTATTCATGCGCCCTTTCTATTTTTAGTTGTACGCCACAGGATTCGAGGTCTTGAGTATAGATTTCGGAGAAGTTGGGAATAGATAGGTCGGGATGTTTAATGCTGAGATGGTTAAATACTCTATTACTTATACACTCCCTGATGAATACGTACTTTTGAAGTTCGTAAAGAATGTGTAGGTCGGTTCGACCTTGCTCGCGAATCTTTTGTTTCGTCATCTCTATCTTCTCGTTTACAATTGTAAGCCTTGTATCTCTAATATTTTCGTAGTCGGATACTATTTCAGCGATTGGAAATACCTCACTAAGAGGTTTGCCGTATATTGGATATGCAGCCAAGCATGTACCGATGGCGTTCTCATAAGCGTCAGTCAGCGGATTATTGGGCTGATTAAACTCATCATGTTGTAGATTACAATACATTAGATACACATTTCACCTAACCGCAAAGCATAAGCATACTAACAATGGTCACGGAACCATGTTGGGTTTTCAACCGCTGGGTCGCCATGGGGGAACGGGTCACTTTTGGAACTGTTTAAAGGGGGTGTGAAGTTAAGTTATATGGTTTTCAGCGGTTCCAACAACTAAGCTACATATTCAAAGTTTAGGGAAACCGGATTCGAACTAAATAACAGATAGGAGGTAACCTAAGAAAATAGAAAAGACCGGTCTAGGAACCCGATCTACATCTGTTAGTGCTTGGTTTGGCTCCGGGGAAAGGATTCGAACCTTCGACCTAGTGGTTAACAGCCACCCGCTCTACCGCTGAGCTACCCCGGAACAACAGTAATGAGACAAACCTGCGGTTTTTCTCATCGCGCCGGGGGCGAAATGAATTCGCCTCTCGGGCTGCTCTTTTCCCATGAGCACACTGTCGGACAAATTATACCGAACAGGGGCGAAAGTGGCAACTATTTGCTCATTAGTCGAGTCTGATGATGCGTCCCTCAAGCGGAAGGAGCGCGCGAGCAGGCACCTTATGACCGGCAGTAGAAATAATCGGCGTGCCTTTCACGGGGAGTTTCCGGAGCCGTTTGTTAGAGAAGTTAATGGCAATGAGTAGCTTTTCGCCTTCGTATTCCCGCACGAACATGTATACGTCCCGATGCGGCGAGGCGACTGCATGGTAGCCGCCATACTTCAGGGTCGGTGATGCCCGCCGGAAGTAAAGGAGGTTCCGGTAGAGGTTGAGTATTGAGCTCGGGTCTTTAGATTGAGACTCTACGTCACGTGATTTGTGCTTGTTGCTCAGAGGGAGCCACGGCGTTACGCGGGAGAAGCCGCCATGCCGTACGGGCGCCCACTGCATGGGGGTTCGTCCTGGGTCCCGGCCGAGTCGGCGGTCTGGCACGTTAAGCTCAAAGGGATCTCGAATCTCATGCTTTTTGAGTGGCACGTTTTCCATGCCGATTTCATCGCCGTAATAAATAAACGGCATACCCGGCAGACTGAGGAGAAGCAAGGCCGCCGCCCGGGAGGCCTTGTACCCTATTCGGGTGGCAATGCGGGGTTTGTCGTGGTTACCGGTGACGTACACCGGGCAATAATTTGGCTTCAGGGCCGCCTGGAAAGCGTCGATGTACTGTTTGTACGCCCGCGCATCCCAGGGTAGATGCAGTCCTTCGAAGTTGAACGGTACGAGATGTTCTGGGTCGACATTTTCATAAAAATCCAGGTATCCTGCGAGGTTGAATCGCTTCTCGGGATAAGCTTCTGTGACGAGGATACGGTTTTTGTATTCGGCGGCGACACGGGCGAGCTCTTTGAGATAGCCGTAAAGCTCTGGCCGTCTGCTGCTGTATTCGTGCTGAAGGGAGTCGTAGGGGTTGTCTGCGTGTGGCTTGAAGTTGGGGTTGGGCGGGTCGTCACGCAGCTTGGCGTCTTTTGCCATCCAGTACACGGCGTCGACCCGGAAGCCGTCCACGCCTTTGTCGAACCAAAAGTGCATCGCATCCTTCATGGCTTCACGTACGGCCGGATTGGCCCAGTTCAGATCGGGCTGCTCTTTGAGGAAGCTGTGCATGTAATACTGGCCGGTTTTTTCATCGAATTCCCAGGCGGAACCCCCGAATACGCTGAGCCAATTATTGGGCGGAGAGCCATTGGGCTTCGGGTCTGCCCAGATGTACCAGTCGCGCTTGGGGCTTTCCCTGCTTGCTCGTGATTCTTTGAACCAGGCGTGCCGGTCTGATGTGTGGTTGGGTACGAAATCCAAGAGGACTTTGATTTTGCGCCGGTGGGCCTCGCTGAGTAGTTCGTCAAAATCTCTCATGCTGCCAAACAGTGGGTCTACTTTATAATAATCGGCTACGTCGTAGCCGAAATCCGCCATGGGAGACTTGTAAAAGGGCGATATCCATATCGCATTTATGCCCAGCCATTCGAGATAGTCTAGTTTGCTGGTAATGCCCTTCAAGTCGCCGACGCCATCACCAGAAGAGTCCTTGAAACTGCGCGGGTATATCTGATAAACCACCATTTCAGAGAATGGCAGCAGCTCAAAGGGTTGATCCATACTAAGCATTATAGCAATAGCAGGATGATATCGACAGGCGTGGGGCGTGCCTAGGCGAACTGTACTTTGGAGTAGCGACTGATAATGCTCAGAAGCGCATCAACCGATGAGGCTCGCGTGAAATGTGTAATAGTATCTGCCCGATACTCCGGAAGTATGGGGCCGTCAGTAGCGGCTTTTACGATCTTTTGTGCCAAATCAAATGAGTTGCTGGGCTGGAACAGCATCAGTTCGCCGCAGTTCGTCTCGGGCAGGCCGCCGCTGTTGCTGGCAATCACCTTGCAGCCGCTGTGCTGCGCTTCGACCGAAACCATACCGAAAGCCTCGTGCCAATAATGGTTGTTCGAGGGCACGACGACGATATCGTGGCGGGCATACAGGCGTGCCATTTCTGCCGGTGTGTACCGCGCCTTGAGTACTTGCACCCATGGGTGATATCGGAGGAGTTTCTCGATTGCAGCGCCCTGATCTGTCTGGTTCCCAGCATTCGTTACCCGGAACTTAAAGCCTTCCTGCAGAATCTTATGATGCATTGCCTCCAGAAATAAAAATATTCCCTTCTCTGGTACTAGTCGCCCCGCGAAGAGTACGCGGGTGTTGTTCCAGGTTTTCTTCGGGCGCTTTACATTAGAAAAAACAGGATCTGCAAATGGGTAAACGATGTGGATTTTGTTGACATTAATGCCCAAGAACTCTGACCACACACCCCGCATGAAGCGGCTGTTCGTGATAATGACAGTTTCCGGGTGGAGGAGTTTGCGGTAATTTGGCGGCTTGGCACTGCTTCTGGTGTCGAGTGGTGGATAATGCAAGAAAGTGAAAGAGCGTTTCTTTGTCGGGACATTGTACGGATAATTGACGTATACCAGTATGTCATCGAGCTCAGATAGTCGCTTGGGTGAGTCCAGGTCCACGAACTCAATATCATCATAAAACTGGCGGCCATCGTTTTTGCCGAGGCCCAGACTCAGGACTCGAGACGGGATACCCCGTGATTTGAGCTCGCGTATCTTTCCGATGGTGAAAGACTCTGTGCCTCCCCTTCCGGCATAGAGTGGATTATGGTCGGCCCAAACAAAACTAATCATATAATCTGCAAAAACCCGTAAATACTATAAGTTCTTACGGTATATTTATACCACATTTTGCTTTTCAATCCCAGGCCCTTAGGGGGTACGTCTGGGCAGCCGTTGCTGGATGGACTATCGTGCTCTCAGTTCACGTTCTACGTGGCGGGTCTGGTCGCGGCGCTTGATAGTCTCTCGCTTGTCATATGATTTCTTGCCCCGACCCGCAGCAATACGGACTTTGATGTAACGGCCGCCAGTTAGTATCTCGAGTGGTACGATAGTTCTTCCCTGCTCCTTGGCGCGTATCAGCTGCTCAATCTCGCGCCGTTTGGCCAGCAGTTTGCGGCTGCGGGTCTGCTCGGTTTCACTGATAGGCACACCGTTGAAGCCGGCAATCGTGGCGTTAATAAGCCACAGCTCCCCGTCTTTGATGGTCACATACGCGCCCTGCAGGTGGCCATGGCCGGTGCGGAGCGCCTTTACTTCCCGGCCGTTCAGTTCAATGCCAACAACTAAAGAATCGTCGAGCGCGTAATCATGCCGCGCCCGCCGGTTGCTAATTGCTTTCGGCTGGTTCTGTGACTTCTTTTTCACTATGTGAATATTGTATCAGAAAAGCGTGAGAAGTATAGACAAAAATCACAGAGTATGATATAGTATCAAACATGAGTATTGAAACAGGTCACCGGATAAGCAATGAGCTGGCAACACGCTTTTATGATGCATATGAGCTTCAAGACATCAAGTCGTAAAAGGCTGGCGTTCAGCTCCTTTAGAGCACATGGATGGTGAATCTATCGAGTATGTGCGTTTGGGTGAAGGTCGTGGTGATGATACGGAGCGGTTCCTGTATGTACCGGGATTTACTGAGGGTGTAATCGCAAAAGCGCCATTTGCCCTTGAGTTTGCGAAGCAGGGATATGATGTTATCGTCCCTGATCAGCATCGTAAGGGTATAGTTCGAAACGAAAAAGGCAAAAAGATGCTACCCTCACACAGGCGCTAAATTTTCTTTCAATTGTTGAGGCTGAAGGCCTACAAAACGAGCGCTTGAACGTGATTTCTCATAGCTACGGTAGTCTGGTATTTGATGAAATGCAGCGCATAGCCGAGGAACGTGGTTGGACGTGTTTTCAAGATGTTGATGTCGTCATGTTGGCACCGAGCGGCTCATTCGAAAAGGAGAATTACCTCAAGCTCGGTTGGCGATTATGGGTTATGCTGAAGACAAGACTTTCAGCCATAAGCAGATAGAACGTACAGCAGCACAGGTTATGGAATATACAGATGAGCGAATACAGCAAGGTGATGCTGTTGCTAAGTTTGCTTACGCGACGCCAGTCTCCTTAGATGATGGTCCTGATGGCCGGCTACGACTAGGCAGTGAAGCCAGCCACAACGATGAGCAGTTCAACCCACGACGTGTAGCCGGGACGGTAATACAATATCTTCGCTCTAAGTAAGAAGCTTAATTAAGCTCTTTGATCTCTTCTTTCGCGACGTTCCAGAGGCTGGGGTCGTTGTGGTTGATCATGCGGGAATACCACCACTCGACGCCCCAGAGGTACATGGTTCGCATACCAGTGGCGCGGCCGTACTCAAAGCGGTGTTTGAGCCGTTCTGCGTTCATTGACTTGTAGAGCTCCTCGGCGGGTGCGGTGTGCATGTCAAACCCGTCCGGCAGCCAAGCTTCTGCCTGTAGTTCGTGAATGATCATATCTCGGCCTGTTGCAATCTCTCCGGCGCCTGCCAGGAAGGCGTAGAACCATGCAGGCAAAGGATACTCAAAGTAGCGTTTGGTAATCGTCTTGTCCCAGACTCGTTTATAGACGGAGATAGCGAACTGGTCGGCACGTGGTTCGCCAATTGGTATGCCAACCCAGTTGTTGCTGCGGCTGACGATGATCGGGTGTTCACTGTCGAGCGACTTGACGAAATTATATTCATCAACCAAACGCTCACGTGTGTGGTCCGGACAAATGCCGAACACGGTCATAAAGAATTCGTTTTCCAGCTGGTAACTTTCGAGGGCTGGGCTTGCTTTGTAACGCTCAATTGTTGCTCGCATGACGTTCTTCAGATCCTCGTACCATTCGTCGATAGGCCGGCTCTTGGTCCATTCGGGATGGTGGCACTCCGGCCAACGCGGCTGGCGCAGTCCGACGGCGAGTGATACTTTGGAGCCTGATTCTTCGGCTTTTTTGAACTGCCAATCCAGCTCGGAGAAGTCGTACACCCCGGGAGTTGTTTCGATGTCGTCCCAGTAGCTAACGAGCCGGAACTGGCGGATGCCCAAATCGTTAATCATCGCATCCATCGTCTCTTCGGGGTCTACGCCCAGGTGGCGCGCGTAGCGTGGGATAAAGGTTGCGGCTGTAACAAACGGCTCATTGGCATGGCGGTGTATGTACCACTGCGCAATGCCGTACATGGAGCCGACTAGCAGCAAAACTATGGCGAAGACTGTGAGTATGAGTTTTTGCCATATGCCCCGCCGCCAGTAGTTTCGTACCACATGAACAGTGTAATGCTTCAGGGGGTTGCGGCTCCCCTGCTTGCTGCTTTTTGCTGTTTGCCTGTTATTAGTCGTTCTGCTTTTTGCTGGCATTCTGTTAGTATTCTACGGTAGTGTCGAGAAAAACCCTTACGCTTTCCATTATTATACCTGCCTACAACGAAGAACGCTACCTTGGTGCCTGTCTTGAATCGATTGCGAATCAAACCGTGCGGCCGAAGGAAGTTATTGTGGTTGACAACAATTCTACTGACAAGACGGTGGAGGTTGCGCAGCGCTTCCCTTTTGTCACAGTGCTGCACGAAAAACGCCAACACCAGGCTTTTGCCCAAGCCACTGGCTTCAGTGCCGCATCAGGTGATATTTTTGCCCGTATCGATGCGGATACGGTGCTGCCGCCGACATGGGTTACTGATGTGACAGAGCTGTTTGCTGATGACCGTGAAATGGTTGCATTTAATGGGCACCCCGATCCGTACGACGTCCCGGTCAAGTGGCCGGGGGTGTTTTTGCTTCATCTGTACCACTGCGTTTTTACCCGATTGCATGCTGGCCATGTGGTGTTGTGGGGGTCGAACTGCGCATTTCGGGGTTCGTTGTGGCTACAGGTCAAGCCCAAGCTGCACTTACGACCTGATATATGGGAAGATTATGACCTGGCGTTTGCGCTTGCGCCACTTGGGGATATCCGGCACGTTCCCGCAATCACGGTTGGTTGTTCGTTCCGCTCCCTGCAGCGACCGTTTTTGCAGCAACTTCGCTACCATTTCCGGGCTGTGCGGGCGTTTTATCTGAATACCAGCCTGTGGCGGACGCTGCTGCAGGGCTTACTGAGAGGCTCGGTGCTCTTGTTCTGGCCGCTTGCTCTTATCGAGCAAGCCTATTCCCGTATAAAAAACCTGCCAAAAGCCCGCTAACCTCTCTTGTTGCAGAACAGACCTTAGGGGTCACCCTTTTGTGGTGGGGCTATTCCGGGTTTGAGGTGTAGCCGCCGAACTCGTTTGGCTGTGGGGTGCAATCTCTCCAGAGTCCGCGGTTTTGCTCTCTTGCCTCTTTCTCGAGCGCCTTAAACTCCTCTGCTTTTGTCATAGGGAAACTGGTGTACGCGAAGCCGTAACCTTGCTTGATAATCTCGGCATTAACCAACGTCCCGTCCGGCAGGTAGACATAGCGCAGCAGGCGGTTATAGCGGTCGCGGTTGGTGTTGAGCGGGTCGGCCTCCAGGCGCACGTCATGGTTGCCGATTAAATCTCGCGTAAACGCTGATGCGGCTTTGCCGAAGCACTGGACCGGTTTGCGTGGGTCATGCGTTTCGGGCGTATCGACACCAATGAAGCGCACCCGTTCTTCTGAATTATTCATCGCGACGGTTATTGTGTCGCCGTCCTCGACGCTCACGACCCGGTAAAGCCCCGGCTGGGCTTGCTCAATGGCCTGCTTGGGGCGCTCCAGCAGTCCAAGTTCTTGGATGCCGAACAGTGTCAGGGCGATGAGCACCACCCATAGTGGTGTGCGCTTGCCTATGCGTATGCCGGCGAGCTTCATGGAAGCTAGGAAGCCATTATTTCATTCTGGGCGAGCAGATTCTGTATGTATTCGTCGGTGACTTTTGTTCCGTCCACTTCAATAACTGCTTCATCTTGCCGTGGCGGCTCAAGCTTGCGGCTTTGGCGGTCGAACTCTTCTTGCGAATAGTCTCCGAGCAGCCGTGTGTCTTGGAGGATGGCGCCTTTCGTTGCGCGCTCACGTGCAATCTCGCGTGGTGTCGACACCCACACGATTACGGTGTTCACGCCGTGTTTGGCGGCAAAACCGCGCAAACGCTCACGGTCTTTGTAGAGATTGAAGTTGGTATCAAAAATAACGCTTTTTCCCTCGGCTAGAAACTGGTTAGTCTTGGCGTTCAGGTCGTTGTAGAGCATTTGATTTTCGGCGTGCGAGAATGTCGGTGCGCCAAAACGTTTGCGGCGTTCGTGATCGGCCCAAATGTGTTCGGCGCCGGTAAGTTTGTGAATGACTTGGGCCGTTGTCGTCTTGCCCGCTCCCGGGTAGCCGAGCATGAGATATAGTGTTGGTTTGCTCATGGTAACTCCAATACGCGCTTTACGGTTTCACTGCTTATAGCGTAACTGATACCTTCTTCACGCGGAAGCCCGCCGAACTGCGAATCTGAGGTGGAGATAGCAGCAATAACACCAATAACGCCACATTTGCTGATAATTGGCCCACCGGAATTGCCGGGATTGATTGCCGCGTCTGTCTGGAATAGCTCGATGTCTGGCGGTAGGTCGTAGGAGCCGGCGGGGATAACTTTTCGTGAGACAACACCACTGGTGACCGTCGCGTAACCCCCGCTAAATGCATTGCCAGGAAAGCCGATAGCGAAGACCTCTTCGGCCGGATGCGTGTCGTCAAGACCAGCGAACGTCAAATGTTGCGGTATGGGCTGAGCGAGCCGCAGCAAGGCAAGGTCATGTTCTGGCGAGGTCCGCACTACTTCAAGCGGGACTTGTGTCTGCTCATCGAGCCAGGTGTGTAGCGCGGTGGCACCCTCAATAACATGGTAGTTCGTTACCACGTACCCCTGGTTGTCAATCACGAAACCACTGCCATTTCCTTGATTGGTATCAATCGCGAGTGTGCTAGCGAGTGCGACTTTGAGCGTATCTTGGATGCTGCAGAGCTCCGGGCTCTCCGGGGTGTGATAGGCCGCAATCGACAAGCCAGCGGTCGTGAGGCTGCCGACAATGAGGCCGGTAGGTATGGCAATAAGTAGCAGCCGGCGGCTGTAGCGGGCGAATATCCGCCGTCGGTGGCGAAGCAGCCGCTGTATAACGTAGACCGCAAGCACGGACCAGATAGTGACCCAGAAAGAGACTTGTGCAAGTTGGGCTTGCGAGATCTCGCTGCTGTTTGGGTTCAGGCCCAGTTGGACGAAAACAAGCCACGCGATGGCCAGGACGAGCAGGGTTAAGCCAAGGGACCAGGCGACAAAAAGCGCTCCCGCCACCATGACTTTCCCGCTAATCCTGACCGCGCGATGGTGTTTTGGTGGTATCTGTACTTTGGCTCTTGCGCGCTGCATATGCTTTATTTAAGCACAAAAACAGAGCCGCAAATCAATTCTGACTATGCGCGTGTGGCGTTAACCCTTATTTCTTGTCTTCTGCTTTGCCGTGGGAAATTGCAACTCGCTTTGGCTTGGGCAATTCACTGAATGGCACTACTACCTTCAGGACGCCGTTTTCAAAATGTGCTGTTACCTTGTCGCCGTCCGCATGCTTCGGCAGGGCGATGCGCCGGTAAAAGCTGGCGTGCGATTCGCGCACCATGTAATTGCGCTTTTTATTCTTTTCTTCGTCTTTCTCGTGCTTCTCGCCGCGGACTTCGAGGATGCCATTGTCTACGCTAACTTCAATGTCATCTTTGCTGAAGCCCGGAGCATTGATCTCGGCGACAAGCTGTTTGTCTTCTTCGGTATAGACATCCATTGTCGGCATAGTGCCGAGGCCGCTGTGTACAGGCGCGCTGAAGTATCTGTTAAACATGTCATCAATTTGGGAGTGTAACGAACCGATGCTCGCAAATGGATCGTCGTTCCATCGTATTAGTTGCATAATCTTCCTCCTTCCTTAATGTTAAGGTTTACAGGTTTATCATAAGGGGTTTCCCCCTATAAAAATGTAAAATATCTGGCACTCACATGTCAAGAGTGCTAGATAATGAGGGCCTAGTAATCTATACCCTTGTTAGCAAGGAACTTTTCGTCGAAGTGATGCTTGATTTTGGTCATTTTGGTGGCGATGTCTACCAGTTCGAGGTATTTCTCCGGGAAGTTGCGGCCAGTTAGACAGACGCTTGTGTTTTGGTGGCGGTCACGCAGTAATTTTTCCATGTCATCTTCGGTCAGCAGGCCGTCATGTACAGCGTTGTTGATCTCGTCACATATAACCAAATCGTAGTCGCCGCTGGTGGCGGCGCGGTAGGCAATGTCGTATGTTTCCCTGGCAAACTGCTTGTGCTCGTTTTCAGTGACGTTCTTGGCGCTCAGGTCGCCGGCATTGTAGAAGCCCTTCCCGCCCTTGTGGAACAGCAACCGGTCGCCGAACACTTTGTCGATTTCGCGGATAAATTTGTGCTCACCAACTTCCCAGTGCTTGATGAACTGGATGAAGGCGACCCGCCAGCCGTTGCCGAGCGCTCGTGCCATGAGGCCGACGCTGGCGCTGGTTTTGCCTTTGCTCTCCCCAGTGTAGACGAGCGCGACAGATTTCTTTTGCTGATAATCTTCAAAAGCCATTATGTATTGCCGTTCTTTCTGTTCCTGGCAATCTCCTGAAAGCGTGGTTGCATGCGGTCCCAGGCGGTCAAACTCATAAGGTCGTCAACAAGCGGTTGTAGCTTGTCAACTCCTAGCTTATCGCTATAACTATTTATTATCTGCACGATAAGCTGGGCGGCAGGATGGTTTTCTTCAACCATATCGGCGAATGTCTCGGCTGTTACTTGCTTCTGTTCATCGGCGGTGATGTGTTTCTGTTTAATGTAGGCCTGGTGTTTCTTCAGTGCTCGATCGCGGGGGTTAGGGCGAGCCAGCTCTCCATACTCAGGACGGACAGCACTCAAGGCACGCATGCTTTCGCGGACTCTTGCGAATGGTGAGGTGACCAGCACGCCCCTGTCGAGCATATGGTGCTCATTTATACGAAAAGTATAGGTAGGGTATTTGATGGGTGATTCGAGCTCGCTTGATGCCAGCGAGAGGTTACCGAGCCGTCTCGTGGGGCCGGTTTCTTCGGGAGTGTCCGCTTCGTGAAGTATAAGGTCCGGCGTTTGATCTGGTGTGTAATCTGCTGCTGTTTCGCCCATATACCCTCCTTGTATTTACCTTATTATACAAATATAGAGTTAGCGCGCGCAAGAAAAACACTAGCTGTAGTGTTATCTAAGAGACGAGCTTGTTTTCACGCAGTGCGGTATCGATGCGAGGCTTGTCAAAACCGAGAATAACATCACCCTCGATATCAATGACTGGTACAGCGAGCTGGCCGGTCTTTTCGTAGACCCACTGTTGGGCCTCGTGGTCTTGTGTGAGGTCGTGTTCCTCATACTCAACACCGAGGCTCTGGAAGTATTGCTTTGCCATGTGGCAAAAGCCACAAGTTGGGGTTGTGTAGATTGCTATCATTTCTTCTCGGCTTTCTCTGCTGGTACAGATTTGCGGTTCAGATACACAAGTGTCGCGACGACCGCGGCAGTAACAACGGCAGCCATCAATATTGCTGCCACTGGCCAGCTAAGAAGCTGGTTGTTAGTTGTGGCGGTTGGTTCCGAGTGGTCGTGCCCGGCATGGGCGAGTAATGTCATCATAATCTTATTATACCATCTGGTACACTAGCAGTATGGATATTGTAAAGAAACTTCCCAGAACTCTTATATTAGCCGCCCTTGCGGGCTTTGTTGGTGGTGTGTTGTGGCTTGCTGGTGTGCATGTTCTGACGCAGTCCGGTGACGATGTGCACTACCATGCAAACTTTGCGCTCTACATCAATGGTGAGCGGGATGAGTTCGATGACCCGACATTTTATGAAGAGGTGCAGAGTTGTAGCGCCGAAGGCAGCGACCCAAAGACCCGCGTGCATATGCATGACATGGTCAACCATGTGATTCATGTGCACGAACCTGGGGTGACCTGGGGGCACTTTTTTGCAAACTTGAGTTACGCACTTGGCAACAACCTCATCAAGACGGATGACGGTGTGTTTGTCGATGGCGAAGGCGGTAAACTGACATTTATATTGAATGGCAACGAAATCGGCTCAGTAGCTAACCGTTTGATCGAAAGTGGCGACATGCTGCTCATTGACTACGGTGATTCATCTAAGTCGGAGCTTGGTGAGCGCTATGACGCCATCCCTAAGGATGCGGAAGAGTACAATAAAAAGTCTGATCCCAGCGCCTGCTCCGGGCCCGAAGAGCTGACCATTCCGATCCGTCTGAAGCGCGCTTTTGGCCTCTAATCTGCCATAATCACCGTATTTTTGTGTGGGTATGACCATTGCGCGCCGAATGGTCTGCTGCTATAATCGCCCCGTAAATGATAAGAGGTGCAAAGGCAAACTCAGTGAGTAGAGTGCCCCGTGTCCGGTCGTGGAGCGAGGTTCCTGTATGCTAACCTTCTTGCTCCCCGCTTTCTTTGCGGCTGATAACGGTATCCACATCAGCCTCAAAGCCGAAAAGCTGTTCACGCTCGGGCCACTCACCGTTACTAATGCCATGGTCTATGGCGTTATTGTTGCTGTTGTCATCGCCGCGCTGCTTATCTGGACTGCACGCCGGGTGAAGCTCCGCCCCGCCAAGGGTGCGGTGCAGGCCATGGAGGTGGTCATCGAATTTGTCCTCAATCTGCTCGAAGGTCCTTTGGGCGGCCGAAAGAATGCCGTCCGGTTCGCGCCGTTTCTGCTCGCGTACTTCCTCTTTATTATCTTCAATAACCTCATGGGTATTCTGCCGATTGTCGGCCCAGGCGTGCATCTCAATGTCGATGGCGTCGAGACGCCGCTGTTCCGCCCCTTTACGGCAGATATCAACGGCACGATTGCGATGTCTGTTATTGCGATCGTGATGGTGCAGATTCTCTCTATCCGCATGCAGGGCGGCAAGAAGCATCTGCAGCACTACTTCACCAACAAGCCGTGGAATCCGATCAACTTCTTTATCGGCGTCCTGGAAGTCTTTGGTGAGTTTACGCGTATCCTGAGCCTTGCGCTCCGGCTCTTCCTCAATACCGCCGTGGGCGAAATTCTCATCGCGGTCTTTACTTCGATGATTCTGGCAGGCGGCCGCACGCCATTCGCAGTTATTCCTATCCTGTTGTTTGAAGTCCTGGTAGCTGGTATCCAGGCGTACGTCTTTACTATCCTGACCACGACGTACCTGGGACTGGCGACGGCGCACGCACACGAGGACCATCACGATGAACACCATGAGCGTACTGATGAGAGTGAGGTCGACTCGTCGGTCGAAAAGTATGGTGTTGAACCGTTTACGCCGGAAGAAAAGAAGATTACACCTCTTTCGGCTACAAATCAGGGACAAATTAAGGGTTAAATAAAGGAGAAACGGTATGGAACCAATCGTAGCAAAAGCAATCATGCTTGCCGTATCCCTCGGAGCAGCAGCTCTCGGCTTGGGATGGCTTGGCTCAAACTACATGAAGGCTTTGGGTCGCAACCCAGAAGCTGGTAAGGCAGCTGGCCAGATTGTTATTATCGCGGCCATGATCGAAGTTACTGCGCTTTTAGCTTTCCTGCTTGGCGCATTCTTGTTGTCGTAATTTGCCTCTTGGCGATCCGCGTTGTTGGCACTTTGCGGTTCGCGTTCACCGTATGTTTCATACGGCTCACTTGCGATCCGCAGTGCCGCCTAGCGGCTCATCCAAGATTCAAAATTACTTTGACAGAGGTATAACTGATAGAATAATAATTTGTGGGAGTGCATGTGACTGAACTAATTCAAATGATCAACGTGTTTGCCGCGACGGCCGAACACGCCGAAGAGGAAGCGCAAGGCATTGCTGCCTTGGGTATTGACCCGTTGGCAATTTTGGCGCAGGGCGTCACGTTCCTCCTGCTCTTTTTCGTCATTAAGAAATTTGCTTTGAGCTCGATTGTCGAGACGCTGGAGAAGCGCCGCAAGACTATCGATGACGGTGTACGGCTTGGTATCCAGATGGAAAAGGAAAAGAACCGTCTGGACGAAGAAGTTGAGAAGATCCTCGCCAAAGCGCGTGTCGAAGCCGACAAAATCATCGCCGCTGGCAATCAGGAAGCCGGAGCAATCATCAGAGAGGCCGAAGAGGCCGCTTCGCGCAAAGCAGATGCAATCCTGGCAGATGCTCGGGCACGGATCGACGAAGACCTCAAGCGCGCACGCCAGGGCTTAGAGCAAGAGGTTGTTGCATTGGTTGCTGAAGCTGCCGAAGTTATTATCAGCGAGAAAGTCAATGCGGAGAAAGACCGCACATTAATCGAGCGTGCGCTCGCAGGAGTGAGGCGATAATGGCCAAGCCAACTCGCAAGCAAGTCGCACAGGTCATTGCCCGTATGATGCGCAGCAGCGAGCTGGACCGCGAGCAGTTGGTGCGAGAAATCGCTGGCTATCTGCTGGCCGAGCGCCGCACCGGCGAGCTAGACGCACTGATGCGTGAGGTGGCTGCTACCCGTCGCCGCGAGGAGGGCGTGCTGGAGGCGGATGTTGCAACAGCATTTCCATTGACCGAAGACGTGCGCCAGCAAGTACAGTCATTATTTTCTGCCGACAAGGTGGTCATCAACGAGCACGTTGATAATCGCCTGCTCAGTGGAATCAAGGTAGAGGCGGACGGAACGCTCCTGGACCTCACCGCCCGCCGCAAATTAGAGATGTTAAAGAAACGACCCGTAAGGAGTAACGCATGAGTGAATTGTCCGTTAAAGAACTGTCCGCCGATATTCGCGCGGCCATAGCCGACCTCAAGTCTTCACCGGAAGTTGAAAACGTCGGCATTGTGACCCGAGTTGGTGATGGTGTCGCCTGGATTTATGGCCTCAGCGACTGTGGGTTCAATGAGATGATCGAAATTGATACGACTGACGGTGGTTCTGTGACCGGTTTTGCACTCAACTTGACTGAAGATGAGATTGGTACGGTGTTGCTTGGCTCGGACATCAACGTCAAGGCTGGTGCCCGGGCGCGCCTGACCGGTAAGGTTGTTGAGGTTCCGGTCGGTCCGGAACTGGTCGGGCGTGTTGTCGACCCGCTTGGCCGACCGCTCGATAACCGTGGCCCTATTGCTGCCACCCGCACCGGGTTGGTTGAACGCCCGGCACCTGGTGTACTGGACCGCAAGAGTGTGCATGAGCCGCTCATGACAGGATTGCTTGCAATTGACGCTATGGTGCCGATTGGTCGCGGCCAGCGTGAGCTTATTATCGGTGACCGCCAGACTGGTAAAACAGCCGTTGCGGTTGACACGATGATTAACCAATACCGCCAAAAAACCGGTGTTATTAACATCTACGTTGCAGTCGGCCAGAAAATGAGCAAGGTTGCGCGCCTCGTTGAGCGTCTCAAGCGCGAGGGTGTTATGGATCAGACAATTGTTGTTGCTACCAGCGCGTCAGACCCGGCCAGCTTGCAGTACCTCGCACCATACGCTGGTACGGCTATGGGCGAATACTTCCGCGACAACGGCCAGCACGCGCTGATTATCTATGATGATCTTTCCAAGCATGCTGCCGCCTACCGCCAGATGTCACTCTTGCTTCGCCGCCCACCGGGACGCGAAGCTTACCCCGGTGATGTCTTCTACTTGCACTCCCGCCTGCTGGAGCGTTCAGCCAAAATGAGCGATGAGCTTGGTGCCGGTTCGCTCACCGCCCTGCCAATTATCGAAACGCAGGCCGGTGACATCAGCGCCTACATCCCGACCAATGTTATCTCGATTACTGACGGCCAGATCTTCATGGAAACCAACTTGTTCTATCAGGGTATTCGCCCGGCTATTTCTGTCGGTTTGTCTGTCTCGCGTGTGGGTGGTTCGGCCCAGACAAAGGCAGTCAAGAGCGTTGCCGGTAACCTTCGCCTCAGCTTGGCCCAGTTCCGTGAGCTGGCGGCCTTTGCCCAGTTCTCGACTGACCTGGATGCCGAAACCAAGGCTCGCATTGAACGCGGCCAGCGACTCACTGAGCTACTCAAACAGCCGCAATACACCCCGCTTGGTGTGTGGCAGCAGACCGCTACCCTTTTGGCTGCTAACGAAGGTGTGTTCGACAGCGTACCGGTAGCGCAGATTAAGAGTGCTCAGGAAGCGCTGCTGAGCCAATTACAATCACAGTACCGCAAGGAAATGGACAAACTCAATGAAGGCGACAAGCCGGACGACAAGCTGCAGGCACTTATCATCAAGACAGCAGAGGCAGTTGCGAAGTCGTACCAAGAGAAAGGCAGCAAGGAGTAGCACGTGGCCCAAACCACCGCGCTGAAGCGCCGAATCACTAGCGTCAAGAACACGAAGCAAATCACCAAGGCGATGGAGTTGGTGGCGGCTTCCAAGATGCGCCGCGCCCAGGAAAACGCACTGCGCAGCCGCGATTATCGTAATCTTGCCCGGGCTATCCTGACCCGCTTGCGCCAGTTGACCGATGTCGATGGCCACCCGCTCTATAAACAGCGGATCGTGAAGTCGCGCTTGCTGATTATCGTCACGAGCGATCGCGGACTGGCCGGCGCCTACAACAGCAACGTGCTTCGCTACTTTGCCCAAGCCGTTCAGGATGACCAGGCTATGGGGATACACACTGAGGTGTTGCTGATTGGCAAGCAAGGATCACGTTTCGCGAGCCGCCTGAAGGACGTTGACGTCATCGGTGCGTATCATAATTTCCCGGAGCGACCGACAGCCAACGATATCCGGCCGATTATGCAAACTGCCATTGATAGGTTCCTTGCCAAAGATGTTGACGTCGTTGACGTTATCTATACGGATTACATTTCAAGCATTCGCCAAGACGTGAAGCACGACCGGCTCTTGCCGGCAGCCTTTCAGGAGGTTGAAGTTCCGAAAGGGCTGGACGAGGCGGAGTTTGAGCCATCGCCCCAGGCGGTGCTGGAGAATGTCACTGAACGGTTGATTGAAGTGCAGCTTTCTCAAGCACTGCTCGAGTCACGCGCCAGTGAGCACTCCATGCGCATGATGGCCATGAAGAACGCAACCGACAACGCGACCGACCTTGTTGATGATTTGACGCTGGCATTCAACAGTGCCCGCCAGGCAGCAATTACCCAGGAGTTGGCCGAAATCACCGGCGGCGCGGAGGCGATAAAATGAGCTATAAGCCGGAACTAGAGCAACGCGCACGCATTATAAGCGCGGATGACATCCATAAATACGGTGATGCATTATTGAGCGCCCTTGACCCCCGGTATCACCAATTATTCGAAGAAGTGGCGGCAGGAATTGCATACCATGCGTTGCAGGCTGGCCGGCAAGATGCCCTAAAGGCGTACACGGTCGGATACGTACACGCAATTAATGATATTGATAGAGGACAAAAGGAAGGCAAGGAGTTGTAATGGCAGTAGCAGAAAAAGTTAAGGGTAAGATTAGCCAGATCGTTGGCGTGGTGGTTGATGTTGAGTTCCCGGCGGAGCACTTGCCGGCTATCTACAATGCATTGACGGTTGAATTAGATGGAAAAGAGCTAGTGATGGAAGTCGCCCAGCATCTCAGCGAGACCAGTGTGCGGGCTATCAGCCTCGGCAGCACCGACGGCTTGGAGCGCGGCGCTGCAGTCACTGATACCGGCTCGGCTATCAGCGTGCCGACCGGCAAAGAGACAATGGGTCGTATGTTCAATGTCGTGGGCGAACCGATTGACGGCAAGCCGGCCAAATTCAAGACCCGCGCGCCAATCCACCGTGAAGCGCCGGCCTTGAGCGAACAGTCAGGTGAAGTCGAGATTCTGGAGACAGGCATCAAGGTCATCGACCTGATCTGTCCGATTACCAAGGGCGGTAAGGTTGGCCTCTTCGGCGGTGCCGGTGTGGGCAAGACCGTGCTTATTCAGGAGCTTATCAACAACATCGCCAAGGAACACGGCGGTACGTCGGTCTTCGCCGGTGTGGGTGAGCGTACTCGTGAAGGTAACGACCTCTATCAGGAGATGGAAGAGTCGGGCGTGCTTGATAAAACCAGCCTGGTCTTTGGCCAGATGAACGAACCACCGGGAGCCCGCCTCCGCGTAGGCCTCTCTGGCTTGACGATAGCCGAGGGCTTCCGTGACGAAGGCCAGGACGTGCTGCTCTTTATCGATAACATTTTCCGCTTCACCCAGGCTGGCGCCGAGGTGTCTGCCCTCCTGGGCCGCTTGCCGTCTGCAGTGGGTTACCAGCCAAACTTGGCGACTGAGATGGGTGCCCTGCAGGAGCGGATTACTTCTACGAAGACAGGTTCTATTACGTCTGTCCAGGCAGTCTACGTACCGGCGGACGACCTCACCGACCCAGCGCCGGCAACGACCTTTGCCCACCTCGACTCGACAATTGTGTTAAACCGCGCGTTGACTGAGATTGGTATCTACCCGGCGGTTGACCCGCTTGACTCAAGCTCAACTATCCTTGACCCAGAGATCGTTGGCGAAGAGCACTACACCGTCGCCCGCGAAGTCCAGCGCATCTTGCAGCGCTACAAGGACCTCCAGGACATCATCGCTATCCTTGGTATGGAAGAGTTGTCGGATGAAGACAAGTTGACGGTCGCCCGCGCCCGCCGTATCCAGCGCTTCTTGAGCCAGCCGTTCCACGTGGCCGAACAGTTTACCGGCAACCCGGGTAAGTATGTCAGCCTCAAGGACACTATCCAGGCTTTCCGCGAAATTCTGGATGGCAAGCATGACGACAAGCCAGAAAGCGCCTTCTACATGAAGGGCACCATCAAAGAGGTCAAGTAATGGTGAGATGTAATCCCCCCGAGATTAAAGTTCAAAGTAGTGTGGATGGCATAGAGGCGGCTATAAATCAGAGTCCAGATAAATGCTGGAGAGTGGTAGGTCCTGCGGGACAGGTAATCTGCTCTGCCTGTGTTGGCGCTTGTGAGCCTGCTGCAGATATTGTGCGTCCTATTCCGGAAGAAATAGTCTGGGGTGTGCCAGGAGTAGAAAGTGATTAGATTCGAGCTCGTAACATTATCCGGGACGAAGTTCAGCCAGGACGTGTATGAAGTGCTGCTCCCCACCCCCGACGGGCAGATTGCGGTGTTCCGGCATCATATGCCGCTCGTGAGTCTCGCCGCTCCTGGTGTTGTCAGTATCCGCCCACAGGAAAATACGCCGGATGATTTGATGCAGCATTATGCCATTAGCGGCGGCGTTGTCGAAGTACGTGATAACGCGGTTCGCGTGTTGGTTGATGAAGCTGATGACCCCGAGGAGTTGAATGAACAAGAGATTCAAGAAGCTCTGGAACTAGCCCGCAAAATGCGCAATGAAGCCAAAGATCAAATCGAGCTTGAGAAAGCACAGTCGCTTATCGACCGCCAAGCTGTCCGGCTCAAGGTAGCTGGTCTCCGCCGCCATCGCCGTTCGCAGTATAAGTAGCAGTCTCTTGGATTGACGAAAAAAGTGCATCGATAAAGTATATGTAATGCACTTATGTTTGCTTTTTTGAATTGCTCGTATTACTGTTTAAACAATAATAATACGGAGGGACGAAATGTTCGGAAGAAACAAAATCGCCATGTTGGTGACGGAGTTTTTGGGGACAGCACTGCTAGTTGTCACAATTCTCACGGTAAGCCGCTCTGGCGTCGGCTATTCGCTTGGTATGGGGTTGGCGATGTTGATGCTCGTGCTCGTGTTCGGCAAGCATATTGTCGGTTACTTCAACCCGGCGGTGTCACTTGGTTTGTGGACCGCAGGCCGGTTGAACTTTTTCCAGACCGTTGGCTCGATTGCTGCACAGTTCCTGGGTGCATTCGCATCCTGGCAGCTTTATGAGTACCTGACAGGCCAGGAGTTGAACCAGCTAACAGGTGGTGAGTTCGATGCCAAGATCTTGGTTGCAGAGCTTATCGGTGCCTTTGTATTCAGTCTTGGTATCGCAGCGGTAGTCTATCAAGCACAGGCCGGCCTTCGCTGGGCAAGCACGGCTGCAGCATCACTATTCTTAGGTGTAGTTGCTGCAACGGTTGCGTCCTTAGGGCTTATCAACCCTGCGCTTGCACTCGGTGTGCAGGCATGGGACGTTGCCTATGTTGTTGGACCGCTTGTCGGTGGTATCTTGGGCGTAAACCTCTATGCCCTGCTCTATGCGCCTGATGATGGCGCGGAGATGGGTCGTCGGTTCCGGTTTGCACAAGTGCGTACGATGGTGTCTCGAACTCGCCGCCCTGCAGCGAAGAAGAAGACTTCACGCAAATAGCCAATCTGCTGATAGTTCGAACAAAACTGCCCGGTGAACGCCGGGTAGTTTTTTATACCAATCCAGCCAGCAGGTCGTCCTGGAAGGCGGCGAGACCGTTCATGTCCGTGCCATAGCTGCTTGTATCAGGAAAATCCAAAGTAATGATATGTTTCCAGACGGCAGCCATGAGCTTAGTGAGCTCTTCGCGTGATTGGTCGTCGGCCTCCAGGGGAAGCTCGCAGTACACGTCGCGCCGGCTGGGTTCGACGAACGCTATCTTGAGGCTCGTGCCGGTAATATTGTTAAACATGGGGCTTAGGCGGAACAGGAGGTCATAAAACAGAAGCTGCAAACGGAACCGGTGCAGCTTTTGCTTGTAGTAATCTTCGGTAACGCGCCATGAGTTTATAGCTCGCCCTGTCTTAAAATCGGTTATATGAACAATACCGTCTTTCTCGATGTAATGGTCGACGTTGCCGGTAATCCTGATGCCGTCAATCTGGATATCTTGCGGTTGGAAGCTGAATTCGCTGACTCCGCCGCGTTCTAAGATTGCCGTGTGGTCAATAAATTCCCGTACTGCCGAGACGACATCGTTGCGCTGGTCGTCGCGCATTGTCGGCAGGTGTGTGCGAATGTAGTGTGCTAGCTGCTCATTGTCCGGTAGCTTGCCGGTCGCGTTGAGCGTCTCTTGGCAAAACCGAAGTGTTTGATGGACGCCGTTGCCGAACAAGGCTTCCGGGTGTGCGGGCGCTGGGATGCCGAGCAATGAGTGCGCAAATAGCTGTAAAGGGCCCCCATGCGCGATATCAAGGAATGTGGTCAGGTGGGAGGCGCTGAGGCGGTACTGGCTTAACACGGGATCTAGGATTGTCCGAAGCTGCTGTTGCTCCTTGCTGTCAGTCGGCAAGTACCAGCTCTGCCACTGCTCTTCCGCTTGCGGCGATGAGAGGATGGAATCAGCGGACGGTGCGGCTTGTTCAAATGTTTGTATGTCGTCGGTTCCGGGCAGGTTATCGGTTTGTTTATCAGTGTGTGCGGTGCGGATATTGCTCTTGATAAGGCTCAGCTCCTGCTTGGCCCGGGTCATGACGACGTACAGGAGCCGCAGCCTGTCATCGAGGGTCTGGCGTTCAGGCTCGATATACTGCCATCCTGGCGGGAGTGATATGGTGTTGATCCGTCCACGTTCCTTAAACCAGGTGTAATAATCGGCATGCAGCACGTGGACTCGGTCGAATTCCAGGCCTTTGGACTTGTGGGCGCTGAGGAGGAGTATGTTGGCTTCACGATTTCCCTTCTCGAACGTTTCGCTTAAGGCAATGCCCGCCAGTTTACACAGCTCTATGTACCTCAGCAGCTCATGGAGCGATACCGTGTCTCGACCCAAATATTTTTTTGCATGTTCAACAAGCGCGCGAATGTGCCGCTGGCGATGGATGTTTCTTGTTCGCGCGACAAAAGCAAGCGAGCCCTTGGCATCTGCCGCATCCAGCGAATCAGCAAGCGCCCGGATGTTGGTGCGGGCGTTTTCCAACCCCTCGATTGAGTCGCTGGCAAGTACTTCCCACCAGCTTTTTGATTGCTGGCGCGCTTGGACGGCGATACGCCAGGCCTGCGGCCGCGTGATATCCAGCGCTCCTGTTGTAATCAGTTCAGGCAAAATGTAATTGGTCAGCCCATACTCACGTTCTTTCACAGCTAGGGCACAGCTGGCGAGCATCAGCACGTTATTGAGTGCCGGGTCTTTGAGGAGGTCCTCGCGGCCTTCGTAGAAATAATCAACATGCGCGGCGTCAAGTCTGTCAGCGAGCTCTTTTAAGTATTTGTGCTTCGGCGCTATTATCGCCAGCTGTCGATCTGAGCCCGCGCTTTTTGCCGCATGGACTGCTAGGTCGAGCACTGCTTCATGAGAGGTGGTGATGTGCATGGCGGGCGGCTGGGGCCGGTACGTGGCATTGGCCGTGAGCGTTTTGTCGATATCCTCGTAATAATTCTCCAAGCGCTTCTGCCCTGTCCGGATAGCCTGGCGGGCAAGGTCGAGGATGGGCTGGGTTGAGCGATAATTATCTTTGAGAGTGATGGTGGTGACATCCCGCCATGCTTCGCGGAAGTGCAACAGCACGTCGCCGAGCGCTCCCTGGAAGCCGTAAATCGCCTGGTCGTCGTCGCCCACCACCATGACGTTCGGGCGGTTTTCGTTCACTGGATTGCTGGCAATGAGGGTGATAATTTTAGCCTGCGCGGCGTTGGTGTCCTGGTATTCATCCGCCAGAATGTACTGGAATGTTTCTTGCACCTCGGCTAGAAGTTCTTTGTCATACTCCAGCTTCTGCAGCGCGTAGAGGATCATGTCGTCATAGTCGTAGAGCTTGCGGCTTTGCATTTCCGCCTCGTACATTGCGTACAGGTCAACCAGGGCGGACAGCTTCTTGAGCTGGTCCTTGGGACGGAAGTAAAGAGAGCCGTCCTCGCTCACAAACCAGCGCTTCTTAAATGCGCTGAGCGGGGCGGTCTTGTTGCTGGCAGCGGCTTCTTCGAGCACCTGAGTAAGTTCGCTCGTGCAGGCGTCGCCGAGGCCGTTTGATTCATGTGTGCCGTCCAGCACCGACGCAAGCTCCTGTTGCAACAAAGGGATGGATTTTGGTGACAGGCGCCCAATGGTGCTAAAAGCTTTTGTAATTACTGCGCCGGCTTCAGCGCACCACTTGGTGTCCTGTTCTGCCAGATCGCAGGCTTGCTCTGGCGAAATACCGGCTTGTTTCAGCTGGCTGATACGAGCTGACGCATCGGCCTGGTAGATGAACTGACCGTACGACATTTTGGAAAGTGGATTATTCCGTGGTAGCCGCTCAAGGCAATCACGCATGGTTTCATAGAGCGCGAGGTCATCGGCCGGCCGGAAGCCTTCCAACTCTGGAAAATGTTCCGAGAAGCGGCCAATTATATAATTGCCGAAGCCGTGGAAGGTATGGATCTCAACCTTCTTTGCCGGCTTGCCGAGGAGCTGTGTCAAACGCTGGCGCATAGCCTGCTGGCCGGATTCGGTGTAGGTCAAGCAGAGGATATTGCCGGGGTTAACATCAGTCCGGCGCAAGATATTGGCAACGCGCATGCTGAGCAACTGCGTCTTGCCGGTGCCTGGCCCGGCAATGACCAGCACCGGCCCGTCAATCGCATCAACGGCCGCAGCTTGCGCGGCATTCAGCCGCTTGTACTCTTCTTCAAACTTCCCCATCTCTGGTAGTATTTTACCGCTTTTGTAATAGATATCCACAAGGTGTGTGCTTGCGAATTGCTGATGGTAGCCCTAAGCTAGGGTAAACAGTAAAAAGGAGTATGGGTATGGAAGCTTTGAGACAACTTGAGACGAAGCTCGATGAGATGCTGGTAAAAAACGCGCCGTTTCAGCTACCGGAGGGTTTGCGGAAGTGGCTTGCTACCTACGCGTGGATATTTGTTTTGATCGCTTTTATCGCCGGCTTGATTGGATTGCTGGCACTTCCTATCATTGGCTTCGCCTCTATCCTGGCGACATTTCTCGGGCGTTCGGACGTTACCTTGCTGTTGTGGCTCGGTGCGCTGTTCCTGATAGTTTATGTCGTGTTGGCCTGGCAGGCATTCCCTCGACTCAGGCGTATGGAGAAAACGGGATGGGACTATCTGTACATGCTGACGCTCCTCGGTATTGCTCACAACCTTCTTGAGCTGTTCGGTGTCCGGGCTGCTTCCCTCGCGGGGGAGATAATCGGATTTATTATCGGCACTTTGCTCTCGCTGTATGTGCTGTTCCAGATACGCCACTACTTTAATGGGTCTCTAGCCGAAAAAGAAAAGAGCAACTAAACAGGCATAATAAAAGCGGCGCTGTTAGGAATTGCGCCGCTTGATCGTTGTGATGCCGGGCTATCTTTGCTTCATTTCGTTCTTGAGTTTGCGCCAAGCGCGTATTTGGATACGCTGAGCTTTTTCGTTCCAATCATCCTGGTCATCTTCCCAGGATATATTGGAAAAGCTGCTAAGGCTCATCCCGCCAGATGGGACATAAGGTTTGCTCATACTTTTCGTTCCCCTCCTTTTGGATTTGGTGGTGTCTTAAGCATAAGCAAAAGGTGCCGGCTGAACTGTGAATAAATTCACAAATTGCTAAAAATGTTGCCGATAATAGCCACAAGCTTTTATACTTTAGGCATATGACTGCAGTGCTTGTAATGCTCCATGTATCAGCCGCTATTCTGTCCATCCTTATGCTGTGTGGCGCGATAATCAGGGGCGTTCAGGGATCGTCGAATGTGCGGGCGTGGCTTGTACAGGGCAAGTACTGCCTAGCAGTTGTTGCGATAAGCGGCCTTGTGCTCTTGCCTATGGCGGGTTCTGTGTCGACAAGTTGTCTTGTGCTCGGGTCTTATGTGGTGGGTTATAGTGCACTCGCGCGGCTCATTTCTCGTAAATTTGTAACTGCCTAAAAATTTCACTGCCCCGCGGCATAATGATGTGTTTAGCTGTTTGGTATGGACGAGCCACTACCTTCTACGAAACGGCGAGTTGAAGAGGCGATGCAGGCAGTTGCCCGAGAGAATTTTCTGCCGCCGTATGCAAAACATCTAGCCGAATTTGATGTACCTGTTGCTATCGGCTATGGCCAGACAAATAGCCAGCCGTATACGGTGCGGCTGATGCTGACGTGGCTTGACCCGCAGCCTGGTGATAAGGTCCTGGATGTTGGCTCCGGCTCGGGGTGGACGACTGCTCTGCTGGCGTGGCTGGTTGGCAGCAAGGGCGAAGTTCACGCTGTAGAGCGCATACCGGAACTGGTGCGCATGGGGGCGGCCAATTGTCGACGTGCAGGCATACAAGGAGTGTTTTTTCATGAAGCTGGCGAGGTTCTCGGCTGGCCGGCCACAGCCCCGTATGATCGCATACTCGTCAGTGCTACAAGTGACGAGTTGCCAGCCGAATTATTATCACAACTGCGTGACGGCGGCAGGACGGTCATCCCTGTCAGGGACGAGATTCTCGTTCTCGGTAAAAAGCACGGCCAGGCTACTACCGAGCGCCACACTGGCTTTGCGTTTGTGCCGCTTCTTCCGTAGACCTAATGATGTGAGATAACCGGCTGATGTGCCGGCCGCTGTGGCGTACAGTTAGTGTGCGAGTTTAGGAGGGCGCGAGAGGTGAACGGGAGAGGCTTTCGCCTGGGCAAGATACAAGGAATTGAACTTAAGATACACTATTCATGGCTGGTGGTTTTCTGGTTGCTGTCTTGGGTCTTTGCCCTGCGCTTCTATTCAGTTGTGCTTGATGTCGCAGCCGTTGCCGCGGTTGTGATGGGCGTTGTGACTGTGCTCTTCTTCTTTGCCTCTGTCGTGGCCCATGAGTTTGCGCATGCCCTCGTAGCCAGACGATACGGGCTTGAGGTTCAACGCATAACACTGTTTATGCTCGGTGGTGTTGCCGAGATAAACCAAGAGCCGCCGACGCCACGTGCCGAGTTCCTTATGGCGGCAGCTGGACCGGTAGCCAGTTATATTGCTGCGGGACTGTTTGGCGGTCTTGGCGCGCTCGGCGGTTGGGTATTCTCAAACGAATATATACTGGCTGTCGGTGTAACGCTCGCTATCGCCAATGCGGCTGTCGCAACGTTTAATCTACTTCCCGGGTACCCGCTCGATGGTGGCAGGGTCTTTAAGGCAATAGTGTGGCGGTTGACCGGCAATGTTGATACGGCAATGCGGATTGCTAGCTATGGTGGACGAGTGGTCGGGGTGTTGCTCGCCGTTCTTGGCGGGGCGCAGATATTGACGGGAATTTTTGTAAGCGGCGTATGGTTGATTGTGCTGGGCTGGTTCCTGGCGACTGCTGCCAAGTTCAGCTATCTCCAGTCGGTTTTCCTGCGGCGGTACAAGAACGTGACGGTGCGTCAAATTATGGACCCCACGCCTACAGATAGTGCGCAATCGGCACAGCTGACGCCCGATGACACTATCGCGACGGCGCTTATGAGAATGCAACAAGGGCATGCCTCACGGCTGTATGTCGGGAAGAACAGGCAGATAATTGGCGTAGTGACTATCGAACGTTTACGTCAATTGCTCGGCACTGTAGCGTGATAATTTTCATCTGATTTTACGCCCGACAGAAGCATTGTGAGAATTTTTATAGAATCTACTTGACCTTTATATATCAAGGCTGGTATATTTTTGAGGTTGTTTCATCCAAAAATTGTCCAAACAACAATTCTATGACCCAGTATTTTACGTAAGAATATTGTAAGGAGCGGGGGTAAATCACAGCAATGTAATTACTATCGAGCGGAAGACGACGCACGATAACAAACATCGCTAAAACACTGGTGCCTCACACCAAACTCTTCATCAAACAAACAGCCCGAAGAAGCCGCTCGGCCCGGCATCAAAGCCACATTTATTTATTGCGCGCTACTTTTATGTAGTAACCAGGGGGGTTCATGCACAAACTTTCAAAAGCCGCATCCGGCGTACTGCGCTATGTCGGACGCTCCATAGAAAGTCAAACTTTAAGAAACGTTTTATCAAGCAAAGCACTTGTCGCACTATCAATGGTGCTTGTATTTGGGGTAGCTGGGTTCGCGGCGCCTGTCGTCGAAGCCGATAGGTACGATGATCAGATCCGAGCACTTCAGAACGAGAACGCCACAAACGGCGCTGCTCTTGGTGAGCTGCGTGCGGAGGCAAATAGCCTCGAAGCGACTATTGCTGCCTTACGTTCTCAGATTGCGGCCCTGGAGGCGCAAATCAGGGACAATCAAGCGAAGCGCGATGATTTACATCACAAAATAAACGCCGCCGAAGCAGAAATGGCCGAGCAAAAGCGTATCCTCGGCATCAACATCCGCAAGATGTATTTGGAGGACCAAATGACAACCGGCGAGATGCTGGCTACCAGCAAAGACCTCGGCGAATTTGTTGATCGTGAGCAGTACCGCCTGACTATCCAGGCTCAAATCAAGAAAACACTGGACAGGATTGAAGAGCTCAAGGCAGAGCTGGAAGAGCAGCGTTCACTAGTAGAAAAATTGCTGCAAGATCAGCAGGCAATGCAGTCTGAACTCGCCGCACAGCGGGCAGAAACCAACAGGCTGCTTGCCCTCAACCGCGCCCAGCGGGCAGAATTCGAGCGCGAAATAAGTAACAACAACAGCCGCATGGCCGAACTCCGACGCCAGCAGGCCGCCGAAAATGCCAAACATGTTATTGGCAGCGTCAGCTATGCCGGTACGGGTAGTTACCCGTGGGCCAACGTGCCTTTCCCGAACGCCATGCCAGATCCGTGGGGTATGTACAAGCGCCAGTGTGTTTCGTATACCGCCTGGAAGGTGGCTTCTACAGGCCGGCACATGCCGTATTGGGGTGGTCGCGGTAACGCAAACCTCTGGGATGATAATGCCCGCGCGGCTGGCATCCCGGTTGATACAAACCCGCGCGTTGGCGACGTTGCAGTGAGCCACGCTGGCTACTATGGGCACACTATGTACGTAGAAGAAGTCTATGGCAACGGTACCATCCGCATCAGCCAGTACAATGGCGCGTGGGATGGACGGTATAGTGAGGCGGTGCGCTCAACTGCTGGCCTCGTTTTCATCCACTTCCCGTAGGACTTTCGTACCGTTTCTGCATCCAGCTGCGAAAGTCCCGGCTCCTTGTCGTGTTTAACTACAGCTTGATGTCCGCTGTTGTGCAGGAGGCGGACAGGCCGCTCTTCTCGCAGAGTTTATCAACGGCCGCCTCGGCCATGAGCCGGTAAATCGTTACCTTTCCCCCGATAACGCTGATGAAATTACTGACGCCGTCGGACTCGTGGTCGATGACGTGGAACGACCGGCTAAGCGAGCGGGTTGTCGTGCCGGGAGTTTGCAGCAGGCCAGAGTCAAAGAGCGGGCGGACGCCGGCGAAAACGCTCGTAATAGCAGTATTACGAATGGCCGGCACCATGGCGGTGCCTTCGCGGATTAAGAGGTCAATTTCTTCTTGTGTCGGCTGGTTGTCGTTGGGGTCACTGACAGGCCTGGCCGTTGTGCCCATGATGCTGTGGTCGCCGTGCGGCACAAGCAGGTCGCCATCATCCTCCGGCCGGCAGCGGTTCAGCACAGTGTTATTTAGTCGCAGCTTGAACACAATCATTGTGCCCTTGTCATAAACCATCGGGAGTTCCAGTGATGCCATGTTGGCAACAGCGCCAGCCCATACTCCGCACGCGTTCACGACATAGTCGCACGCGATTTCTTTTGTCGTGTCTGCCTGCTCGTCGTGTACGACAACGGCTTTGATACTATCGCCTTCCCTGCGCAGCTCTGTCACGGTATGGCCTGTCAGGAGTGTGGCCGGCTCGTCGGCTTCTGTGGATGAGCGCATATTCAGCTCGATCAACGCTTTGCCATCAACGTACGCATCCGGTACGGTGAAGGCGCGCAACACTTCAGGTGTTGCGTTCGGTTCCCGCCGTGCGGCTTCATCACGCGAAATTTCTATAACCGGGATGCCCGCGTCTTCGCACGCCTGCATAATCGTATCGGCATACGTCGCTTCTTCTGGTGTCAATGCCAAAAAAATACCGCCAGTGTCCGTGATTGCGGACGGCGCGATGCGACGCAGGATTTGGTTTTCGCGGTAGCAGTCGGCGGCTGTCTCGGAGTCGTTGACGGCGTAGCGGGCACCGCTGTGCAGTATGCCGTGAAACCGGCCGGTGGTGCCGCTTCCGAGCTTGTCTTGTTCGACGAGCGTTACCTTGAAGCCTCGCAAGCTGGCATCTCTGGCAATACCGGCCCCCGTGATACCGCCGCCAATAATAACGACATGTGGCCGGGTTTTGGTATTGTCCAGAATTGCCTGCATGGTACTCACTATATCAGAACGAACTTTAACGTCTCTGTATCTGTATTGCGCGGTGTTTGTAAAAATTTGCACATCAAAAAACTGCTTTAGACCGTTACATTTCAAGAGGTAGATTCTGGAGGGGGTGATGTGAGGAAAAACCGCAGCGAGGTACCTGTCTTTTTCGACAGCACAGGAAAGCGATGGAGGCGAACAAAAACAGCCGTCTTTCTCTGCGCTTATGTTCTGTTTGCGGCATTGCTCTCATTTGTGCCGAGAGTGCTTGCGGACGTGTCGGTCTCACCATTTGTGTTAAGCAGTTCGGCGGTGACTACTGCTGCGTCAACTCCTGCTGTCTCACCATCGAAGATTGCCTATTCGTTCGAGCGAGACAATGTGCCTGTAATCGGCAGTGGCCCGTTGATTCGAGTGTTGAAGCGTGGTGTTGTCGACAGGCAGCCGTATCTGCTAGACCCGTTTACCCATAAGCCAATCAGGCCGCTGTACGAGCATGAGATTGAGGCAGCGGGATCGTTCCCCTATCTCCTGGAGCGGTACGGACAAACCGGTGGCAAGCGAATTGCGCTGACGTTCGATGACGGGCCCGACCCAGCGTTTACGCCACAAATCTTAGATATCTTAGCGGCCGAAGCAGCGCCAAGCACGTTCTTTGCGCTTGGTGAAAATGTCGTGAAGTTTCCGGATATTGCGAAGCGGATTGCGCGCGAAGGGCATGTTGTCGCTAACCACACTTTTAGTCATGTTGATTTTGACTATGCGAGTGATTTCCGCGGGCAGCAGGAAATTACACAGGCACAGCGGGCGATCCGAGCGACCGTTGGGCGCAATCCGTCGTACTTTCGCATCCCATATGGCGGCGAGGATGACGATTCACTTCGTGATAACATGCGGGCTATTTTGCAGGCTCAGCAACAAGGGTATGTCGTCACGAGCTATCATTTTAATTCTAACGATTGGCAGCACCACGCTGGCGATTCGTTCCAATTTCCTGATTTGAGCGGTGGTGACATTGTCATGCTGCTGCATGATGCCGGCGGCGACCGCTCGTATACAGTTGAATACCTGAGGTCATTTATCCCCAAGGCAAAAGCAGCGGGCTACTCGTTCGTGACCATTGACGAGCTATATCAGCAATCACCGCAGCTGTATCCCATCGTCCAGCCGACGTTGCCGGACTACCTAAGCCTCGTGGCAGCCAAGGCAACGCTGGTTTGGCCGCAGCGCACGCTCGAGTGGCTGTTCATTATTGGTGTCGTTTTGGCGACGTTCGGCATGGTGCTCAAGATAGCGCTGGCAAGTCTTTTCGTGAAACGCATACGCTACCCGCGCCGCAAGGCAGGCTATACGCCGTTCGTCAGTGTCATCGTCCCCGCCTATAACGAAGAGAAAGTGTTGGACAAAACCATCCGCTCCCTGCTTAGGTCACGGTATAAAAACTTTGAGATTATTATCGTTGATGACGGCTCAAAAGACGGGACGTGGCGTATCGTCCAGAGCTTCAGCGCCAATGCTCAAGTAAGGGGTGTCCGCCAGAAGAATATGGGCAAGTCGGCAGCCATCAACAGAGGTCTTCGCATCGCGCAGGGTGATATCGTGATAAGTATTGATGCCGATACCATATTTTTGTCACAGACCATTGGTAAGCTGATCCGGCACTTTGCTAATCCGTATGTCGGTGCGGTCGCTGGTGTGGTCAAGGTAGGTAATGTCAGGAATTATCTAGCGCGATGGCAAGCGCTCGAATATATAACCGGCATTAATATTGAGCGGTCTGCCCAAGCCTACGTAGGTGCCATTATGATTGCACCCGGTGCGTGTGCCGCGTGGCGGAAGGCGGCCATTACGGACGCAGGCGGCTACTCTGGGTCGACGTTAGCCGAAGACTGCGATCTCACCATCGCCATCCACAAGGCGGGTTATACAGTCATCCAGGACATAGAGGCGGTTGCCTACACCGAATCGCCGCTGACGCTCCGGTCACTCGCCAAGCAGCGTTTCAGGTGGCTATTTGGTAATATCCAGGTGTTCTGGAAGCATCGTGACGTTATACTCCGGCGAAAGCGCGGTTGGCTCGGCATGTATGTTGTCCCGAATGCAATATTCAGCGTCATCGTGCCAGTTGTGTTTACGCCTGTCCTTGTGATTATCGCGCTTGAGAATATCGCCGCCGGCCAGTTGTCGACCATCTTGTTCTATTTCATGATTATTAGCCTTATCCAATTTTTGGCGGCGCTTATCGGCCTGGTGCTGGCGCGCGAGCAGTTCATGCATTTGATTGCCCTGCCTATGTATCGGTTTGTGTATTCCCCGGTAAGGACGTATTTGCTGTATGCTTCGGTTTTCACAATGCTGAAGGGCGCGCACGTCGGCTGGAATAAATTGAAGCGCACCAGCACTGTCACGTACCACGCGACACCCAAGCGGAAACCGGTTTTAGGCCGGTTTGCCGTCCAGCCGGTCAAGGCAGACGGTACGGGCGATCGATAGTGTTGCCAAAAGCGGTGGCGACCGTCTCGCTTGGCTTGTCTGCAGACCACTCAATATACAGAACCATAGCGGCACACTAGCGTTTGCTATACTAAAAATCAGCTACTTATGACAAAAACCACCCCAAAGCCGCCTGCTCAAGACACCAAGCTGTCCGATAAGTCTGTCGTAAGCACGTCCTTTATTGTCAGTGTTTCGGACGTGGTGCTGAACCTGGCGGTTGCGTTCTTCACGGGCAGTGCGGTTATGTTGGCGCAGGCCCTGCAAGGGTTGTCAGATGTGACCACGGCAGGTGTCTTGTACTACGGCACGCGCCGGAGTCACCGCCAGGCGGACAAGAAGCATCCGCTGGGGTACGGCCGCGAGATATTCTTTTGGGCGCTGGTTTCGGCATTTGTTATGTTTCTTGGTACGGGTGTGTTGTCTTTCTACTTCGGCTACCGCCAGTTTACTAATCCGCATGGTATCGAGCTGGTCGGCCTGGCCGCCGTGATGCTTATCTTTGGATTGACCACCAATGTATATGCATTCAGCCGCAGTGTCATGAGGCTCAACCAGAACGAGGGCAAAGAGTCGTGGTGGCGGCGGGCTTTCCAGTCCGGCATGGTCGAGACAAAGATAACCTTTGTGATTGATATGATGGGCAGCGTCGCGGCACTGTTCGGCCTGGTTGCGATTATTATTGTCATCATCACCAGTAACGCACGTTTTGATGGTATCGGCGCCATGGTTGTCGGTTTTTCGACCATGATTGCGTCACTGCTGATTATGGTCGATGTCCACGCCCTGATTATTGGCCGCAGTATATCGCCTGAGTTGGCAGAGCAGATTGTACGCACCGCCACTGCCCACCCGCGGGTTAATACAGTCGAAGATTTGTATGCGCTATACATTGGCTCCGACAAGCTGCTTGTTGTTATCGAAGTGCACCTAAAAGATGCCTTGACGACCGACGAAATCGAAGAAGTGACAGATGAGATCAAGCTTCGCTTACAAGAAGAATTCCCCCAAATCCGTCGCGTCCAAGTAGAAGTAGAAGCGCCGGTTTCTGACCTGCAAGAATAAAGGAAGCCATTTCAGACTACGCTATATATAGCGTAGGTACACCATATATGGTGGCATAGATGGCATATGTAGTGTTAAGTACACTACCTCTTTTGTGTCTGGTCGCGTACAATAAAGAGATTATGGTTGCACGCTTTCGTCATCGCTCTCGCCGTCGGTTTCGTCGTCATGACCAACGACACCAACAACATCAACGGTATCAGCGCGTCAGACCGGTCAAGGGCACGTTTATGCGCCTCCGCCGGCTGGCGACTATGGTGCTTATTGGCGCGGCACTGATCGGGCTACTATTGATGTTCCGGCGTGAATTGCCGGTCGGCCAGCTGAAGCTGCATGAAACGGCATTTGCACAAAGCGATCAGCCGGGCATTGTCTGGCCGGCGCACGGGTCAGCCGCGCTGGGTACGCTTGAGCACGGCCCGCTTTTAACGTCACGCGACGATGAGCAGCCACGTCCGATTGCCAGCCTGGCGAAAGTCATCACTGCACTAGCGGTCCTTGAAAAAGCACCCATGGAGCCGGGCGAACCCGGCATCACCTTCACACTTGATGCGGCTGATGAAGAACTTTACCGCCACTATGTGTCGCAGTGGGGTACGGTTTCGCCGGTGACGGCCGGTTGGCAGATGAACCAATACCAAGCATTGCAGGCAATCTTGCTGCCATCATCAAACAACATGGCCGACTCACTGGCAAGGCGCGTGTTCGGCTCGGTCGACGAGTATGTGGCATATGCCAATGACATGCTGCAGCGCTCTGGCCTAAAGCGCACGCGTGTAGCCGATGCGACCGGATTTTCTCCTGATACTGTCAGTACACCGTCAGAATTGATACGCATCGGGCAAAAGGCGATCGCCCATCCAGTGCTGGCAGAGATCGTGGCGCAGCCGACGGCTACGCTTCCCAGCGGCGATGTCATCTACAACTATAACCGGTTGCTCCTCGTTGATGGTGTGACGGGCATTAAGCCTGGCAACACTGATGAGGCCGGATTGTGCCTGCTCTTCTCTGCCCGGCACATCGCGGAGGATGGCCATGAGGAAACGCTGTTGGGCGTGGTGCTGGGTGCGCCGGATCAGACTGTTTTGTATGATTCGTCCCGGCAACTGCTCGACAGCGCCAAGGCACATTTCCAGCGAATAGAAGTCGCCCGCAAGGGAGAGACAATCGGTACCTATACCCTGCCCTGGGGCGAAACAGTTGATGTGATGGCGGGTGAAAGTGTGTGGCTGTACGGATGGCCCGGTAGCCGGCTGAGCCCAGAGGTTGCACCGGACGAAGACGAAGACGCAAATATTGCCGGCAAAATTAGGCTGCGCGGAGATGACCAGCTGCAGGTGCCGGTTGTATTGAGCAGTGCCCCACCCGGACCGCCGCTCCTCTGGCGGCTGTCGCGCGCCGTTCAGCTCTGATTGCGCACCCATCCTTACTTAACTTAAGATAATTGTTATACTTAAAAGCATGAGCGAAAACGCGGTAAAAATAAACAATGTCTCTGTTTCATTTGGCCCCAAACGAGCGCTCGATGCGGTTGATATATCTATCACCACGGGCGAGCTGTACGGCTTGCTGGGCCCTAATGGCGCCGGGAAATCCACGCTGTTTCGGGTGTTGACAGGCTTGCTGCGGCCGGATGGCGGCTCGGTTCGTATTCTCGGCACCGATATGTTGAGTGACCGTATATCAGTGCAGGCGCAGTTTGCCTATCTGCCCGGCGACGTCCGGCTGTACGGTCATTTGAGCGGCCAGGAAAACTTAGATTTCTTAGGTAGCTTGCATAAGCTGAAGCCGACCAGGCAGCGGGAGATACTTGAGCGGTTCAAGTTCGACAAGGCAGATCTTGGGCGAAAGGTGAAGCACTACTCCAGCGGTATGCGGCAGAAGATTGCGATTGCTAGTGTGTTCCAGCATGATGTGCCGATTTATATCCTTGACGAGCCGACCACTGGGCTGGATCCGCTCATGCAGTCAGAGTTCGCTCAGCTACTGGACGAAGAGCGGCAGCGCGGCAAAACAATCCTGATTTCATCGCATACGCTTAGTGAAGTTGAGCGGGTCTGCCGGCGTGTCGGTATCATCCGTTCCGGCAAGATTGTGTATGACGGCTCGCTGGATGATTTGCGCGAAACGCTGGCACGCAAGCTTGATGTGGTGTTTGCGAGTGACGTTGCGCACAGCACCTGGGAGGGTCTCAGAGGGTTCAATGAAGTCAGCGGGACGGATCGGCGCCACATTGTGACCTTTACCGGCGATCCAAAACCGTTTTTGAAGGCTGTGTCCAACCTGCCAGTCGAGGATATAAGTATAGAAAACGCATCGCTTGAGGAAGCGTTCAAGCACTATTATGAGGTGAGCAATGATGTTTAAGGCACTGTACTCTGCAGCTTTTCGTAAATATAAGCGGATGCTCATCAGCCTGGCGGCTGGCATGTTTGCCTTCCAGCTCCTGATGGGGGCGATGTTTGACCCCTTCGCGCCGTATTTTTCGGAGAGCGGCTTCACAGCCGATGGCGCCATGCCGGATGCGCTCGGTGTATTTACTGGCGGTGCCAATATGTTTGATCCGGCCGGATGGCTCGGGGTTGGCTTCGCGCACCCCATACCCATCGTCCTTATTGTTGCATGGGCGCTCGTGACATCAGCTAGTGCTGTTGCCAAAGAGATTGAGGATGGCACCGCGGAGCTGCTCTTTACGCGACCGGTGGCCCGGGCCAAGGTTTTGACTGCCCGAGTGGTGCACTTTTTGGCAGGGCTTGCCACGTTATTGGCTGCCAGCTTCATTGGCGCAGTTGTCGGCATGCAGTTCAGCGAAACATTGAGCGCGCATGTTGGCTATGGCGATGTTTTGCTGATGGTTGCGTCGTACATCCCATTGGCCTTGTTGGTGGCTGGGCTGGGCTTTGCGGTCAGCGCTGCCGTTTCGCAGCGGTCAATCGCGACGTCTACGGTGACGGTGTTTGTGGTTGCGTCGTACTTTTTGAATTTCGCTGGTCAATTGTGGGAGCCGCTGAAGGATGTTGTCGGCCTCTCGGTGTTTTACCAGACGGTGCCGGCAGTATGGGCGATGGATGGCCCGCGATTGGGGCCGGTTGTGGCGATAATCGTTATTTCTGGTGCGTTAACAGCGGCCGCGTATTGGATACTCAACCGGCGCAATATTTTGGCGTAAGTCAGTACATTATTTTGTCGGGCTTTGCTTCCCATGCGGCAAAGATGTCTAGCGCTGTGTCGCGCCCAATCTGTGTGAAGGTGATATCACGCTCGTGCGGCCGTTTCGCCAACTCGTCATAGATGTGCGCATCGTCAAAGCCGATCCGGGCGGCATCCTCACGGGTGCCCGCGTAATACACCCTGTCGATACGCGCCCAATAGATAGCACCGAGGCACATCGGGCATGGCTCGCAACTGGCGTAGAGCGCGCAGCCGCTTAAGTCGTACGTGCCCAGCTTCTCGCAGGCTGCTCGGATGGCAACCATCTCAGAGTGGGCGGTCGGGTCGTTGGTGCTGGTCACTTGGTTGACGCCGGTAGCGATGACCTGGCCGTCCTTAACGATGACGGTGCCGAACGGTCCGCCAGCGCCCTTGTCCATCCCCTCCTGCGACAGGTCAATAGCAAGCTTCATAAATTCACTGTCGGTTGGTTGCATGGGTCAGCTTTCTCCGATGTCCTCAGCCCAGACTTCGGGATACCTTTCCTGGAATTCTTGCATCATCTGTTTGCAGCGGTCGTCGTTGAGCACAGCTACTTCCACGCCGCGCGAGCGCAGGAAGTCCAGCTCACCCGGGAAAGTCTCGGCCTCGCCGACCACGACCAGCGGGATGCCGAACTGTACGATGGTGCCGGCGCACATGGCGCACGGTGCAAGCGTAGTATAGAGCACGGCCTTTTTGTATGATTTCTGCCGGCCGGCGGCACGCAGGCATGACATCTCACCATGTGCGATTGGGTCGCCTTTCTGTACCCGTTCGTTGTGTCCTGTGGCGATGATTTCGCCGTCGATGTCCAGCGCCGAACCGACGGGCACGCCGCCCTCATCCAGGCTTTTTTGCGCCTGAATCACCGCTTGTTCAAAACTGTTTTGATTCCATTTTGTGTTTGTACGCATGGGTTTAAGTTTACCACGACACAAAGCTGGTCTAAGGGTAGACTGGACAAAACTATAATCATCTGGTAAAACATTTAAATGGCAGAACAGCTCTACTGGTTGCAACATGCTCCAATACCCAGGCGATATAACGAAATAGTTGGTGCGGGTACAGACAGGCCCTTAGATGAAGTAGGCGTTAAGAAAGCAACAATCATGGCAGATCAACTATATCGTGTACTGGGTGATTGTATCTTAACGGATGTTACCGAAATTATTGTAACCAGTCCTCTGCGACGAGCCATGATGACTTCAGAGATTATTGCTGATAAATTAGATTTTGATATTGAAGTCGACGAACAGTTGCGGGCACAGCATTTTGGTGCCTTAGAGGCAAGAACAATAGAAGAGGTCAGTATGGATGATCGACTTTCACCATATCTCTATCGCAACTTATCTCCTGATGAACAGTTTGCGCGCAGGGCGCCCAACGGTGGTGAATCGATAAAGGATACCTGGACAAGAATGATGATCGTGAGAGATAGGTTGAAAGCAGTATTCCCCAAAACACCTTTTGTAGTTACTCATGGTAGTGTGCTCAATACCTTGATAGGATTTAGGCAGGGATTGAAGCCCCACGAGTGGGACGGCCTTAGTAGTAGATTTAAGGATATGATCGTGGACGACGCGCCTATGCACATCACATCTGTTGATTTGGTACCACGAATGGAAGAACAGGCTCAGGCATGAAGGAACAAGAGTGGCTTACAGTATTAGACTCAAGAGGAAACATTATTGGATCTGCAGATCGTGATGTGATTCATCACTATGCCCTATGGCACCCAACGTTCATTTCAATAGTGTATGACGAGAAAGACCGTTCTGTCATTCTTCAGGCAAAGGCTAGGTCAAAGCACAAGACAAATGGCGAGGAGTTTGAAATTGATTTTAGTGCTGGGGGCCACATATCAGCTGGCGAGAAGCCAGAGACCACACTTCGAGAGCTTGAAGAGGAGCTAGGATTAAAGCCCGAACAATATAAGCCAGTGTTTCTGGGTAAGCGACAATCTGCAGCAAATATTGCTTTTAATTTTTCTGAATTCGAATGGCAGTATGTATGGCTTATCGTGGTAAATGGTCTATCGCTCAATACTATAAAGTACGACAGACGAGAGATAGGTGGACTGATTAAGGTATCGGTAGACGATGCGCTCAGTCTTTTTAGCGGTAAGGCAGGGTCAATTGATGCACAAATTATTGGACTTGGTTCAGCAAAGACGAGCATGCGAAGTATTAATACAAAGTTCTTCGTACCTGCCTATGTTAGTGGTGATGCTATAATTCCGCGCCTAATACTCGCAGCAAGAAATTACGCCGAGAACGGAGACTCAGATTTAACGTGGTAGTTGCATAGTATGCGCATTGAACAGGCACCTGATAAACGAATAGAACAACATGCGAGCTGGTGCGCGTTCCGAGCTTCTCTGAAATGTACCAGACGCCACGTTATATTGTAACCAACTGCTATTTACTAATTCTAACCGCGGTCTACATCAACTAGCTTTAAAAGCTCCTTAAGATGTTCAGGATTATTGAAGAGGTCGACTTTAACATAGTTTTGCAACGCATCGTATTTTTCTAGCGTTACCCTTTCGTCGGGAAACAGATCGTCATCGAACCATAGGAATGGTTTGCTGAAGTCTATGGCGTCTGTCTTCCACTCGTTCCAATCTGTGGGTTTGATTTTGTAAAGCATCTCAATAGTTTCATGTTTCAGATGCGGCGACAGGACTTCAATACAGCGGTTTTCGCCCTTCCAGCAGTGCGTAGTCAGCCAGTGTGTTGTTTCTGGAAACTTCTTCATTACTTGCTGCAAAAATTCATCAGCATATGGAGCGGCTGAATTCTCATTTGCTAACAAGACACCATCAATATCGATATATATGTTCATAGCTATTCAAATCGTTCCAGGAATCCAACAAATTATGAAACAGCGAGTGCTTCTGACCCCGCTTCAGAGTTGTGTGGATACCCACTTGTTAATAAGCATTACAATAGTAGTTGTGCAGTCAAAAGTCAATATATATGCAGTAGAAGCCTGTGTGCGTATAAAACTGTTGCAATTTATGCACAATTCGTATACCCTGAGGATTATGAGGTTGAAAAAACTCAGTGAAGTGGCAGACATTAAAAGCGGATATTCTTTCCGTGGTGCTGTTCGTGATGAAGGTGTTGGTGTGCGAGTGATACAAGCCAAGGATGTCAGTAACGGCTATGTTTCAGGTGTAGACTTGCCACGAGTGAGTGATCACATCCCTAATGATAAGTACCTAGCTCCAGGCGACATTGTGCTAACTTCACGTGGCTCATTTCGTGCTGGGGTGTTTATGAGCGATGAGCCATCAGTTGCTTCATCATCTGTTTTTGTATTGCGCGTTACCAACCAAAGCTACCTGCCTGAGTACTTGGCGATTTATCTTAACTCCCCTCAGGCACAGTCGTATATCTCTCAAGTTTCTAGAGGGGCAACGATTCATAGTCTGAGAATCAGCGATCTCCACTCATTAGAAGTTCCTCAACTACCAATCGAAGACCAACAAAATATGGTGGATTTGCATACCAACGTGCGCAGTTTGTTGTCAGCACTGAACCGAAAGTCAGAAATTATTAACGATATTTTTACTGGAGCCGTCAGTAGAACATTAGAAGGAGTTAAGTAAATTATGGCCAAGCAATATTCGCAAACCGAACTAAATAACATCCTGTGGGACGCTGCTGATTCAAGCCGAACCAGTGTCGATGCAGGTATATATAAAGATTACGCACTTACCATGCTCTTCTTTAAGTATCTTAGTGATAAATCTAAGAAGCAGCATGCCAAATATCAAGAGCGGTATGGCGACGATGAAGACCGTATTGCATCCAAGATGAAACAAGACCGTTTCTATCTCCCTCCCAACACTGATTTTGATTATATTTACGCAAAAAAAGAAGAGGACAACATCGGTGAAGAGCTGAACAAGGTCTTGCATCGTATTGAAGAGGCCAATAAAGCCAAGCTTGAAGGTGTATTTAGTGTCGACTTTAACTCCGAATCAATTCTCGGTAAGCAGGCGCAACGAAATAAGATGCTACGTAATCTTATTGATGACTTTCATAAAATCGACCTCAGTGATGCGGATGAAGATATAATCGGTAACTCTTATATGTATCTGATTGAGCGCTTCGGAGCAGATGCAGGCAAGAAGGCGGGAGAGTTCTTTACTGTCAAATCAGTCGCCAAGCTCGTTGCTATGCTCGCTCAACCAAAGCCTGGCGACAGGATTTGTGACCCTGCTATGGGAAGCGGCGGTTTGCTCCTGCTTGCCGGTGAAGAAGTTGAAAAACAAGGTTCAAATAACTACGCCCTCTATGGCCAAGAATCTACCGGTAGCACCTACCAACTTGCGCGAATGAATATGTTCCTGCATGGCAAGGACTCAGCATATCTTGAATGGGGTGATACACTAAACAACCCGCTACTTGTCGAGAATGACAAGCTTATGAAGTTTGACATATGTGTAGCGAATCCGCCGTTTTCTCTTAAAAAATGGGGTGCAGAAAATGCCGAGAGTGATAAATACAATCGCTTCTGGCGTGGTGTGCCACCAAAGGATAAGGGTGATTATGCCTTCATTACGCACATGATCGAAACAGTTAAGCCCAAGAGCGGCCGAGTAGCGGTGATTGTGCCGCACGGCGTGCTATTCCGTGGCGGCGTTGAAGGCAAGATTCGCGAAGCTATTATTAAAGAAAATATTGTTGATGCCGTAATCGGACTCCCTGCTGGACTGTTCCAGACAACTGGCATTCCGGTCGCTGTACTGATCTTAGACAGGTCGCGTGAACCTGGCGGCAAAAATGAGCACAAGAAAGACATTCTGTTCATCGAAGCATCGAAAGAGTTTAAACCTGGCAAAGCCCAAAACACTCTTACCGAAGAACATATTAATAAAATCTACAATGCTTATGTTGAGCGCAAAGACATCGATAAGTTTGCCCATGTTGCAAGCTTAGAGGAAGTTCAAGAAAACGATTACAACCTCAACATCACTCGTTATGTCGATACATTCGAAGAAGAGGCTGAAATTGATATCGCTGCAAACCTAGCGGAGCTAGAAAAACTAAATCCTGAGCTAGAAAAACTTGAAGCGCAGATGCAAGATTACCTAAGAGACCTGGGGATTAGATAGAGATGCATGTGAACGGCAATAACACTAAATTACGGATTGCTGGCGCAAGCAAAGAAAGCGTAATTATCAACTCCAAGCCTGATCACCTATATACGCACGACTTTAACAATAAAGGCAAGTATATGCGTGTCGTTTACCAAGATAGCATCTCGTCTAAATTACAAGTGAGTAAATATGTTCAGCTGAAGATTGTCTACATATATGACAAGCAGGATATTTGTGGATTTGAAATTACTAAACTAAAAAAGACCTCTGAAAATGGAGAATATAAAACAACCAGCGAGTCACTAAATCTATCAAGTGCAACCCTAGGTGATATAGTTGCATTTGCAGATTTTATAAAGTCACACGATCTAAAGGGTATTTCTGAGCGTCGTATTAAGCTTGGCGATGACTCATTGGATAAGATTGATGACGAAACTAGAAAAAAACTCATAACCCTACTATCGTCCGATGACGGGCAAGAAGTGTTAAGGGCTGTCATGGATGGCGGCCAACTCACTTCGGGTGACATAGTTAATACAGGTTATCGCCGTGCGCAACTGAGTAAATTTAAAAAACTTCTTGATAACACAAACTACTGGCGGGAATATGCTAAAGCTGAACAAGATTCAGGTGAGACGCTAGATATAACTAAAGAGGAAAAAGTTTTTCAGCACTTTTTTAAGAAAAACCCATGGATATTCGGCTACGGTCTTGATTATCAATTTCTTTCTATTTTACAAAATGAATCAACTGTTCGAGGCGCAGATGTTTCTGGTAAGGGCGAAGAGAAGCTTGATACGCTTGCCGGCACCAATAAATATACTGTCCTTATAGAACTAAAAAAACCAAGTACGATGATTTTTAGTGAAACTCAGAATAGATCAAATTCGTGGACGTTATCTTCTGAGTTATTTTTGGCAGTGTCGCAAATATTAGAATATAAAGCCAGCCATCTCACTGAGTGGCTTGATGAATCTAAGCGATATGACGCTGACGGAACAAAAATACAGCACCAAGCACTTGATTCAAAAGCTATTTTAATTATCGGTAGAGATTCAATGTTTAATGGCGATGATAAAACAAAAGAAATCAAGATGCGTACATTTGAGCTTTTCCGTCGTGACTCAAGAAATGTACGCATATTTACTTATGATGAACTTTATGACCGAGCAAGATTCATTGTAGAGCGGAGTAATTAGTATGTGGCATGAAACAACTTTGGGTGAAATTGCAACTTTTCACAAAGGCAAGGGATTACCAAAAAGCAAGATACTGGAAGATGGTAAATATGAATGTATTCATTACGGAGAGCTCTTCACTGCATATAAGGAAAATATAAATAAAATACTTAGCAGAACAGATTCACTGAATGGGGCCTTTTTATCCAAGGACAACGATGTATTAATGCCTACCTCGGATGTAACTCCCAGGGGGCTTGCAACTGCCAGCTTCATCGGTAAGTCGAACGTAGTGCTCGGCGGGGATATCCTGATCATTAGGCCTGATTCAGAAAAATTATACGGCCTGTATCTCGCCTACTTAATTACCGCGAACAAACATCAAATACTACGCTTAGTTTCTGGATCAACGGTGTTTCATCTTTATGGATCGGATATGGCAAAGCTTAAGCTTCGTATCCCTTCGGTTCAAATACAGACGCGCGTCGTCAATATTCTACAAACTTGGGATGAGTATCTCGAGAAACTCGACCGGAAGATTGAGATAAAGAAAAATATCAAGAAGGGCTTGATGCAACAGCTTCTTACTGGCAAAACTCGCCTGCCAGGATTTAATAGAAAGTGGAATCCTGGCAAACTTGGTCAGTATGTCGATATTATTTCTGGCGGAACGCCAAGCACTGAGAATACTAGTTACTGGGGCGGGGATATAAATTGGATAACACCATCTGAAATCACCAAACTTGGTAAATATATTGAAAAAAATACAGACAAAACTATTACCATGGCCGGTTTATTATCAAGTTCTGCACAAATAATTCCGCCAGGATCTTTGATTTTATGTTCTCGTGCCACAATAGCAGAGTGTTCTATTAACAAGTTTGAAATCTCAACCAATCAAGGGTTTAAAAACTTAGTGCCGAAACAAGACATAGATATAGAATTTTTATACTATTGGGTACTTAACAACAGAAAAGCTTTTGTTCGAATAAGCCAAGGAAGCACCTTTTTAGAATTCTCAAAGAAAGATGTCGAAAAAATTGATATTATCCTGCCGGAAATTGAAGAACAGAAAAAAATAGCACACATTATTGGCAGTATTGATAGTGAAATTGATTTACTAATACAAAAGAAGCGTAATTTAATTAATCAAAAAAAGTACCTACTCAATAATTTAGTTTCGGGGAAAATAAGAGTTCCCGAATCCGTAGAGACCAAGGAGGCCGTTCATGCTTGAAAATATTAATTTTGATGAAGCCAGACAGTCTCAACTGCCTTTAGTTGAGCTGCTGATCAACATGGGCTATACCTATTTGCCAACAAAACAGTTGATGGCTCAGCGTAACAACGACCCTTCATATTACCTACTCAAAGACATCGCTGCCGATGTTTTAATGCGAATAAATGGCTACGAACACCACGGAAAAGAGTATAAGTTCAGTGAAAAGGATGTTGCAGAAGCGATCGACGAGTTAGAGAATATTCAGTTTGAAGGATTGATCGACACATCTAAAGCCGTATATAACACCATCATGCCACTAAAAGGTGGCAAAACTATCCGGGTGTTCCATGATGGTAAATATGAATCCAAGAGCTTTAGATTTATCGACTTCGAACACCCAGAAAACAATGTCTACCACGTTGCAGTAGAAGTTGAAGTCAGTGCTAAGTCTGGTACTCGTCGACCTGACGTTGTTTGCTATGTAAACGGCATACCGTTTGCTGTTATAGAAAACAAGAAGTCGAGTGTTGATGTAGCTGACGCCATAAACCAAATGGTGCGCAACCAAGGCCCGGATTATAGCCCCCGCTTCTTCATATATCCTCAGTTATTGTTGGCATCGAATGGCAAAGAAGTACGCTACGGTACTACCGGCACGCCTGCTGAGTTTTATGCCAATTGGCGCGAACGTGAAATGTCAGAACAAGACCTGGAGGACCGTATTGCTAGCCTGCTTAGTAAAAAGATCGATGACGCAACATATGCGCAGCTTCTTCTAGATTTAAATGGCTCAACTCATGGACATAAACAGAAACTAAGCCGCAAGCCAACTGAGCAAGACCGAACTGCCGTTGCAATGCTTGCGCCCGAGCGCCTGCTAGACATTACGAAAAACTACATACTATATGATGGAGCCCAAAAGAAAGTTATGCGTTACCAGCAGTACTTTGCTATCAACAAGGCACTGAAGCGTATAGAAGAAAAAGAACCCACCCAGCATGGCGAACGCCGAAAGGGTGGTATTATCTGGCATACCCAAGGCTCTGGTAAGTCGCTCACCATGGTCATGTTTGTACGCGCCTTAATTGAAGATCCGTGCATAACAAACCCCAGAATTTTGATTGTTACCGACCGAAAAGACCTCGATAGACAAATCCTTGGCACGTTCAAAAACGCCGGGCTAAAAAAGAAGGTTAAACAAGCCAGAAGCGGCGAAGACCTGCTTAAGATGATCAAAGAAAAGGATACTAGCGTTATTACGACGCTAATTCATAAATTTCAATCTGCCTCACGCAAGCGAGCAGACTTTATTGATGAAGGTCAGAATATATTTGTATTGATCGACGAAGCCCACCGTTCTCAGCATGGTGAAGCTAATATCGAGATGACTCGGACGATTCCAAATGCTTGCTATATAGCGTTCACTGGTACTCCACTTTTGAAAAATGAAAAGTCTCGACAAAAGTTCGGCGATTTCATAGATAAATACACCATTGATGACGCGCTTGAAGACAACATCGTATTGCCGCTCATTTATGAAGGACGCTATGTTGACCTAAAGCAAGATAAAGATGAGATTGATCGTCTTACTGATAGGCTAACCGCTGACTTGAGCGACGAGCAAAAGGCGCAGCTTCAAAAAAATGTCGAGAAGAAGCTCATCAAGGATAACCCTAAGCGTATTACCGAGATAGCGTACGATATTGAGAAGCACTACATAGATCGGTTCCAAGGCTTCGGCTTAAAGGCTCAGATTGTTGCACCGTCTAAGTTTTCGGCAATGCTATTTCAAAAGTACTTTAAGGATAGCGGCAAGATTAATACAGCACTCGTCATCTCTGATGAAAACGGCATCATAGACGATAAAGACGAGCATAAAAAAGAAGTCGAAGCATACCTTAAGGACATAAAAGATAAATATCAAAGCCTGCTGAGCTACGAAAAAGAAGTAATCGATAGCTTTAAATACAATGATGAAGGCATTGAAATCCTCATCGTAGTAGATAAACTACTCACCGGCTTTGATGCGCCGCGAAATACTGTTCTATATCTTGCCAAAGAACTCAAAGATCATAACCTACTGCAAGCTATCGCGCGTGTTAACCGACTCTATGACAATCCCACACTACCAAAGACTGCTGGATATATCATCGACTATTCTGAAAATGCCGAAAATATACATACAGCCATGGCGTTATTTGGCAACTACGATGAAGAGGATGTTAAAGGTGCCTTGATTGATGTAAATGAGAAGATCAACGATCTTGAGGCAAGCTACGCTGCGCTTCACGACATATTTAATAATGTTCCGAGCGATGACGAAGCATACCTACAACACCTAAAAGATGATCCGACGCGCAAAGAGTTTTATGCCGCACTCAATAAATTTATGCGCGAGTTTGGTGAGTGTATGGTTCTGCAGGATTTTGCTCATGAGTTTGACGATCTCGATCTATACCGCAAAGAGCTAAAGAAATTTATGGAGCTACGTAAGTCGGCGACTTTAATGCACGACGAGCGAGTTGATTATTCTAAGTACAAGAACACACTAATCAAAATCCTCGATGACAACATTAAAGCTGAAGAAGCGGAGCTTCTAACTGAAGAAATAAATATAACTGACAAAGAAGTGTTTGATCGGGCTATTGAGGATCTTGGTTCGGATAAGTCCAAAGCTGAAGCAATTGCAGCGCAAACCAAGCGCACTATTACTGAGAAGTTTGAAACTGACCCAGAGTTCTATGGCAAATTCTCGAAGAAAATTAGTCAAATACTGGAAGAAATGCGCGCGAAGAAGCTAGCCGACATTGAGGCGCTGAAGCAGCTCAAGCTGATTACCGACGAAGTTCTCAACAAAAAAGATGATTCCTTGCCTGAAAAAATCACACAAACTGACGGCGCCGATGTACTGTATCGAAACTTGAAGGATTTGATTCATTTGAATGAGGATGAATTTGTTGAATCTGTACTTGATATATATCAGATACTAAGCAAAAATGCTCGAGTCGACTGGTGGAAGAATCACGAAATGAAGCGAGTTATGAGAAACAGTATCGATGATTATGTATATGACGAACTTAAGGTGGGTCGTGGATTGGATGTTTCAGCTGAGCAAATTGACGAGATCGTAGAAACCGTCATGAGACTCGCTGAGAACAACCACGAAAATTTCGTTAAATGATTGAGCGGACATTCATTTATGGCACTCACCGTTATAAATACGGACTCATTAGACAAGATCGCAAAACGCTCAGTCTAACTGTTGAGCCTTGTCTCACGATTACACTCAAAGCTCCAGAGGGTGCGAGTGACGAGCGAATTGAATCATTCTTAAAGAAGAAATGGATGTGGCTGAATAAGCAGCTCACGTTTTTTGAGAAATATCGTCGTAAGCATTACGCAAAAGAATATGTGTCTGGCGAGAGCTTCTACTATCTCGGAAGACAATATAAGTTAGTAGTGACTTCCGGTGAGAAAAACTCCGTTGCACTAAGCAAGGGCAAATTAACTATTACGACGACCAAAGCAACAAACGACGGTGGGCGTAATCGCCTGCTACTAGATCGTTGGTATAAGAAGCGCCGTCACATTATTTTCAATGATCGTTATGAGGAAATGCTCAAAAAATTTGATTATAAAACTAAGCCCGAGCTTACTGTGCGAGCTATGGCTAAACGCTGGGGAAGCTATGTGAAGGGTGAACGTATCGTCCTCAACCCTTTACTTATTCAAGCACCAAAAGAAGCGATCGATTATGTAATTACGCATGAGCTATGTCACATGAAGTATAAAAATCATGACGCAAAATTTTATCAGCTGCTTGAATTAAAATTCCCTGGTTGGCAAAAGACTAAAGAAAAACTAGAGCTGCAAATTATCTAGCACAATCCCGTGTGTTCTCTTTGGCTGGGACGGAGGGATTCGCCTGGCTGGCAAAACAAAAAATAGTTTTGCGAACAGCCACCTGAAACATGCCACCGGCATCTTTCAGGCAGGGGTGCCGGGGAGTGTCACTGGCACTCCCGTTCGAATTCCTTACCTACAAGACAAAAAGAATAAGCACCATACCACACGGGCATAGTGCTTATTCTTTGGCTGGGACGGAGGGATTCGAACCCCCGAATGCCGGGACCAAAACCCGGTGCCTTACCACTTGGCGACGTCCCATCAACAACCAAAAGAAGTATATCAACTATCTTAATGGGACTCGTTCTGCTGCCTGCCGGCCTGTTCGGTGCCTTGTCACGATATCCGCCAGCTGGCGGATTCGCGACCCCGCCTCAGCTCGGGTGGCTGCCAAGCCACGCCGGGCTTCCGGCCTTGCAAAGTGCCACTGGCACTTCTCACGCTTGGCGACGTCCCATTAATCCCGGTTATTTTACCTCATTGCAAGCGTTTTCTCAATCTGTTTAGTATACTTATGGTTAAGTATGCGTATCATTGAGCCGCATCAGCTGCGGAAAAGCAGTCGTAACTCCGGTAGACGCCGCTATGTGACTATCGGGGCTGTTAGTCTTGTGCTCGCAGGAGCGGTGGCAGTCTTTTGGATGACGCGTGGCATGGACAACTCACTTATCTCCTCTCTTACTCCTGTATCGGTCAGTCCGACGCCGGTTCCCGAGCAGCAGCCCGAAGATGTCGAAGAAAAACCCCGTAAAATCCGTGAGTTTGCACCGGATGAGTTCCGCAACCTGTATCAAAACTTGGCCTACCCGAATATCCAGGAGATTACGATAACCACGCGGATTACCGACAGTGTGGAGGCGGATGCCAAGATTATCGAGATAGCTGAGCGCCGTGGCTACCGACGCACCAGTGTGCCAGTAGCGCCCATTGTGAAGATCAACGAGCCGTTGCTTGAGGGCGATGATCTGTTGCAGCCAAAGGCATTCGAAGGTTGGAAAGAGCTCAAGGCGCTGGCGGCCGAGGATGGCATACCCCTGAGGCTCTTGTCGGCCTACCGCTCAATTGATTACCAGCGCACGCTGTTCACGCAACGGCTGTATGCGAATGGGGCCACAGTCGAAGCCATTGTGGCCGGCAGGGCTGATGCGGCGATCGAAAAGACCCTCCAGCTCACTGCCCCGCCTGGCTACTCGCGTCACCACACTGGCTACACTGTTGACCTCATGTGTGACCCAGGCTACTTTGTGCAGTTTGCCGATAGCATCTGCTATCGCTGGATAAGCGCGGATAATTATGAGAAAGCCAAGCTGACCGGCTGGGTGCCGAGCTATCCGGCCGGTACGACGAACCAAGGGCCCGAGCCGGAACCGTGGGAGTACGTCTGGGTTGGCCACGAAGCGGTGACAGAGTAACTTTAATAGCCAGGAGCGGCTGGAAGCCCAAAGAACTCTTCTACTGTCTGCCCCGAGGTAACAAGCTCACTAGCGAGTGCTTCGCCGACATAGCGCAAGTGCCACGGCTCGTACATGTAGCCGACGATAGACTCCTTCCCTTCCGGATAACGGATGATAAAGCCGTAGGTGTGTGCATGTGCGGCGACCCACTGGCCCTCGGGAGTGTTGGCAAAACACTGATCAACGACACACGTCCCATTGGCTGGCGCAATATCCGCCACGAGGCCGGTTTGATGCTCACTATGGCCGGCCCGGGCGCTATAGCGGTCGGCAGCCGCTTGGCCGTCCTGTGAGACGTAACGGGTGTAGAGTGCTTGCTGCGTACCGTATGAACGATAACCGCTGGCCAACATGAGGTTAATACCGTCGGCTTGGGCGGCCGTCGCCATCCGCTCTAGCGCGCTGGCGGCATCATCGCGCATCCACATTTCTTCAGATCCTGACCCTCTTCGCAGCGGGATGTTAGGTGCTCGTAGGTCTTCGGGTGCGTAGGAGGCAGGTAGGGGGCGTTGTTTGTTGACGATGACCCACGGGCTGGCCGGATCATCGATGGAGTGCTGCTGCTTGTCGAAGCCTTGTTCTTGCTTACCATGCTCGTTTTGCTCGGCCGGATCTTCTGATGCTGTGGACGAGTCGGATGTGTTCGTTTGCTCGTTCGGATTGTTGCTGGCACTGCCAGATGGCCACAGCACGTATGCGGCCACGCCGAGCGCGACGACAAGTACGAGGACGATAACTTTATGGGGGCGTTGCGGATGTAGATATTTCATGACTTCACTAGTATACGTTACACTTGTCGGTTCCCTGAAATTGTCGTATCTTATTCATAACGATATGGCGAAACGCAAGGAAAAGAACGTGGCAGATTACATCATGCCACTTAATATGAACGGCCTTCAGGGCCGGATGCTTCACCTCCCGGCGCCCAAGAACAAGAAGCGGGAGATTTTGTTCGTCTATGGCCACCACTCGAGCCTTGAGCGCTGGTGGGGCGTGGTACAGGACCTCAACCGTTACGGCGCGGTGACGATGCCTGACTTGCCGGGATTCGGTGGCATGGAGCCGTTTTATAAGATTGGCGAAGAGCCGACTATCGATAACCTGGCAGATTACTTGGCGGCATTCGTGAAAATGCGCTATCGCCGCAAGAAGGTGTGTATCGCAGGCTTGTCATTTGGATTTGTCATTGCGACACGTATGCTGCAGCGCTATCCGGAGCTGACGAAGAAAGTTGATCTGCTGGTGAGTGTGGTGGGCTTTGCGCACAAAAGCGACTTTACGTTCAGCAAGCCACGGTATTGGTTCTATCGAGGTGGTGCGGCCTTCTTCTCGCATAAACTGCCATCGCTCTTTTTTAAAAATGTCTGTCTTCATCCGACAATCCTCAGGTTGGTATATGGCAGAACGCACAATGCGCGGCAGAAATTCCAAAATGTCCGCCGTGATGAGCACAAGGAAATTATGGATTTTGAAGTGCATCTCTGGCACTGTAACGACCTGCGTACCTACATGAAAACTACCAATGAGTTCCTGCGGTTGGACAACTGCAGGAAGCAAGTCAATCTGCCGGTGTGGCATGTATCCGTGAAAGCCGACAGATATTTTGACAACCGCGTCGTGGAACAGCACATGCGGGTTGTCTTCACTGAGTTTAACGAAGTCGAGTCCAAGATGGACACACATGCGCCGAGCGTGATTGCGGATATGAAGACCGCTGCGCCGCTTATTCCCCAGAAACTGCGCCGTATACTGGCAAAGAGTTAGCGGCCTCAAGTTCTGAAATGGTATACTAGGGGTAAGATGAAAATCGGCCTAGTTTGTCCGTATGATATTGCGCGAGGTGGCGGCGTCCAAGAGCACGTGTTGGCGCAAGCGGCGGAGCTTAAGTCGCGGGGTTATGATGTGCGCATCCTGACGCCGAAGCCGTTGACGCACAACGGGCATCAGCAGGACGATGTGATTTATGTGGGCAGTTCAGCGATGCTCAAGACGCCCATCAGTACCTCGTTGGAGCTTGGCATCAACCTCGCACGTGACGCTATCGACGACGTGCTGACCGAAGAAAATTTTGATGTACTGCATATCCACGAACCGGAAGTGCCGATGCTTGGCGCGCAGATTATCGCCAAGGCCCAGTGTCCGGTCATCGCCACATTCCATGCCATGTATCCGGAAACGCCGATGGCGAAGACGATTGAGGCGCTGAGGATTCCCTATTCGCGTTCGATCTTCAGCAAGCTTGACGAGCTGACGGCCGTGTCTGATGTCGCGGCCGAGTTTGTTCGTGCCAGAACTGGCCGGAAGGTGCACATAATCCCGAATGGTATTGACCTGGCAAAATACACCCCGGCGCCTCCGCCGCAAAACGAGCAAAAGACCATCCTGTATGTCGGGCGACTGGAGAAGCGCAAAGGCGTCCGTTATCTCTTGGCGGCATACAAGGTCCTGCAGGAGCAATGCCCCGATGTGCGTTTGGTCATCGTCGGTGACGGGCCTGAACGCGACAGGCTGGAGTGGTACTGTGAAAATGAGGGTCTGAAGAACGTCACGTTCACCGGGTTTGTTGATGACGCAGAAAAGCTGGCGTGGTTTGAGAAGGCCGATTTGTTTTGTTCGCCGGCGATTTATGGCGAGAGCTTCGGGATAGTGCTGCTTGAGGCAATGGCGCGGGGCGTCGTGACGGTCGCAGGCAACAACCCGGGCTATTGCGCGGTCATGAAGGATAAAGGCGCGATATCCATTGTCAATCCAAAGGACAAAACAGAGTTTGCCCGCCGACTGGAACTGCTGCTGACTGATGAGGAGTTGCGGGATATGTGGCGGGCGTGGGCACAGGAATACGTCAAGCAATTCAGTTATGAGAATATCGTTTCGCAGTATGAGAAGCTGTATCAGCGCCTTGGCAAAAAGCGCCGCAAACAAAAAACCAACTCTAAAGCGGCATAGGACAGGTCTTTATGAAAATCGGCTTCGTACTTGATGATTCTCTTGATAAGCCTGATGGTGTCCAGCAATACATATTGACTGTCGGCACATGGTTGTCGCAGCAGGGTCACGAGGTGCATTACCTTGTGGGCGAATCCCGCCGCACAGACATCACCCACATGCACAGCCTCAGCAAAAACATCAACGTGCGCTTTAACCAAAACCGCATGTCTATTCCTTTGCCGGTCTCTAAGCAGAAGTTAGCGGCGCTGCTTGAACGTGAGCAGTTCGACGTCCTGCATGTGCAGATGCCGCACAGCCCCATGTTTGCCGCGCGGTTAGTCCGTTTAGCTGCCCCGACGACGGCCATCATCGGTACGTTCCACATCGTCCCCTACTCACGGCGCGAGCGGCTTGCGTCGCGGGCTTTGGGATTCTGGCTGCGCCGGAACCTGGCATTGTTTGATGAAATTGTCAGTGTGTCTGAGCCGGCAGCCTTGTGTGCCGAAAAGTGTTTCCGGGTTGAATCGAAAGTAATTCCCAACGCTGTTAATACAAGTGTCCTGGCGACGGGCAGGCGTCTGCCCAAGTATGACGACGGCAAGATAAATGTTGTGTTCCTGGGGCGTCTGGTGGAGCGCAAAGGCTGTCAACATTTGCTTGAGGCGGTTGCATACCTGCACGCCAAGCAGCCACTCATGAATGTACGTATTATCATATGCGGCAAAGGGCCCTTGCAGCCTGAATTAAAAGAATATGTACGCAAACACCGCCTTGGGTCATTTGTGTACTTCGCTGGCTTTGTCAGCGAAAAGGACAAGCCACATATGCTGGCAAGCGCGCATATTGCTGTTTTTCCCAGCACGGGCGGCGAGAGCTTTGGGATTGTGCTGGTTGAGGCAATGGCAGCGGGTGCTGAAGTCGTTCTGGCGGGAGATAACGTCGGGTACGCCTCGGTGTTGGCTGGGCGTGAGGAGCTATTGGTAAACCCGCACGATGTTGAGGCTTTTGCGAAAAAGCTGAAACACTTTCTCACCAATGGCCGGGCCCGGAAGCGCGCGTATAATTGGCAGCAGAAGCAAGTTGATAAGTATGACGCGCGGACTGTCGGGCAGGCGTTACTTGCAACCTACCGCCAAGCGATTGCCCGGAGACAGAACAGCAAATGATTGCAAAATAAACGCTTTACGACAATAATAAGGCTCAAGTATGAGCATCTTGAAACCAAAAGTTGAGCTAACAGTAAGTAACAGGACGGTTGTGAAGGTCATCCTTTTGATTATTGCAACGCTGTTTGCGCTCAGGTTTCTGAATATGATTGCCGATGTATTGGTGTTGATCGCGACGGCGTTTTTCTTGGCAATTGCACTTAATCCAGCGGTCAGCTGGATATCACGGCGCCTCAGGAAGGGCAACCGCGTGTTGGCGACGGGCATCGCGTATCTGATTGTTATCGCTTTCCTTATCGCGTTCTTTTCGCTGGTTATCCCACCATTGGTGCGACAGACCGTTGATTTTGTCAGTGAGATTCCGGCCACGCTTCGAGAATTGACCGTCCAGGATTCGGCTGTTGGTAACTTTGTGCGCCGGTATGATTTGGAAGACCAGGTCAATAATCTCAGTCGTGATGTTGCCAGCAGACTGCCAGAAATGCGGGGCCAGTTGTTCAATACCGCCACGAGAATCGGTAGTGCGCTTATCTCTATCGTAACTGTACTGGTGCTGACGTTTATGATGCTGGTAGAAGGTCCGGGATGGCTCAAGCGAATCTGGGAGCTGCATCCTGAGGAGAACCGGGAACGGAACAGGAAGCTTGTGAGGAAGATGTACCTGGCCGTCACTGCCTATGTGAATGGACAGCTGCTCATAGCGCTCATCGGCGCGTTCTTTGCGCTGGTAGCATTGTTTATAGCAAGCTCTGTCTACAATGTTTCAGTCAATGCGGTGGCGCTTGCGGGTATCGTTGCTTTGACGGGTCTCATACCAATGTTTGGAAACACCTTGGGCGCGGCTATCGTTGTACTGGCCTGCTTGTTCGTGTCGGTGCCGCTGGCAATCACTATGGCAATTTTCTTCCTTGTGTACCAGCAGATTGAGAATGTGACCATACAGCCGATTATCCAGTCGCGGAAGAGTGAGCTTACTCCCCTGCTCGTGTTTATAGCAGCTTTGGTCGGTATCAACTTCGGCGGTATCTTGGGCGCGTTCGTTGCCATCCCGGCCGCAAGCTGCATCAAAATACTCTTGGAAGACCGCTACAACCAGCTGAGTTCTTCAAAAGCCTAACAATAACTTCCTCATCAACCGATTGCCTGATTACTATGCCTGTCGGTTGATGAGGAAGATAACGGAGTGTGGGTGAAGCTTGCGGGCGGAGGCGGTTGTGCCAGATTGGCATTGTTGTGCTTTTCAGGCACAACCGCTTCCTGTCGCCCTCAATGTTCTGCTTCTCCTTGCTCGGCCAGCACTTCCTCGATCAGCTGCATCACGTCGGCATCCCTGATCAACTCGTGGAATTCAAGCAGGTCGTCATAGTCGATGGGTTCGCCTTCGTGCGGTTCAGCCAGTTCGGCCGGGTACCTCCACGTCTCAAGCTTAACCCCAGAGCCGACAAGGAGATCAACGATCCTCTGTCCAGCCGGCTTCACTACCCGCATTTTACATCCTGGGCACAGAAAGCAGTAACTACTCTCATGGCTCTCAGCGTTGACGCGGACAGTGACGTGATAATTGGTAAGCTCCACGTCTCCGCAATCGGGACATGAAGCCCGAATCGTTTGCACGTATGCTCCTTAAGGCTCAAGCCCTGATATGGGCCACACTCCGTTGATGTCATCAGGTGATGACAATTAAATTATAACACAAATACTAAAAAAAGCAATAGTACGATAAAATATCTTATAATTTGTGCCAGATTTGGCCGTGGGAGCTGTCGCGGACTTCTATGCCCTCTTTTGCAAGCTTGCTCCTTAGCTCATCCGACATGGCCCAGTCTTTAGCCTCTCGTGCAGCTGCGCGCTCCGTCAGTAGTAATTTCTGATCGGGGGTTATGTCGTCGATCTTGGCAAGCTTCAGGCCAAAGACACCATCAAGCCACGCAAGGAAGCTAGTAAATGATTCACGGGCGTCAATGTGCAGGCCATCTGTATCAATAGCGTTCTCGAGCTTACTCAGCTCAGCCAGCGCAATGGGCGTATTCAAGTCATCGGCGAGTGCATTCAAGATATGTTGCTTGGTGTCGTCTATCTCGGCGTTGGCAGCTTTGCCGGTATCAGTGGCTTGCCAGCAGTTTTCTGCCATCCGCTTGAGCGCGGACAGTCTGTTGTTGGCAGCCTGGAGTGCTTCCCAGGTGAAGTTGCTCTGGCTTCGATAGTGGGACTGCAGCATCATCATGCGGAAGGCCAATGGGTCGTATCCGTGCTCCTGGATTTCGCGCAGCGTGAAGAAATTGCCCAGTGATTTGCTCATCTTGCGGCCTTCGACGAGTAAGTGTTCATTGTGCACGAAGTAGCGTGCGAACACCTCGTCTTCGCCGGCAGTGCTTTGGGCGATTTCGTTCTCGTGGTGCGGGAACATGAGGTCAACGCCGCCAGTGTGGATGTCAAACGGCTGGCCGAACGCGGACTTGCTCATAGCCGAACATTCGATGTGCCAGCCAGGCCGGCCGAGGAGATTGTGCCCGTCGAGTTCAAAATCCCATGCCGGCTCATTGTCCTTGCGTGTCTTCCAGAGTGCGAAATCATGCGGTGAGGCTTTGTCGTATTCGTCGTTATCGATCCGTGCTGAGGCAACACTTTCTTCGCTGAGCTCTACGAGTTGACCGTAGGTTTTGCCGCTAGCTCGGTACTTCTCAATAGAAAAATACACGCCGTCGTCGGCAATATACGCGAAGCCGTCTTTGTAGAGCTTGGTGATGAGTGCCTGCATGTCGGCGATGTGCTCTGTGGCCCGCACGAACGTCACGCTGGCAGTATCGTTGCCGATAGCCTCCATGTCGGCGAGGAAGATGGTTTCGTAGTGTCGGGTAAGTTTCTGCAGTGCTTCTTCGGGTGACAGATCCGGATAGTTTTCACGGCTACGGCGGATGGTTTTGTCGTCGACATCGGTATAGTTCATGACGTGCTTGACGCTATATCCGTGTGCCGTAAGGGCGCGGCGCAGTGTATCGGCCATGATAAACGCACTGAGGTTGCCGATGTGGATGTGATCGTATACCGTCGGACCACAGGAGTATATGCTGGCTACTTTGTCTTTGAGGGGCTGAAAGGGTTCGACTTTCTTGGTGAGTGTGTTGTAGATATTCACAGTATTAATTCCTGTCATTGGTTTGCAGTAGTTCGGTTGCTTTGGTGATACACTCTGATTTAATTTCATTAAACTGCCGCCCATCCGTAACCTTGAATCCGGCAGCATACGGATGCCCGCCGCCCCCAAAGGACGCGGCAAGCTCGGCGGCGATGTTTGCGCCGCTATTGCAGCGGATAGAGCCGGTTACTTTGCCGTCCTTGTAGTGCTTTAGCACAATCGCGACCAAAACACCTTCTGTCTGTAGCATATCAGTTTGAATGAGCGGTGCGGGATTGTAGAGCGGACTGTATTCCATTAGCTCGTCGTGCGGTACGCTCACAACAGCGAGCTGGTTGTCGGCGTAGAGTTCTGTCCGCTCTATGAGCCGAGCTTTATAGCGGAATATGGATTCGGGCATTTTGTTGATAGCGCGGCGGGCCTCCTCGAGCATTGGCCGGTTAACACCACCTTCAATCAGGTCCGCCATAATCCGATAGGTTTGGGGAGTTGTACCTTCACTTGCCAGTCCGAGTGAATCTGACAAAATTGAACTGGCGATATGGGTCTTGGCTTGTGTGTTGAGCGGCCAGTCGAGGGTAGTGGCTAGTTTGTAGATGGCCTCACCGGTTGCAACGGCATCGTTGTCGTTATGGACAAGCGTGGCATACGGTATGTCGCAAGCCACGTCGCTGTGGTGGTCGATGACTATGACCGGTCGCGAGGCGACCCAGGCACGGTACGGGCTTTCTTCTAGTTTCTCTAGCAAAATTATGGCGCTCGTATCGACGATGATGCTGAGGTCAAATTGTGACGGGATATCTTTGTTTACGCGGTCCCAGCCCTGGATGTGCTTCAGGTAGTCGGGTATATCAACACCGCAGTAGAGGTGTGTTGTTTTGCCCATGTCGCCGAGTATTTCTTCGAGCGCAAGGCTGCTGGCCAGGCTGTCCCCGTCGGGATTGTCGGCCTGGATAATAACAATGGTTTGGGCTCCGTCAATGAGCTTCTGGATGTCTTTGGTAGCTGTCATATTGGTACTAGTGTATCAGGTAGCGAGAGTGTTTACATCAAAGCCAGGTAAGGCTTAAGAGAGTGTGGTGCGGCCTTCGAGCGCACGGCTGAGCGTGATTTGGTCGGCGTACTCCAGGTCGACGCCAATTGGCAGGCCGCGGGCAAGCCGAGTTATCTTCACCTTACGGTCACCTATTTGCTGCTGAATATACAGGGCAGTTGATTCGCCTTCCACGCTGGCGTTGGTGGCAAGGATGACTTCCTTTACCTTATCATCATCAATGCGTTGGATTAATTCCTGGATGTGCAATTGCTCGGGGCCAATGCCGTCTATCGGCGAAACAAGGCCGCCGAGCACATGATATGTGCCTTTGTATTGGCCGGTTTTCTCCAGGGCGACAATGTCGAGCGGTTCCGCGACCACGGCCACGAGCCGTTTGTCACGTGACGGATCGGTGTAAAGATCGGAAAGCTCCTTACCCTTCTCTACTAAGGCAAACGTCTTTTTACAGAAATTTATACCGTCATGGAGTTTGTCCAGGGATTCGGCAATTTTCTTGGCTTTGGCGGGATCGGTTTTCAGGAGATAGTACGCATACCGTTCGGCTGTGCGCGGGCCGACGCCAGGCAGCGAACCGAGTGCCTCTATAACGTCCTCTAACGCCGGGGGTAGAATATGCACGACGAATCCTTACAGGCCGAGATTGCCGAGCATGCCCATCATTGGCTGCATCTTTTCGGCAGCCAACTTCTGGCTGGTCTGGATTGCTTCTTTGACCGCTTCTTCGATCCAGCGCTCAAGCTGGCCAATATCATCGAGGTCAACAAAATCAGGATCGATGTGGACTTTCTTAATCTTCTGCTCGCCCGTTATCTCAACTTTTACAGCGCCGTCGCCCTTTTCAACAGTGATAACTTGCTTCTGAAGCTCTTTTTGCAGCTTCTTTACCTTCATCAGCATTTTCGCTTGGTCAAACCTACTCATTGAATAACTCCCTTACCTGTTACTTACGTATTTTATCAAAGTCTTACAGAGAACGTGTCTTTGGTTTCTGGCGTATTCGGCCATGCCACGAAATAATGCGTGAGCTGGTAATACACTGTGAGGCCGACGACACCTGCCATAAGGACGATACCAAGGTTCCTCGCGAACGGGTTGCGCGGAAAGACTTCCAGCCAGCGCTCAAGCATATCTGCTATTCCAACTGTGACAATCAGATACACAAACGGTACGAATAGTGTATAGCTGACGGGTCCGCCCAAAGAGATGCTTATGATACCGAGTGCAAATACCGCTGCGATAGATCGTATACGATCGAGCTTCCACTGTTTCGTGGCGGCATATGCTCCCAAGATGAACATGGCGGCAACAAAGGCATTTATGAGCGGGGTTCCCGGTAGCCATTTGTCATGGTCTGGCAAACCAGCAAAGAAGAAACTGCGTGGAATATTAATAAGGTTTTGTCCGACATCAGCAATGGATGGCACGGCTTGCGGTAGGCCGAGCCATGTGAGCAAAAGTGTCCTGTCCTGGATGAAAGCCCACACGAGCGGCAGCACGAACAGCAATGCAAGACCGCCGAATACGCCACTCCAGAATGGGGTGTCGTTCATTTCCCGAACCAGCGTGCGGCGCTGCCAGATAAATCCGGCGGCTATGAGCCACACCATGCCAGGTACGTACAGGAGCGTTATCAGGACCAGCATACAGGCTGCCAGCAGCCAAGGCTTGCGATATTCCGCCCTCAGAACAATGCCTGCGAGTAGCAACAAAACAAGCGTCGCGAACATAATGTCCGGAGTTGCATGCCGAGCGGCATGCAGGAACCAACCTGATGTTGCGAACAAGGCTGTCCCAATGGCGGCTATGCGCGGCCGATACCATGTCTGCAATATCCGATAAAACGCTGCAGCGATAAGCGCGGCAAAAACCGTACTGACAAGCCGCATGCCGAGTACACCGTCAGCGCCAAACTTCAGCATAATGAACTGGCCAATCTTGTGCGGCAAATACAAAGGATCCTGAATAAGCGTAGTGAAGCTAGCGGCGCTTGCTCTGGCTTCGGCCTCGGATGGCGAGGCGGCTGGTACGAGTGTCGGCAGCTTGTACCACAAGAGGACTGCGACGAGCACAGCGGCAATCCCATAGATGACCGCTGGTTGCCACATGCTGGCCACAAAAAGTCGGAATTTCTTCATATGCTTGGTAGTAGTATAGCAAATCCCAAAATGTTTATGACTCGAGTAAACGTCACTGGCCGGGAAGAGCAGCCACCGGTTCGAGCTTTAGCTCGAGATCGAATTTATTTCGATAGGGAGCGATGAGAAACCCTGAAAGGGTGTCTCATGATTCAAATGGCTGCGAGGCGTGCTTGGTATCGAGTGAGCGGAAACGCTGCTTTTCTTTGTCGAAGTACAACTCTACGCCGCCAGTTGGGCCGTTACGGTGTTTTTTGATAAGGATATCAGTGACGTTCTTTCGCTCGGTTTCGGGGTTGTAGTAATCTTCGCGGTAAATGAAGGCTACTACGTCGGCATCCTGTTCGATAGAGCCGGATTCGCGAAGGTCGGCAAGCTGGGGGATTTGCGGGCTGCGGCTTTCGACGGAGCGGCTGAGCTGACTGAGTGCGATCAAGGGCACATTAAGCTCACGGGCTATGCCCTTAAGCCCGCGCGATATTTCGGAAATTTCTTGTACGCGGTTGCCATCACCACCGAATTTGGCGCCGCCACTCATGAGCTGCAGGTAGTCCACAACAATAAGCCCAAGTTCCCGTTGGTGCGCTTCCCTTCTGGCCTTAGTTCGCAAATCACTAACAGTTATGCCAGGAGTATCATCGATGTAGATAGGCGCTTCACTCAGTGTGCCCATAGCCTGGCCAATTTTTTCAAAATCGGCGTCGGTCAGGTTGCCAGTCCTGAGCGCCCAGGCGTCAACGCCAGACTCCATGGCCAGCATGCGGTCAACGAGCTGCTCTTTACTCATTTCCAGGCTGAATACAAGAACCGGATGTCCCTTCAGCGCAATGTTGTGGGCGAGATTGAGCGAAAACGCCGTTTTACCCATAGAGGGACGAGCAGCGAGGATGAATAGATCGGAGCGCTGCAAGCCAGCCAAGATGTTATCGAGGTCCTTGAAGCCGGTCGGGATGCCGCGGATGGTGCCTTTGTCTTTGTGGAGTTCATCCAGGCGCTCGAAGCTTTCGGCCAGAATGCTTTCCAGGCTGCTGATATCTTGCTTGATATGCCGCTGGCTAACTTCAAAAAGCTTGCTCTCGGCCAGTTCGATAAGCTCCTGGAGGCTTTGGGCCTCGTCGTAGCCGATGCCGACGATATCTTGCGAGGCTTTGATGAGCCGCCGGCGCATGGCCTTCTGGGCTACGATATCGGCATACTGCTCGACGTGTGCTGCCGTCGGGACGAAGTTAGTTAGCTCGGTCAAATACGCCGGTCCGCCCACGGCATCGAGGTAGCCAGCGGCCTTTAGTTGATCGGATAACGTCAGGACATCAATTGGGCTGTGTCGTTCGTAGAGCTTGGTGATGGCCTCATAAATGTACTTGTTGCGCTCATCATAAAAATCATCAGGACTAATGATGTCGGCGATTTTAACAATAGCATCACTATCTATCAGGATTGCACCGAGCAGGCTTGCCTCCGCCTCGGTATTCTGGGGCGGAAGTTTTGCACCGCCGGTATCTGATGGGTTCATAACACCTCGCTTCGGTTGGTCGGTTCTCGAATGCTTCATAAAGTCCTATATATAGTGTACGTTACCAGCTGCAGATACGCTACGCCTCGAGCACTTCCGCCTCTCCGAAAACGCTGGTAACGGCGGCCGGCGGTTGCTTTGGCGGCTCTTGAACAGGTTGCGTGCTGCTCGGTGCCTTGCTCTCAGGCGGTGGCAACGCCTGTTTATCGATAATGCACTCAATACTAAACGGCTTGCCGCTGATGTCGGCGAGGATGTCCATGACTATTTTTTTGTTTTTGGCGTCACTGATGCGCTTGAGGTGGAACTGATAAGCAAAGGCTAGCACCAGTGTGGCACCACTGCCCTTGCGGGGTTCCGCGGTGCGCAGTATTCCATACAGGGTATTGTGCTTCTGACGGATCACGTCAAGCGCTTTGGCCCATAGTTCGGTTATCTTTACGTCGGCTGGCGTGGCATCTATTGATGGGGTCTCGGTAGGTTCGATTTTGGCTGCAGCGCTTTTGGGCGGCTTAACATCCTTTATGGGAACGGGGGCTGGCTTCTGGGGTTCGGGCGACGGAGCGGGCGTAGTGGACGTAGGTAGGGCTTCCGCTGGTTGACCTTGCCGCTTCAACTGTGTATCCAACAGTACGATTTCCAGCATTCGTTCGCTATCATCGGCAGCCCGTACTTTGAGGAGTTCACCAAGCAGCGTCGTTGCGTCCTGAAGCGGCATGAGCGGTGTATCTTCAACGATGCCGCGACGAATACGCTCACTGAGTTGCGTAGCAACTGAGGCGGCGTGCGTGCCGTGGTGCCGAAGCGACTTCAGTTCGGCCAGCAAGTCTTTCGGCGAGCCGGTTGCTATAAGCTCAAGGATGGTGTCAATGGCTTCCGGCGCGGCAATACCCAAGAGGGCGCGGACGTCATTCAGCGTGACTTTTTGCGCCGTGTTGCTTGCTTGGTCAAGCAGGCTGATACTATCGCGGAAGCTGCCTTCTCCGTGGGCAGCTATCAGGGCGAGCGCGTCATCATCAATATCGATGTTTTCCTTCTCGGCGATGGAGCGCAAGTGGGCCACGACTTTATCCTGCATGACAGGCTTGAAGGTAAAGCGCTGCGTCCGGCTGATGATGGTTTCCGGAAGCTTATGCGCCTCGGTCGTAGCTAGTACAAAAATAACATGTGCCGGCGGCTCCTCAAGTGTCTTCAGCAGTGCATTGAAGGCCTCTTTGGTCAGCATGTGCACTTCGTCAATAATGTAGACCTTGTACTTGGCGTTAGCTGGCGCAATATGCACTTTGTCGCGCAGATCGCGGATTTCATCAATGCGCCGGTTGCTGGCAGCATCAATCTCAATGATGTCAATCGGCAGCCTTATGTCATCGTATGGCAGGCTATTAACCTCATAGGCCAGGATACGGGCAATACTGGTCTTGCCAACACCGCGCGGCCCGGTAAAGAGATAAGCATGGCTAATTTTACCCTGTTTCAAGGCTGTCGTCAGCGCGGCCGTAATATGCTCCTGGCCGACAATTTCAGCAAGGTTTCGCGAGCGGTATTTTCGGTATAGTGCCTGGCCCATATCAATGTATTATATGCCGCGTTGGCCCAATGGTCTGTTGTTATTAATGAAGCAGTTGGTGTGCATAGTTTTTGGTAGCATGAAGCCCGAGCGGGACACTAGCCGCGCCGGCTATAACACCTGCTCCAACCACGAATGTTTCGATTGCTCCCTCCGGTACAAAGTGTGCCAGAAGCAAAAGCCCAATCGCGAGATTTTGTAAGAAAATTGTCCGCTTGCCATACAGTGATGAGTGTAGCGGCCTACCCCTGCTCCATGCGGCTATGGCAAACATGGCATTGACGAGGTTTTGCCCGAATACCCAGAGCAGCAACGGCCATGGTACAGCCTGATACCAAAGGGCGCTGGTGACAATAACAAGGATCGCTAGTTTGTCCAACGATGCGTCAAGCGCGGCCCCGAATTCGCTTGTGCGTGTGCGGCGGGCGATGTAGCCGTCAGCTATGTCCAGCAGCCGTCCTGTGCCGATGAGTATGACGCCCGGTAATGTATCAAGCCGCAAAGAGCCGGCGACAACGAGCATCAAGCCCATAACCGACACAGCGTTAGCCGGCGTAATAATGTCCTCACGACGGATATTCATGCGTTAACAATACCAGAGAGTTGCGGCTTTGGATATCTGGCCGGCTATAAAGCTGCTTCGAGGGCTGCCCACTCGGCGTTGCCATCTTCAGGGATGTTGACACTGACCCGATCACCGGGCTTAGCCTTGAAGTATGTTACGCTTGCAAGCAGCACGCGGTATTCTTTGCCATTAACATCAACAAAGTAATGGCCGTCTTTTTGTTCGAGTGCACCAACTACTTGCTTGCGGGGTATCGGGCCAATTTGCTTATACATAAATGTGCCGTCATCGCTGATGGTCAGCTTCAGGATGTCGCCTTGGACGAGTTTCGACTTGGAAGCGTAGTTAGCCGGCACAGGGTATGTCTTGCCATCGCTGCCGACCATGTTCTGCCCGTCAAACACGCCTTCGATAACTTTGCCGAGAGCTTCGTCTTTGGTGCTGGCGATGATTCCCGGGTCTTCACCCACAAGACTCACGAGCAATTCCTTGGCCGCAGCCAAGCTTGTCTCAGCCTCTTGAATAAGAGCCTTAAGCCTTTTTATTTGTTTATCGGGTACTTCCGCCATCCTTAGGTCTCTCTTCTTAAGTGTTTATCTTCGAGCTCCACTTACTAATGAAGCTATCACTTTTAGTTAATCATGTCAAAAAAAACATCAAAATCTGTGGATAATATTTTCAGCACCTGGTAAGGCTCGGCGCTTCAACCTACTTAGAACCAAGTACAGACTGAAGCCCGACGAGGTTATCAGACATAATTCCGTCCACGCCAAGTGCAGCTGCTTTCTCCATGGATTCGGTATCGTTTACCGTCCATACGTGCAAATCAAGCCCCGCGTCGCGTGCTCGTTCGACGACATGTGTGTCTGTAAGCATAGGGTCGTTGGGAAAGTCAGGATCGTTTGACATCTGCTTAAGGTCTTTTTTCCGGAACGGAAGCTGAAGACATGCCGCTTCTGTTTTCAGTAAATATGCACGGGGCATGAGGCCCTTTGCTGCTAAGAAGCCAAGTGGGCCGACTGCAGTGCAAACTTTCTCTTGGCCGCCCAGCTCTGCAGCAACTGCTTTTGTGCGCTTATAGCTGAATGCACCAATACATACTCTATCAATGGCACCGGTTTTGCGAATAAGTTTAGCGAGAGGTTCGACGACTTGTTTGGTTTTTGGATCAATATTGACACGTGTGTCCGGAAAGGTTCGCAGCACTTCTTCAAGAGTTGGCACCGGTTCGCCGCCGATTCTTACGTTTTCCTGAATCTGATCATAAGTCATCTCTTGAAGCTCCGAACGAAGCGGTAACTTCGTTTCTTTGACAGCTTTCTTGTTCTTGGAGCCATGAATTGCCATGACTTTTCCATCTGCGCTTGAGATGACGTCGGTTTCGAAGTATCCATAGCCCATATCGTGTGCAGCCTGAAAGGCAGCCATTGTATTTTCTTTGTCAGCGCCAGCTGCATCGCCTCCTCTGTGTGCAAAAGCAATAACTTCTCCACTGTTATCCAAAAACGCAAAATTAGGCATTACGAGTCTCCTTGAATTAAAATCACAATACCACAAAGTTATGTAACTCACAATATTATGATAAAAGAAAAACCGCCTCCTAAAAGGCGGTTTTCTGAATAGATAAAGTCTGTGCTTATGCCAATTCGACTGTGGCACCGGCTTCTTCGAGAGCCTTCTTGGCGTTCTCGGCGTCTTCTTTCTTAGCCTTCTCGAGGACGGTCTTTGGAGCGCCGTCAACGATAGCCTTGGCTTCACCGAGACCGAGGCCTGTGAGGTCCTTAACAGCCTTGATGACAGCTACCTTCTGAGCACCTGCGTCCTTGAGGACAACGTCGTACTCAGCCTTTTCCTCAGCAGCTGGAGCAGCGTCGCCGCCGCCAGCAGGACCGGCAACAGCAACTGCAGCAGCAGCTGGCTCAATGCCGTACTCATCCTTGAGGATAGTCTTAAGTTCGTTTACTTCGAGAACTGTCAGCTTTGTCAGTTCTTCAGCTAATTTCTTTACATCAGCCATTTGTTATCTCCTTTACATTAGTTGAAGGTTTTAAAGTTGAAAGTTTATTAAAGTTAGCAGGAAAATCCTTTTGACTTTACGAACTTTTAACTTGCTACTTGCCGCTAAGCGGCTGCTTTGGCTTCTACGCCGTCAAGTAATGCGTGCAAATTGCCCGAAAGCGCATTGGTAACATCGTTGACTGGCGAAAGAAGGGTTGCGATAACCTGAGCAATAAGCTCATCTTTGCTTGGCAGAGTTGCCAGAGCTTTGACTTCATCGGCGCTTAGGAACTTGCCGTCCGCGCTGATGGCACCGACGAATTCGATAGTCGGTGTGGTCTTGGCGAAGTTGGCCAGGCTTTGGGCCGGAGCAACTTCATCCCCGTCGTTAAAGGCGTAGACAAGCATGCCTTCCAACGCGCTGGTGTCCACATCCTTGATGCTCTCGGTCGCTTCGATCGCCTTGATGACAAGCCGGTTCTTGACGACCTTGATCTTGGTGCCGTTATCGCGGGCTTGGCGGCGCAGATCCTGCAGCGCCTTCACTGGCGTGCCTTCGTACTTCGCGACAACCGTCATTTTCGAAGAACCGAGCAAGTCAGCAACTTCTTTGACGATGTCGTTCTTCTTCTGCTTTGTTAAAGCCATAAAATGACTCCTTTTTTAGATTGAAATTTACCTCGACCTTAGTAAATTCTTTGTTGCCTAGTGAACCCACTGCAATCTTTTCTCTATTCTGCAGCCAAAAATGACGGAAATCTGCCAATTTTTTGCTTCGCACCGTACCTGGGGAGGTACGCTTTGTCACAAGAAACTTGCCATCTTCCTCGTCACTTTTGCCCTCGAACCCCAGAGAAAGATATGCACTGGGTTCAATAGAAAAGCCTTTGGCCGTAGACCAAAGACTCTTATAAAGTGCACAAATTCAAATGATTGATTTGTACCTCGGCGACGTATTAAGACTTGTGGTCTGTCGCTGTCTTTGGCAACAGGTACAATTCTACCAGATAACAGTCTTGAGCGCAACCATTAGAGCAGCAGCTTGGCCGCTGGGGAATCTGCCCTGACAAACTCATAGCCAATGCTCTTGAGCACCCTTTCAAGTTCGGTTCGATTGTCTGCCTCGAAGCCGATGAGCACCCGGCCGACATCACCTCCGACGCCGCGATAGTGGAAAAGGCTGATATTCCAGCGCTCTCCCAGTGCATTCAGGAAATCCGCCAAGGCTCGCGGCCTTTCAGGGAACTGGATCTCGTACAGCTGCTCATGCAAGGCTTTGTCGCTGGTGCCGCCCACCATGTGGCGTATATGCTCTTTGGCGATGTCGTCATGCGAAACGTCCGTATACGCATATTTATGGCGGGACATTTTGGCTGTGAACGCCTGCTTGTCTTCCTCGTCACGCACCGTAATGCCAACAAATATGCGCGCCTGCTCACGCTCGTTGAGCCGATAGTTGAACTCGGTGATATTATGTCCGTTTACAACCTCAAAACAGAATTTTTTAAGTGCACCAGGCACTTCTGGCAAGGTCACGACAAATAGTGCTTCCTTCTTGCTGCCAAGCAAGGTGCGCTCGGCCACAAACTGCAAACGCTCAAATGGCATGTTGGCGCCCGAGCAAATGGCAACGAGCTGCTGGTTCCATGTACCGTGTTGGGCAACATACTTTTGCATGCCGGCAATGCTCAGCGCGCCGGCTGGCTCGAGGATGCTGCGGGTTTCTTCAAATCCCGCCTTGATGCCCGCGCATATTTCGTCGGTACTGACGGTAATAACCTCGTCAACATGCTTTTGCACCAGGTCAAAAGTGAGGTTGCCGACCTGTTTGACGGCGACACCATCTGCAAATAATCCGACGTGCGGTAATGTGACTCGATGCTCGGCTGCCAGAGAGGCCTGCATGGCATTGCTGTCCTCTGGCTCGACGCCAATAATCTTTATGCTTGGATTCACGTGCTTGATAGCTTGTGCGACACCAGCGATTAGTCCGCCGCCGCCAACCGGCACAAACACATGGCTGGTGGTGGGCAATTCATCTATAATTTCTTGCCCAATTGTGCCCTGGCCGGCGATGACGAGCGGATCATCATAAGGGTGGATAAAGATCTTGCCGCTGCTCTCTATGAGCTGCTGGCAATGCTCGTAAGCCTCCGAATAGTTATCTCCTGCCAATACCACCTCTGCGCCATAGCCCTTGACGGCGTCAACCTTGATGCTGGGGGTCGTGACTGGCATAACGATGGTTGCGGGGATACCGAGCTCGCGGGCGCTCAGCGCCACGCCTTGCGCGTGGTTGCCGGCACTGGCTGCAATGACGCCGCGTGATCGCTCTTCCTCGTTGAGGCTGGCGATTTTGTAGTACGCGCCACGGATTTTAAATGAGTGGACAGGCTGGAGGTCTTCGCGTTTTAAATAGACGGTATTGCCGAGTTCGCGTGAAAGTTTAGCGGTCTTATGAAGCGGCGTTTTGATCGCCAAGTCATAGACGTTTACCTGAGCTGTTGTGCTGTTTTTGCTCACTTGTCCTCCTTGTGGGCGATGGCTTCTATCTCAATCAAAAGCTCTGTATCACCTGCAACTCTGGGTAGCGACGCTATTGCGACGCATGAGCGTGCCGGTCGCGGCTCAGGAAAATACGTAACATATATTTCATTAACAGCTGCAAAGTCATCAATATTATTTAAGAACAAGGTGGTTTTCACGACGTGGCTTAGGTCCAGGTTGGCTGTTTTGAGGACTGCTGCAAGATTATCAAGCACCTGTCTGGTCTGAGCTCTAATGTCGGATGGCGCTGTCTTGGTGACCGGATGGACACCAACTTGGCCGGATACGAAGTAGAGGTTCCCGGCTTGTTTTACTGGTGAATAGGGGCCGAATTGTGTGCTCATACTTCTACCACAGTTTGCGTTGCCATTTCGGCGATTTTGGCTACAACTTCTTCGAATTTTTGTTGCTCGTGCTGCTCCGTTGTCTGCGGGCGACGATAATCACCGGTGTCTATTGGCTTTTCGACAGGTGGCGCACCGTACATGCGATTAGCAAGCGCATACGAGCCCAGTCCCTGGGGGTGACTTATGACCACTCTACCCTTAGCATAAATTTCATCACCCCAAGCAGTTGTCCTACCCTCCCTTGTGTCACTTGATGTTTTTCTCCTCATGATCTACTCCTTGATGTAATTAAAAAGCCCCGCGGATGCGGGGCTACTTTTCTTTGATTGAAGGCAATTAGGCAGTAGTCCCGCTTTCGGGGTTGATAATAATCAAACCAAGAATGAGACTTTTTACCATGGAAATCATAGTGCGCCTCCGCCTTCTAATTGTCAAGCAATCATATTAACCCAATGCTCGTTGGGGGTGGCTGCCTGTTGGGGCATGTCATACTCGCTCTCTGTGCCAGCGTAAGGCACTATGCAGGATGTGCGTCTAACGACTTGGCTACCGATTGAGCCGTATTTGGTTATTACATCTGGGTGAGCTGTCTCCATATCACTTGTGTGCGGACCGCCTCCCATCTTCCAGGACTTCCAGCTAGCTTCTCCGGGGCCAACAATCGCGTTGGCGCATGCCTTCTCCCATTCAGCAGGGTCAACACTTCCAATTTCTATGCTCATAACAATCTCCAAAAATTAATAAACAGACTTCTGGTTGAAGCCTGCTTTGGTGTCTTAAGGGCTGTGCTGCCACCTCTTATCGGCGGGAGGCTTCAACCATGTTGAAGCACAGCCCATGAAGGCCGAGGAGGAGGCTGAGACCGTGCATTATATGGTTAAAGCGAATCATGTAGACGAACATATCACACCAAATTGGACTTGACAAGAATGTTGATGAGGTTTACAGTTTTGGCCGTGATAACACAATGCTTCAACTTTATTGCCAAGCACATGCCGGCCCGCAAGTACGGCTATGTACTCATTGTGGGCAAATAACGTTGGAGTTCGTGTAACACGATAATTTAGACAAGAAGAAACACAAACCGAGCTCCAACGACGAAGCTCGGTTTTTTTACGGAGAATAATAGTATGATAGGCCGAGAGCAGGCGACCGTAGGTGCAGAACAGGCAGCCAATGAGATTTTGGTTGTAAACTTTGACGCCAATAAAGGCGCTCCTGAACCGTTGGATGAAAAAATTCGCCAGGGAATTCCCCTCAACCCTTCTGTTGATGCCGTGAAAATTGTACGTACTACTGCGCGACTTAGAAGGCACTTAGATGCTGTAGGTCAAGACGACCTTAAGGAGAGCGGGAGTTGTATAGCTTATGGCTATGATGTCGACGAGGGCACGCTAACCGAAGTTGATGCACGGCTAATACGAGTCGCAAAAAGTAGAATCATGACCATACCTTTTGAAGCGGATGCATACCCAAACGTCAGCCTCCTCTGGAGTGGGAGGAGTGATCAGCGTATCCATAGAATCACAAGGTTCATGGGACCGCTGCTGCTGAACGACGGTACTTCACCACACGGTGTTGTATATACCCTGCTCAGCGGGCTGGCGCCAAGAACTTAACTAGCGGGCAAAGTCGAATAGCACCAACTAGCCGCTTAGCTGCTGGAGTTTGAACTGGGTGTAGCGTTCGGCGGCGAGGCGGGTAAGCTCCGGGTCTTCGCCTTGGTTTACGAATTTCATAGCCTCCGCCAGCAGCGGGTGAACCTCGGCGAGCTTCTCGTGCATTTGCTGGACAAGCTTGCGGTAGCCTGGGTGTCCTTGCGGCGAGGTGCGCAGTTCGTGCAGATGAAACGCCTCACGAGCATTGTAGGTGACTTTCCAGCGCATCTTGTGGCCAAGGAGTGTCGCATACTGTGCTTCCAGCGTGTAGCCGGCAGCCTGCAGGTAGCTGTGGAGACCGAGGCTGAGATCAAAACATGCCACGAACTGTTCTGTTAGACCTGCTTCTTCTACGAGCGACGGAATATCATAACCATACCGCGGAGTCAGCTGCTGCCACTCCAGATCATCTACCATGCGGTGACGTTGCAAGTCGCGGAAGATACCATAGTCACAGATAAGGTCCCAGTTATAATGGATTTTCTCTAGTGCCCGTCCTGGCTTGTGCCGGCGGTTGAGGCGCTCACCCATGTATGCCTGAAATACTTCAACTCGCTTATCATACGGCCACGTATTGACCTGTTGCGTTAGCTCCTCGAGTGACAGGCCGCTGTGCTCATACAGCATATCGGGAACGATATCGAGTTCATTGCGCGGCCAGACGCTGACGAGATTGACGGGGTCGAGATCTTCGCTGTGGCGTTCCTGTAGATTTTTCTCGGCAAGTTCGCGGACGGCGCTTCTTGTGTTGGCGACATATGCGATTGCAGCTCCGCCGCGATCCGGCTTATCAGCACGTTCGAGGAAAGTAGGAATGACTTTACGGGTTTCTTGCAGGATGTATTGCCCGGTTTGCTTGGCTTCCGGCAATTCATCACTGAGCAGGTGCATGATGAGGCTCTCAAGTGCCTGACCGGAGGCATAAATTCCCACAGTAGATTTGGTTGCCACTGGCAGGACGGGGCGAATAGCATCACATGCCTGGGCGCGTACAGCTCCCTTCCAAGCGGCATCACGCTCTTCTTTAGGTGTCGACGAAGTTGACTTGATGTAATCTGTTAGTTTGTGGACCATCTCGGAATACATGTCGAAGATCTGGTCCATTGTCTCCGTATACTGACGCTTGGTCTTAGTGTCCAGGTGTTTGGGCGTGTGGTACTTGTACTTGCCTCGTTCGTCTTTCTGGTCAAAATATATATAACGCGTCGATTGCTCTAGGTACGCGGCTAGCCTGCCCCACTCCAGCTTTTTGGTAAGCAAGTTCGAAGCGCCTTCAACCACGAGGTGTTGACCGACAAGTTGCTGGACAGAGTCGTCACCGTAAGCGGTAATGACCCGCTGGAGCAACTTCTCATCTTTGCCGGCGGCAGCGGCAAATTCATCCAGTATGGTTATACGCATGTCATCGCCGCGGCGGCTGAGGCGCGCCATGGCAGCGGCCACGGTAACAGGACTCAGCTTGTCAGTAAACGCATACACGTCTTTGTTGACATTCGTAACTGCTTCTTTGAGGAACTGTTTGCCAGCCTCGGTCATGACATAGATGCCGTCTTTGTTTTTCTCGACGTATGCGTCTTGGTTTTGTGATTCGTTTTCTTCGGGTCGGGTTGGTAACATAGGCTGGATCGCCTCCCATAGTAAATTATTAATTTCTTCGACGCTCATAAGCTTGTCTTGGCGGACGCAGTCGATGCGCTGGAAATCTTCGGGAAAAAGTGCACACAAATCGTCATACACAGCAACTGCACGCTGCAAATGGCTCAGGTCAGCTTCGTGGATATCACGCTTGCTATCGGTATAAGAACGCTTCTCTTTCTGGTCGACGAGGCTTTGAGCGGTTTCAGCAGGGACGCGCAGGACGAAGCTTTTGGTAGGGCGTGGTATGCCGAGCATCTGGAATTCTAGGCTGTCAAGCCAAAGGAAGTAGCCGCGGCGTTCGTCATAGTTGTTAAACTTCGTACCTTGATGGGCCATGTTTGAGCCAGTGTAGCGGTTGGCGAGCACGATTTTACCTTCGGCTAAAGCTTGGCGGATCTTCGGGGCTGCCTGGTAGCGGTCGAGCGCGTAGAACAGCGAACCGGTGTACGGACCAACCTCATCTGCGCTTCCGTACTTACCATTCAAGTATTCTTTCACAAAAAAGCTAGAAGCTTCGTCATATTGAGGAAAGTCAAAAGTCGCGACCTCATGCCCCGCGCTCTTCAGCCGTTCGACCAGCAGCTTAAACTGCGTCCCTTTGCCAGAACCATCAGTCCCCTCTATGACCAGGAATAATCCGCGCTCCATGTCCCCTCCTTGATGATCCACCCGTTTATTGATTGACCTGTAATCTGCTTCATTCTATCGGTTGATTTAAGGATCTGTCGCAGTCTTGATGCGCACAAAAATATCTTTTCCGTCCGGGCTCTTGATCTTGCGGTACTTTCTACTCTTGTTCTTTTCGATTTTATCGACAAGCTCTTTCTCAAGGTCAATACCGAGAATCTCGCTCATGCCCAGCAGGAAAATAACCACGTCCGCGAACTCTTCGCCGACGCCGTCCTCGCGCTTGCTTGCCTTTGAGAAAGCTTCGGATAGTTCCTCGTATGCCCGGCAGAATTCCAACGCTATGTCGGTGGTGTTAAAGCCCTTTTCGAGCTTATTGCGCAAGACCTCTTTTTGAAGCTCCTGCAGATTAACGGCCATGCTTCACCGCCTGTTTTTCATATGATTCGATGGACTCGTCAACTATATCGAGGGTGATGCCTGCTTCTTTGAAGACTTCTTTTGTGCGGGCGCTGGCATGGTAATCTTTTGCGGCTGCCACACGGACAATACCAGCGTTGATAATCATCTTGGCACAGGCATAGCACGGCGTCATTTTGCAGTAAAGCGTGGCGCCCTCAAGCGGTGAGCCAAAACGTGCCGCATGCACAATGGCATTTTGTTCAGCGTGAGTAGTACGAATGCAGTGCTGGCTGACACTGCCGTCGGTGTTGATGACTTCATGCATTTCATGTCCAACATCATCGCAGTGAGCTATACCAGCCGGAGCGCCGACGTATCCAGTAGCGACAATCCGCTTGTCGCGGACGATAACACAGCCGGATTTGCCTCGATCACAGGTAGCCCGTTGACCGACTGCTTCCATAATGCCAAAAAAGTATTCGTCCCATCCCAGACGCGTCATGTGTTCCCTCTCTTCACTATTGCTTCATTGTACGAAAAATATTGTGATACGTACAGATAGAGAAAATATTACAACTGTTTAGAGTCCAAGCGAAGCTTTAATGGCATTATGGACGGACTGAATGCTGCCGGTACCGTCTATTTCTATCAGGCGTGTTTGTAGGGTCTCTTTCTCAGCTGCGGTTGCAGCAATGTAACCTTCCTGGACTCGTAAATGATAATCGTGGTTCTGCCGTTCGAAGTAGTTATTGTTTTGCGATGCGTCGTTAGTTGCGCGGGCCGCCCGGCGCTTGTCTAGGATATCCTGGGGTGCTGTTAAGGCAACAAGTTCGTCGAGCTCCCACAGCTTGAGCATCTTGCGACAGGCATCAAACCCATCTTGCGGATTGGGCAATTGGCTGCCGTAGCTCTGATAGGCAACGATAGCGAGCGGGCTGCGGTCAACGAGCACGTAATCATACTGGGTACGCTTCTCTTGCAGGTCATAGCCAAGCGCCGTGTGCATCGCAAGCGATATATAAAGATCTACTTCCGCTGGTCGGCTGTGCTCTGATAACGATACTGCCCGCAGTGCCTCTCCGATTGGCGTCCCGCCGGAAGCTCGCGTGGAATACACAGTTTTCCCTTGTTCTGTAAGATATTCTGCCAGCAGGCGCAGTTGTGTGCTCTTACCAATGCCGTCCGGCCCGTCGAATGCAATAACCTGTCCGTTTGTCATACCAGCAATTGTACTATGCCTTGCCCGTTATGTAGGCCAAACGAAAAAGACAGCCTGAGAAAGCTGTCTTTTCCTGGAAAGTCGCAAGAGACTTAAATCTCGCTTGGGGCGATGCTGATGCCCGGGCCCATGGTGGTTGCCACGTGGACACTTTTGACGTAAGCACCCTTGATTGAGGCAGGCTTGGCGCCACGGATGTTGCCGATAAGCACACGGGCGTTTTCGGCCAGCTTCTCCGGGCCGAAACTTACTTTGCCGATACCGACATGGATGATACCGGTGCTGTCGACGCGGTACTCAACCCGGCCTGCTTTGGCTTCTTTTACTGCCTTAGCGACATCTGTGGTAACGGTGCCGCTCTTCGGGTTGGGCATAAGGCCCTTTGGACCCAATGTGCGGGCATATTTACCAAGCTTGGCCATTTGTGTTGGCGTGGCTATCAGGATGTCGAAGTTCAGTTGACCCTTATCAAGCAGCTTGGTGATTTCCTCGATACCAACGATGTCGGCGCCGGCCTTGGTGGCCTTAGCAGCGTCATCGACGTCAGCAAACACGGCAACACGTACGGTCTTGCCGGTACCTGCTGGCAAGACAACTGCGCCACGGATGTTCTGATCTGCTTGGCGCGGATCAACGTTTAGATTGATGTGAAGTTCAACTGTTGCATCAAACTTAGTCGGGCTGGTCTTAGTTGCCAGCTCAAGCGCTTCTACTAAGCTGTACTGCTTGTCTTTGTCGACGAGCTCAGCAGCTTTGCGGAAGTTCTTGCCGCGGCGCTCCAGGCGGGTACGTGGCGGTTTTTGCTGAACTTTTGGCTTGTCTTCAGCATCTGCCTCAGACTTGGCAGCTTTGCGTGCTTCTTTGGCCTGCTTCTCTTCCGCTTCCTGGATGGCCTTAGCGCTCCGCTTGCCTGCTTTGGCGGTCTTTACTGCTTCTTTTGGTTCGATATCTGCTTGAACCTCAGTCGTACCAGTTTCTTCAATACTCCCATTCTTCACCTCCTCCGCTTCCTTAGACTTCTTTGCTGCTTCTTTGGCTTCCGCCATAATAATACTCCTTTCGTGGTGCAAACGGCTACCTATGCCTCCCACAATGCTTTAACTATCTGGTTGCGTACTGTTCTCGGGGTCTCCGGACTGAGCGTTGCGTAGTGCCGCAAGACAAGCTTGCAACCTCGAGGCGTTGTCTTTCCTGACCCACTCGCTGTGCTCTCTTGCTTCTCTGGTGTGCTTTTCGCCGAGCGTCTCAAAGGTTTGCTGATTTTCCGACATCTTAATGTCCTAGCCTTCGATTTCGACACCCATCGAGCGGGCTGTCCCGGCGACCATCTTCTTGACCGCTTCGACATCGTCGGTGTTCATATCACCGGCCTTTGTTTCAGCAATTTGTTGCAATTGCGCTTGGTTGAGCTTCTTGCTGACTTTCTCGCTGTTTGGGCGGCCGGAGCCCTTGTCAATCTTTAGGGCGTCGCGGATGAGGTCATCGGTCGGTGTGCCGACAACGCGCCAATCCATAGTACGGTCTTCATAAATGGTGATGTGTACGGTCAGGTTTTGACCCATGCGGTCTTTGGTGGCATCGTTGAACGGATTAATAAAATCCATCATGTTCACACCATGCTGTCCAAGCGTGCTACCAACCGGTGGCGCAGCGCTGGCCTGTCCGCCGCGAATGCGCATCTTGAGGTTTGCCTTTACTGGCTTTGCCATAAGTAATACTCCTTTTGTCGAACCTGCAGTATTGAAGCTCTGCGGATTCTCCTACCTTTAAGTAGTGCGTAACTTATCAATTATACAACGGAATCACCCCTGTTGTCCAGCCTAGCTTGAGATCAGCTCTTTGAGAGTCTTGTCGGCCCTGAGTTTTTTGATGGCAGTGCCTACCACCTGTCGTGCTGCCTCTTTGGTAATGCCTAGTTTCTCACCAATGTCGACAAATGTGTGCTTATGGTCATCAAGCAAACCAAACCTCAGCTCAACAGCAGTGCGCGCCCGAGGATCAAGCCGGGCCAGGGCTGTCATAACAACCTCTCTTGTTGCAAGGTTCATAACATTTAATTCCGGCCCAGGAGCACTATCTGCAACAAAGTCGCCTATCTCGTCATCACTGTCAGGTGAGCGTTTGCTATTGAGGCTGGTGGGTGTTGTGAGTAAATGCAATCTGTACAGCACGTCGTCGAGAGCATCAAGATCACCGGAGGTCTCACGCTGCCCGCTCCTGAGCTGCTTAGCTCTTTCATCAGGTAAACGTATGAGATTTGCTTTTGTGTCCCGGGCTCTACCGAGCGCTTGTATAATCCACCATGTTGCATACGTAGAGAATTTAAAGCCTCTGCGCCAGTCGAATTTCTCAACTGCACGCTCAAGCCCGAGGTTTCCCTCCTGGATAAGATCGCTTAGCTCCAGGCCATCTTGTTTTGCGTACTTCTTGGCGATGCTGACCACAAGGCGGAGGTTAGCCTTAATGAATTCTTCTCGAGCCTTTTCGGCATCGTGCATTTCTTGCTTTAGCTGCCGAACCTTCTCTGGATCAGCAACGGTATTAGCCAGGCCGCGTGCAGCGAGGTCTGCTTCATCGATAGTATGAGTATCGGCAATATCAAGTTCGCCGGCATGCCCGTTCGACGCATGGTCCACGAGCTGGGGACAAATATCGCTCAGTTGATCTCTGGCGAGCCTGCCAAGCTCAATTCTTTGCGCCAGTTGCTTTTCTTCATCAGCGGTCAATAGTGGCACTTGGCCAATTTCGTGGAGATATTGTCCGACGGCATCACGCATATATCACTCTTCTTGTGCAAAACGGGGCTCCCTCATCTGAGAAAGCCCCGCCTCTTACGTTAGCTATAACAGCTGTTATACCCTCTTTACTTGCAAGCTGTCAAGCTCAACCGGTGTTTCGCGGCCGAACATATTGACGAGGACCTTGAGCTTGCCCTTTTGCTGGTCAATTTCGTTGATAGCCCCGTCGAAGCCCTTGAACGGACCATCTGTAATGTTCACTACATCACCGACGCTGAAGTCAATCTTGTGCTTCGGCTCTTCACGGCCCATGCGCTTCATGATCTTTTCCATCTCGTCGTTGCTGACAGGGGTCGGCTCGCTACCGCTACCGACGAAGCCGGTGACTGATGGTGTGTTGCGGACGATGTACCAGGCATCCTCGCTCATTTTCATCTGAACAAGCACATATCCCTGGAAAATTCGCTTTTCAACCACTTTGCGCTTGCCGTTCTTGACCTCGATCATCTTCTCTTTCGGGACAAGCACCTGGAAGATCTTGTCCTTCATGTCTAATGAATCGGCGCGCTGTCGGATACTCTCGGCGACCTTCTCTTCGTAGCCGCTGTAGGTGTGAATGGCGTACCACTGCTTGCTGGTGTCATATCGTTTGCTCATACTTGCTCCTTCTTTCTTGACTCTGCTCTATTGCAAGAATATCTTTCTAAACACTGTGCTGAGACCGTAGTCTGTGACGGCGATGAGGAGGCTGAAGAAGATAGCGAAGACAAAGACCGCGCCGGTTAACTTCCATGTCTCCGTGCGCGAGGGCCAGGTTACTTGGCGAAGCTCGCCGTAGGCTTCCCGGAAATACCGAGGAATAAAGTGGACGCGCTTGTTGAAAAAACGCCCGATTTTGTTGTCTGGAAGCGGGATGTTGAACTCGCGCTTACCAGCTGTGCTTGCTCGCTTAACAGGGGCGGCAACCTTACCGGCTGTCGCACGTATGCGTCGCGGCTTGCGTGCGGTTTCCGTACTTGCCTTCTCGGCACGCTGTCGGACTGTCTCTTTTGGCTTTTTGATAATTCGCGGCTTCCTCTTTGTCTGGCTATCGTCTGCCACCTTGTTTGCCTCTCTTTAACTTAAAAAGACCTACATAGATAGTAGGTCCCGATGTGTCAATAGTACGCCCTTTTCGCCCTTTGGTCAAGCGAGGAAAAAGAAGTTATAATGCTCATGATAATGCATGATTACGTACTGGCTTTACTGTTTGGCGGGGCAACTGTGTCCTTGGCAGGAGTGTTGTATATACGCTGGCTGTGGCAGCTGAAGTATGTGCTGGCAGGCGTAGCAGTCGTCGTATTGTCTGCGTTTGCGTGCATTTTACTGTGGCGGACGTACAACGTATTCAGCCTGTTGATTGCCATGACGTGTGTCTATCAGTGCGTGAATATTGCCCGCCTGACAACCGAGCGGCGCAATACGCAGCACGCCAAGCGTGCTGTTATCACCTCATTCTGGAGCTTGTTCGGCATCCAGGTGCTACTTGGTCTGACATGGTATGCATATGACGGCGGCTGGCTGCCCTCGTTGGGGCTCACGCATGTCGCTCTTGTCCAGTTAGTATTGGCCTGCATCGGACTGACGACAATTCTTATTAATGTTGCCAGGAGCAGAGCGACGTGGCATGACATCACAGAAACGGAGAGTAAACTGCCGACGGTGACCGTGGCAATCCCGGCGCGGAACGAAACGACCAGTCTGGCTGAATGTTTACAGTCCATCGTGGCAAGCGATTATCCTAAGCTCGAAACGTTGGTCCTTGATGACTGTTCGACTGACACGACGCCGGCAATTATCAAAGGTTTTGCGCAATCCGGCGTGCGATTCTTAAAGGGAAGGCCGGCGGAGCGTAACTGGCTGGCAAAAAACCAGGCTTATAATGATCTTGCCCTCAATGCCACCGGAGAGCTGATTCTCTTCTGTGGTGTTGATGTCCGGTTTGAGCGGAAGACGATCAGTCGCTTGGTGCAGCGGCTTCATGCAAGCAATCTGGATATGCTTACTGTCCTGCCCAGGCGTTCATTAGTAAACCCGCTCGGGTTCTTTTTGCAACCGATGCGCTATTGGTGGGAGTTAGCTATGCCGCGGTTTCTTATGAAACAGCCCGCGTCATTGACCACCTGCTGGCTCGTTGATCGAGCAAAGCTGTTGGATATGGGTGGGTTTAAGGCAGTTCCCCGCACTATCAGGCCAGAGGCATACTTTGCCAGAGAGTTTAGGCGAAAGGGCGGATATACATTCTTTATTGGCGGCAAAGGCCTTGGGCTAGAAAGTATGAAGAGCTGGCGTGACCAGTTCAACACCGCTATGCGCGTCCGATATCCTGAGGTGCATTACCGCCCTGATCGGGTGTTTATGCTGACTGTCTTTGAGATGTTCGTACTAGCTGGACCGGCGTTGACGATGATTGTTTCGTTGATTGTTGGCAATACCAATGCGCTTGCGTTCAGTGCACTCGCATTTGCAGGCCTGACGTTCGCACATATGCTTGTCATTGCCCTCTCAGCGCCCAAAGCTATCTGGCTGGGGGCGATTAACTATCTGCTTGTTGCGCTTATTGAGATCGGTATAGTCAATGAGTCGATGCGGCGGCACGAGTTCGGCGAAGTCCATTGGAAAGGCCGCAATATTTGCGAGCTGGATTTGGAAGTCATTCCGCACTTGCCCGAACTTTGATTACTCGAGATTGGGGATGAAGATCGAGAACGTTGAACCCTTGTTAAGTTCGCTTTCGAGATTTATTTCAGCGTGCAGTAAGCGGGCAAGCTTCATTGAGACATACAACCCCAGTCCAGTGCCGCTGTTGGCGCGTGTTCGATAGTCTTCAGAACGGAAAAATTTGTCAAAGACCCGCTCCTGCTCGCCCTTACTGATGCCAATACCGGTGTCCGTAATCTGGAAAAGCACGCCGTCCGGCCGGGCTTTTGCGCCGATAGTTACTTGGCCCTCATTTGTATACTTGATGGCATTGGTGATAAAGTTCTGCAGTATTTCCCGTACATACAGTTCACTTGATTTAAGAAGTTCAAGCTGGGGATCGGCCTCCAGATGTAATTCCAGACCTTTCGACTCTGTTTCGGGCTTGTGGCTATTGTAGAGATCCTTGACGAGCGCATGCACGTTAATGGACTCAATCTCAACGGTCAATTTGCCGCGCTCGGCACGGGATAGCGTGGAAAGATCATTGATAAGGCTGCTCAGGAACATTATTTGTTCGTGCGCTTGGGTTAAAGCGGCCTTTATCTGCGTCAAGTTGCCGGTCTTGTCGGCGATGAGCTTGGCATTGCTGATATTGCCTTCGACGATAGCAACGGGTGTGCGCAGCTCATGGCTGACGACGCTGATAAACTCATCACGTTCCTCCTCGAGGGACTTTTCATGCGTTATGTCGCGCAGCAGGAGTACAAAGCCGTGGTCGCCGTCCTGGCCGTAGCCGAGGTGTACCGGGGCAATGCTGAGATACAGGCTAATGCGGCTGCCATCACTGAGGCAAAGTTGCAGGTCGCGGTTGGCGGTGGATGTCCGAGTGTCAAGAACCATACGGCGGATGTCTATCGGCTGGTTGTTGCGGTCAACAACTTTCATGACAGAGGAAATCGGCTTGTCTTGGATAGACGTGTTTAAATCAAGTATGTTCAGTGCGGCGCCGTTATATATCAAGACGTTCGTCTTGTTATCAGTCGCAATAACACCGTCAGCCATACTGTTAATAAGGCTGGTTAGCCGCTCATGCTCAATATCCGCGGCAAGCTTGTTGGCTGCCTTTTCTGTCTTGGTTTTAGCGCCAGGCATAAGCACATTATAGCTTTTTGTGCTTGATGGCACACCTGCAAAATTAAACAGGGTTAATAGCCGCTTTGTATTCCTTGATGTGGCGACGCAGCAGCTTGGCGGACGGCAGGCTGTTTTCGAATTCCTGCCAAAAATCCGTGCCATGATTCATAACTTTTGTGTGCACGAGTTCGTGGATCAGCACATAATCTATCAAGTGCCACGGCAGCTGCATAAGGAAGACATTGAGCGTAATGTTTCCTTTACTGTCACAGCTTCCCCACCGGCTCTTGAGCTGTTTGACCGTAACGCTACCGTATGTGTAGCCGTGTTTTTGGGCTAATTGAGCAAGCCGGCCGGGTAGTAAGGCCTCGGCTTGTTTGCGCAAAGCGCGAATGCAAGCCTTGCGGGCGGCGTCCTGGACGCTTACGTCATCGATATTCAACGTCGCCGGGTATTTGATGCGGATTTCGTTCATGAAGATTTTTGAAACCGGCCGGGTAGTGTTGGTGTCGCTGCAGTACACCAGCGTGTGAGCCTTGCCGATCCGTGCATGATCAGCCAGAACAGGCTTCTGGAGCGCTTGGTTGGCTTCAAGCCACTGTTTCTTGGCATTCACGAAAGAAACACCAGTTTGGTATGGTGTCCAGAACGGCATTGTCACGCGCACCTTGCCATCATGAGTTATCGTTAGTCGGATGTGCCGTGAGCCACGACGCTTATACAGGTGAACGGGTCCGACTCCTGGAACGTCTATGACTTTCGATGCCATTACCGTATGACGATATTCCGGCGCGTCATGTCGACGCGGCCGGCGGCAGGATTGGGTATTAAGTTTACGAGTCCTGGTTTGACGACGTTGGTAGAAGCGCTATCAGCTGTGATAAGACCTAGCTCGTAGAGCCGTTTCACGACAGCGCTACGCTGGGTATTGAACGTGTGTTTGCCGCTGATAACGACGTATTCTTCATTCTGGGGGTTCTGCATGGCGGCGATGTAGGCCTGGAACGATTTCTGGTCGTACGGGGCAGCATATTTGTCATCGGCACGGCGTCGGTCACGGCGGGAAACACGACCATAGGCGCTTTCTTGGTCAATCTGAAGCCATATCAGCAGGTGCTCAGCTTTTGCCCGGCGGGCTATGTCGCGCAAGCTGCGGCGCTGCACAAGCCTTAGCGCATTGGCATCAAAAACAACACTCACGCCAGCGTTGAGGAACTCTTCTGCCATATATTCCATCAGGTGGCTGACAATCTCGTTCTCTTGCTTGTCGTAGCGAGGCTGCTCAAAAAGCTGCGCACGGATGCGATCTCCCTGGATATGTGCAGCACTGACCGTCTCAGTAAGCTGGCGCGCAAAATGTGTTTTGCCTGCCCCCGGGAAGCCGTACAGCATAATCAGAAGTGGTTTGTTCAGGACGATCTTACTCATTGATATATTATTGTATAACAGATTCGCCATCTGTTGAAAAGTTTTACCCTTGAAGACTTGTAAGTTATAATTATCTCCGACGGAAAAGTCGCGGTAAGCGGCTTAGTAAAGGGGAGTAGCTCAGTTGGTAGAGCACCGGTCTCCAAAACCGGGTGTCGCAGGTTCAAGTCCTGTCTCCCCTGCCAGAACATGGAAGCCACCTTTTGGTGGTTTTTGTGTTCTGGAGGCGGGACAGATTTGAACCCTTGGGTCGAAAATGTCCGGTGGACATTTGAGTTTTGCTTGCTTGACCGAGCGAAAAGATCAATCTTTGAGCGAGCATAAAGAGCCAAGTCCTGTCTCCCCTGCCAATAAAAAATCGCCTCACGAGAAGGCGATTGTTTTATATAGTAACGTTATTACTTCTTCGGCTTGACTTCGTTGCGGCCAAGGTTTTTCTTGGTTTCTGAGTACCAGACGTGCTTGCGCAGCACTGGGTCATACTTGCGAAGGCGTAGCTTATCGGGGGTATTCATTGTGTTTTTGCGCGTGTAATATGTCCTGTGGCCGCTTTCTTCGCTCACAAGACCTATTGTTTTTCGCTTCTCGCCTTTTTTAGCCATTTATATTATCTCCTTCTGGTTCCAGGGGAACGATTATAGCTATGATGAAATAACCGATGATAAGAAGTCCAACCGTTGCAAATTCCAGCAGTACCATCACGAGACGCACCAAGGTTGCATCGACACCGAGGTACTTCGCGATGCCCCCACAAAGTCCTGTGAGCATCCTATCTGTTCGACTCCGGTAGAGCTTCTTTTGCATGTAAAGGCCACCCATCTGAATTAATACTTATTATTATACCACGAAAACCATATAGCATCAACTAATGGAGCATTTCTACCGATACGCTAGAACCTATTTTAGCAAAGACCAACAGATAAGAACAGATGTGAAATGGAAAAAAGAGGACAATTTGCGAAACCAGAAGTCAAACCCCGCCGCCTAGCGGGCAAGTCTGCCCAGCTAGCGCCCCGCCAGAAAAAGCCTTTGCATTTTTTGAGATTTCCCCCGCCGTATTTTTTCTTTTTAGTTGAAAGGGTCGGAATTTTCTGTCGGTTCGCCTGCCAAAATTGGCAGAGGCGTCGGAGCTTCGCAGCGACATGCAAAACTTATCGTAACCGCAACTTCAGCTCTGGAGTATGCTACAATGTATGCATATTAATCGTATAATTATTGGGTAGGCAGAAGTATGAAAGTGGATGCCAAACAAGGAAAACTCTGGCCAAGCGATATATAATATCGAGCCGCCTATAGTTAAAGTGCTTGATTCTGGTGTCTCAGGGCCAAACGTAGCGATTATTGGCGGAATGCACGGTGACGAACCGTCTGCGGTTCGTTTTCTCGAGAATATACTGAATGACCGAGAAAAGCTAGAACTAGACAGAGGCTCGCTATCAATCATAATTGCTAACCCTACTGCTTATGAAATTGGCGTAAGAGCAGTGAACTTGAATCTTAATACAATCCTAACCACTACCGAAACTGAAACCGGCCCTCAGCCCGAGTTTAAGTCAGCCCGTTTAATAATGGATATTCTAAACGAATCTGATGCCTGCTTAGACCTACACGAGCATAAAGATATTGGCCTAGGGTCAGTTGCAATAGCTTCAGTTTTATCGTCGCATGTGGCTACGTCTCTTGGCGCTGATCTGTTCGTTCATGGTCTAGAGACTGTCGAACCGGGTACATCAGATGCATATATGTACGAGCTCGGGAGGATTGGGGTTTGCCTTGAACTGGGCTATCATAAAGATGATAACACCGCTATTGCACGAAGCGCCGTCCGTAGATTTTTATCGCTCACGGGGATCAAGGATACCGGTGAGGTACTGACGCCAAAACCGCCTATCGCACAAGCTAGAGAGTTAATTATCCGCGAATCGGATCAATTTGACTATGCTCCACACGTTAAGTCTGGTGTGCGCCTCCAACAGGGCCCATTTGCCTGGGATGGTCAAAAAGAGCTTCGTGCTACTAGCACTAATATGGGAGTCCTTTTCCCTCGCCCAAATAACCCAATAGGGGCGAGCGTTGGTATATTGGTGGATTTTGAGGATGCAACATCATGAAAATACTGGAGAGTGAGAAGCCCTTCCTGTCAACTGCAATAATGGCACATCCATCACGAATGAAATTTGTTGACGAGCTTCAAAAACAACTCCCAGATGCTAAAGTGCATTTGGATCAAGAAAAAGGAATTTGGGATACAGCATCGCGTGCTTGGCGCGCATACGGTCGCGCTTGTCTATGGCATCTTGTAGTCCAAGATGATGCGATACTTTGCCGGGATTTTCAGATTCATGCCGAGGCGGCACTCCGAAGCGTGGATCCGATCCGCCCAGTTTCATTTTATTTGGGCGGACCACGACCACACGCAGAAATTGTTGCGCCAGCATTGGATAGAGTAAAGCAAAGCGATGTACCCTGGCTGGAGATGGAAGGCCCATGGTGGGGCGTTGCCTATGCATTACCTGTGGCGTCTATTCCGGAAATGCTCGAATGGTGTGATTCTGTTACTGAAACCGAGCGCGATGAACGTCGCATCGCATGGTATTTTGCTAGGCAGCAGATTCGCTGCTGGTACACATGTCCATCACTCGTAGATCACCGCACAAACGAGGAGGCTCCTTCACTATTTCAACGAGAGGCAAGCACGCGACAGGCACGCTGGTTTGTTGGCGAAAACCTCCCACCAACTGACTGGGAAAAGGAACCGCTGGTTGTACGCGATAGAGTACAGTACCCTTAAGCAAAAGGTGTAACGCGAAGTGCCGATTCTTCCGCAACCTGTCTCAGGAAGTCATCAGACATAATTTTTTTTACGTCTTTAGCGTCAACTAGGTCTTTACGTATGCGGGGCAATACCTCATTGCTCGCGATTTCTTGCTCGCCTACTACGATCGTGTATGGAACTTTCTCAATCTCCGCTTGACGAATCTTTTTGCCTACTGATTCGTTATTATTATCAACACTGGCTCGTACGCCCAAATCTCTAGCTCTTGCAAGCATCTTATTCGCGAATTCGACTGTTGGAGGCTCTTGATTAACGGTAATTAATCTAACTTGTTCCGGCGCAAGCCAAACAGGAAACTTACCGGCTAAATGCTCAATAAGTATACCTATAAAACGCTCCAGCGATCCGTAGATAACTCTATGAATCACAATTGGGGTCTTCTCTAATCCATCTCTGTCTGTGTATTTCAGGTCAAATCTGAGAGGCTGCTGGAAGTCCAATTGCATGGTTCCCATTTGCCATGAACGACCGAGTGCATCTTTCATCAGGATATCTATCTTTGGCCCGTAGAATGCGCCGTCGCCCTCCTCGATAAAATAGTCTTTTCCACTATCTTTTAATATGTCCTCAAGTGTCGACTCTGCTTCATCCCAAAGTTTTTCATCCCCCATGAATTTATCAGGCCGCGTACCGAGTCTAAATGAGTATGACATGTTAAAAATCGAGTAGAATTTTTCAGTTATCTCAAGGATCTTTTCATATTCTTCTTTTATCTGGTTGGGCTCGACAAAGATATGCGCATCGTCCTGTCTGAATTCTCGAACCCTCAATAGCCCATTCAATGTACCTGAACGTTCATTTCTGTGCAGTGTGTCTGTGTCGCTAAGCCTAAGCGGCAGATCACGATATGATCGCTGCTTTGATCCAAAAACGACCATTGCGTTTGGGCAATTCATAGCCTTTACCCCATAAACTTCGCCATCTTCATTTTCCTCAGTAGTAAACATTTCCTGCCAATAGTGATCGTAATGCCCAGAGGTCTGATAAAGCTCTTTTTTATTCAGAATAGGTGATACAATCTCCTGATAATCTCTCATCTGATGCTCTTTGCGCCAAAAGTCTACGAGTTGATTATATATAACTACACCTTTTGGAAGCCAGTACGGCATTCCGGGAGCTGTATCATGAAACATGAAAAGTTCTAACTCTTTACCAAGTTTCCGATGATCGCGTTTTTTTGCCTCTTCCAGCATGCTCAAGTATTGGCGCAACTCCTTGTCTGTTTCAAATGCTACCCCATAAATACGTTGCATCTGCGGATTATTATCTTTGCCTCGCCAGTACGCACCAGCGATTCGCATCAATTTAAACTTGCCTACTTCACCTGTTGAATCTACATGAGGCCCTCTGCACAGATCTGTAAAATCACCGTTTGTAAAGAATGACACCCTGTCTACTTCACTACTACCCTCTGTGAAAGTACCTATTTCATCCTCATTGAGATCCTTGGCTACTGTAGTACCTGAACGCTTAAGGTCGTTCAAAAGCTCTTCTTTGTATGGCTGGTTTGAATCTTTAGCCCATTTTATAGCCTTATCAATAACTTTCTCGGATCTTTTGAACGGTTGGTTTTCTTTGATGATCTTTTGCATCTCTGCTTCAATACGATCAAAATCTCCTTCTGAGATTTTCGTTCCTTTAACATCAACGTCATAATAGAACCCGTTTTCTACAACCGGACCAACGCCGAACTTAACTTCTGGCCATAACTTTTTTATTGCAGAAGCCATGATGTGTGCCAAGCTGTGACGCATGGCATGCAGACTATCTTGTTTATTTGTCATCATCATACTTATTATAAATTCTGTTTTCTAAATCTTATAATGCCTAATTAGTCTTTAGTGAAATATCCTTTGTAATTTTGATATTGGTTGTGTTTTGAGCAAGCTCTAAAACCTCAGACCAATCGGGCGACAGTTCACCTTGGCGGAAATATTCTGAGAACGCTATCAGAAAATCAACAGCTACTAATTTTGGCCTAAATTGATGTGGTCTTATCTCGACAAGACCAAGATGCTCGCGCCCTAAATCTTGTAGTGTCTCAAGCTCTGGGCTACGGTTTTCAAGTCTAATTGACTCATGAATAGCACGAACAGCGTATAGCCGTGATTGATAAAGGTGCAGGAATCGGAGAAATTCGGCAGTATCAGATGGCGCGCCATCCAGAGCCACGTGCTGCGCTTGAAACGCAATAGTTTCTGTTGCCGCAATATTAACGCCGAGATTATCCTCAACTCTTGGAGCCATTACGCTAAATACCGCGTGACCCAATGCATGTAACGCGCCACGATACGCCTCTATGCCTTTAGATCGAGCCAGAAACAATCTACTTGTACGACTCTCTGGGTGTGGAACATTTACGGTAAGGTCAATGGCCGATTCACGGGAGCTATCAACCAGTGCCATAAGACCGAGATCGCGAATTACCCGCTCTACTTCGCCTGTGGTTCGTTCATGTGGATATTTATTTGCATCCTGTGTAACTGCTGCGGTCAGCCTTTCTTGAAACTGTTCTTCATGAAAAGAGCCAAATTCATCTCCAAGCATTGCCTTGCTTTGTTTGTGGTACGATGCAGCTGAGTCTTCAAGGTAATCGTTTGCTAGTCTAAGGACGCGTTGAGGATCCAGCATTCTGCTAACGCAATATGCGTGAAAATAGTCGGGACTGCCCAAAGTGTCGGTTAGGTTTTCGAGAGTCTGTGCGTTTAACTTGTCTTGTGTCGGTGGCCCAGGCTGTATCGTGCTTGCAATCGAATCAAAAACATATGCCTGCAAATGGCGACTAGACCAGTCGTTCTCCCATTCTTCCGTGCCTTTCGGCATAAGATTCGTAGGGGGCTTGAAGTCAGCGGACAGAACGCGCCGACCAGTTATTACGCATTCAGCACGGTTTGCACCTTCTTCAAAGTGTCTAGTAACGTTCTCTGCTAGTTCGTTCGCATTCGGACAGAACTCAGGACCTAGTTCGACCATACGTTAACATACTGATCAAGTGAAGCTGATTGTTCTACGGCGTCCTCAAGTACGCGAGAGCACGTATCAGCCGCAGCCCCATTCTTAACTTCTTCTAGGGCACGTGAGCAAGTGTCCGATGCGATGCCCACCTTAGCTTCGATTACTCGTGAGCATGTCATTGCTGCTGCACCGACCTTTAAGTACTCTTCAATGCTGCGTGAACAAGTTTCTGACGCAATACCATCCTTGGTCTCCTCGAGCACACGTGAGCACGTGTCTGAAGCAATACCGGTTTTTACATCTGATAACATTTGTGTTCCCTTTTCCATAACCTCTCCTTACTACTATACGTTGTATTTTACATAGTACTCCATCTCTATCGATAGTTCAATATCCTTATTTATAAGGTCTTCCTCCGAAGCTCCGACGCCTCTGCCAATTTTGGCAGGCGAACCGACAGAAAATTCCGACCCTTTCAACTAAAAAGAAAAAATACGGCGGGGGAAATCTCAAAAAATGCAAAGGCTTTTTCTGGCGGGGCGCTAGCTGGGCAGACTTGCCCGCTAGGCGGCGGGGTTTGACTTCTGGTTTCGCAAATTGTCCTCTTTTTTCCATTTCACATCTGTTCTTATCTGTTGGTCTTTGCTAAAATAGGTTCTAGCGTATCGGTAGAAATGCTCCAAAACCGGACTTAAATTGGAATTGTCGCCCATTCGGGCGATTTTTCTTTGGTTGCGCGGAGCGCAAACCAAATATTTTCTTGGGGGGAATGGGATTTTGGCTCGCTGGATGCGACCGCATTTTTGTTTTTGCCCGCCATAGGCGGCTTTTTGTTATAATGAGGTTGCAACCAATTCACAAAAGCAGTCTGTTTTTATTTAGGGTCTTAAATGACCGTCTTGGACAGTTCAGGCTTGCTTGAATTGGTTGCACCAAGGCGGTCTTTTAAGTTGGGAGGTAATTTCTATGAACCAAAATCGCTATATTTTGTATGCTCGCAAGAGTACAGATGTTGAGGACAAGCAGGTTTTGTCCATTGAGGCACAACTGGCAGAACTTCGGAAATATGCCAAAGATAACGGTTTAGTCGTGGTAGATACTGTTATTGAAAAGAAATCCGCCAAAACTCCGGGCAGACCGAAGTTCGCCGAAGTACTAAAACGCATACAAAATGGCGAAGCTAACGGCATTTTGGCGTGGCACCCTGATAGGCTTGCCCGCAATAGCATAGACGGCGGACAAATTATCTATTTGCTTGACCAAAACCACCTTGCCGACTTGAAGTTTCAGACCTTTTGGTTTGAGAGTACCAGTCAGGGCAAGTTTATGTTGAATATCGCTTTTGGTCAGAGCAAATACTATGTAGATAATTTGAGCGAGAATACCAAGCGTGGGCTTCGCCAGAAAGTACGGCGGGGCGAATTTCCAGGCGTTGCTCCGCTCGGCTACTACAATGACACTCGTGCCAAAGTAGTAAAAGTAGATAAACGCCAAGCCGAATTAGTTGAAGCGATTTTTGTTCTGTATTCTTTGGGGCAAAGCACTTTTCAAGATATATCAGATTATTTGTTTGAGCGCGGCGTTAAAACTGGCGGTGGCAAACCATACAGCAAAGACAAAGTTAAATATATCTTGAAAAACCCGTTTTATTACGGTCATTTCGTTTATGGTGGCGAGATTTACGAAGGTAAGCACACGCCTATTATTAGCAAGAAACTTTTTGATAAAGTCCAAGCCGTCATAAAACAACGAAGCCACCCCACCAAAGGCTTGATAGAGCCGCAAGCCTACTGCGGGCTACTGCGTTGCTGTTGCGGAATGATGATAACTGCTGAAAACAAAACGAAGCGGCAGAAAAACGGTAACACGCACCACTATGTCTATTACAGGTGTAGCCGTAAAAACAAAACTGTGAAGTGTGTTGAACCTGCCCTTCGTTCTGAGCTTTTAGATCAGCAGTTATCCGACCTGTTGGCTGGCTTCACTTTGCCCAAAGAATATGCGGACAAAATGCGTGAGTGGGCTACTGCGGACGAATTAGCAGATAAAGCACAGATAAACGGCAAAATTGACGGTATGCGGGGCGAACTCACGCATTTGTCCGAGAAATTACAAAGACTTCTGGACGGTTTTCTTGACGGCGTTTTGGAGCGTGATATTTACACGCAAAAGAAAGCTGAAATTATGAGCCAAAAGAAAACCATTGAGGAACAAATTAGCGATTTACATTTAGGCAATTTGGTTTGGGTTGAACCGCTCCAAAATTGGCTCAATAAGGCACTTTCTGTCTGTAAAATCGCTAATTCCGCCGACCAAAACGCCAAAAAGTCTTTGCTCATTGAAATCTTTGGGTTGAACCTGTTTTTAGAAAACAAAAAAGTAGTCGCATCCAGCGAGCCAAAATCCCATTCCCCCCAAGAAAATATTTGGTTTGCGCTCCGCGCAACCAAAGAAAAATCGCCCGAATGGGCGACAATTCCAATTTAAGTCCGGTTTTGGAGCCGAAGACGGGATTTGAACCCGTGACCCCTTCCTTACCATGGAAGTGCTCTACCCCTGAGCTACTTCGGCATTAGCAGCCAATAGTTTTCCAAACGGGTCTATTTTAACAGATTAGAATGATTCTTTGAATAGTAAACTAGCTCGCCTCGTGGCGGCATGGGACCTGCCTTGCTTGCGTACAGAGATGGCGCCATGATAACCGCGTAACCTAGTCTCCTAAATAAGCCGTCGTAATATGCTGCATTGCCTGTGTCGAGCTGTTCCACGTGGCAAGCAAACTCGCCGAGGGCTATGATGCGCTGATAAGCTGAAATATCCGGAATCTTATCCTTACACATAAGGTCGATCGTGCTCGGCAGTCTGATCGGCCCTTCTGCTGAAAGTTCATTAGCAAATCTGTCGATAGCCCTTTCTGGGTTCTCGCCAAGAACAATTAACCTATCATCCCCCGGGACATCATCAGGCCGCAGGGCGTACCAATTGCCCAAGCCTACCATCTCGGCTGATCTTTCGACTGTAGGCACGGGTGCGGGCGGCAGGAGTGGTATATGAGCGCTTTCTGACCGGAGTAAATGAGACATCTAATAAACTTTTTATTACTTGATGAGTTATTTCTAAATATACACCTCAGGATAAGGGATGGAAAGTTGTTTTTGTTTGGTTTTTTTGGGGGGATTGGACCTCATTGCGCGAAAGAAAAATACTTTCGCTACAATGACCCCTTCGGGGCTAAAGGGCGGCCAACTGCCACTGGCAGTTGTCGTTCGAATCCCAGCCCGTCTCCAAAATAAACTAAAAACACCTGCCGCGGGCAGATGTTCTTAGTTTATGGTGCAGGGGGAGGGATTCGAACCCCCGAAGGCGAATGCCAACAGATTTACAGTCTGTCGTGTTTGACCGCTCCACAACCCCTGCTAAAGAGGCCTTTCTGGCCTCTAGTATAACACCTCTCTCACTAGACCTCACACGAGGCTTGATTAGACACTCTCGCATTGCGTCTAATCATGGAGCCGATGGAGGGATTCGAACCCACGACCCGCTGTTTACAAAACAGCCGCTCTAGCCACTGAGCTACATCGGCAACGAGTTGGTTGTAAAAAATGTTCTTCAATAGCTGAAGAACAGGTGCAAGTGTAGCAAAAAACTTAATTATTTTCAATCTGTTATATACGGGCCTTTCCAGATTATTTGCAAAAAAGTACTGGTAGTGCTAATAATTGGCGGAGAATACCGGAGTAGACGTTTAAGGAACAAGCGCACGTGACAGCACATGAGGCCGTAGTATCAAGCAAGAGCGAAGCCAACAAACCGGATGCACCGGCTACTGTTGCTGTACCATACGAACACTATCTCCAATCAGACAGCTGGGCAAAGGTGCGTGAACGATCTGCATGGAAGCCTGGCGACATATCACTAGCAACCCGTACTGTTCGATATTTTCGCCGCCGAACGCCGGCTGGATCGGTATTGTTCATACCAGGGTTTGTACCCGTTTCACTTGAAGAGCTCAAGGAACTAACAGAAAAAGTCAAGAAAGTCCGCGGCAACAACATCTGCTGCAAACTCGAGTCCTGTACGGCGCACAACGATGATTTAGTGCGCATGTTTGAACAGGCGGGCTGGAAACCGGCACGCATAACCCAGTACGAATACACCGTGCGCATTGATCTGCGGCAATCTGTTGAAGCGCTCCGGGCGGGCATGAAGAAGCGTGCCCGCAACGAACTTAACCGTGCAACAAAAGACGGCGTACAGGTTGAGGAGGTTGACCCAACTACTGATAATCTTGAAACAATGTACGCTTTGCTGCGCGACACCTCCAAGCGCAAAGACTTCTCAATACGAAACAAAACCTTTGTTATGAAGTTTTGGGAAAGCTTCCGACAAGCTGGACAGCTGAAGTTATTCTTTGCAAAACATGATAATGACGTCATCGCCGGTGCAATTGTCGTGACGGACGCAACCGGCACAATGGCGTGGTACAAGGACGGCGCTTCGGTTACCAGCAAAGCTGCTCATTACGGACCACGGCTACTGTTGTGGGAAATTGCCAAGAATCTGAAGCAAGGTGGCTATACCACATTTGACTTAGGCGGTATTCCCAATCCGGCTGACTATGAACGCAGCCGAATGAAAGGTATTTACATCTTTAAGACCGCATATACCCGCGACGTAACCCATATGATGCCTGCTTACGAACTCCCTTTGAGCAGCAGCTATAAAGTGTGGCCAAAGCTAGAGCTCGCCTACCGCAAGCTATATTTTGCAATGTCAAAACTCTGGTACTAGACGGCCTAGATAACAACCCGTCGGGGCCGCATAATGCGCTTGCGGCGCCCGGTTGGCATAATAAGCTTCTCGAGCTTGCTGGCAACTTCGTCGGCCTCAGCCTGCATGCCGCGACTTTCATAGGCGCGTTGCAGCAATTCGTACGTTTCTTGCGTAGGCTCCAGCTCGGCGGCCTTTTCAAGCTCCTCGATCATTATCCTGTCACGACCCAACTTCTCTTGAACCTTCGCATAGGCAATGTGACGAGCGGCAAGGTTGCCCTCTTGCTTGAGTGCCATCTCAAACGCCGCCGCAGCTTTTTCATAATTTTCTGTCTCATAATAGATAAGCCCGAGGTTGTGCAGGCTCGATGCAGTCGGTTCGATACTTGAGGCAATCTCAAAGCAATCGATAGCATCTTTGTACTCCTTTTGTTTGGCGTACAGGATGCCGAGACGGTTGTAGGCAGCAGCATTTTTCTCGTCAATTTTGAGGATGGTGAGCAGTGCTTTTTCGGCTCGCAGGAAGCGGTTCTCACGCATGCCTTGGTGGGCAATATCCCACAGCTTGCCGAGCTTATCACCAAGTTTTCTCGGAAACTCAGACAGTTCGTCATCATGCACCTTGACGTTCCTGAGGGCAATAATTCCAAATCCAACAACCAGAGCAAGCTCAATCATGTTCGTGGATATTATATCACAGCGCCATAAGCAGATCGGCCAAGAGCAATTTCACGTTTGGGTTCCGTGGCAGCTGCTGCTTGCTCCACGTAACTTTCTTCAGGGTTTCATGCCAGCGCCGAAGTTCTTTGCCATTGCCCTTCTCGGCGGCAATTGTCAGTGCCGCGTAACTGACACGTTCGAGCGAGTACATCAGCAGTGGTAGCGCATCTCGCTGCTTGGCGTATTCTTCTATCTTGACCAGGCGTTGATATGGTGGAGCCTGCAGGATGGACTTTGCCGTCGTGATTCCGGCGACAATTTCATGTGATTCGTCTTTCTCTAGAAGTGCCATCATGAGACCGGGCTGGCCGTCGCTCATATGATATGCGCGCTCAATCGCACCCGAAGGATAGCCTTTGGATGAAAAATACTCTACCGCCTCTTCCTTTGCCGGTGCGCGCACAGTAATCTTCTGAACGCGCGAGTAGATGGTCGGCAGCAGCGAATGCTCGCCTTCGGCTGTCATGAGTATGATGGTGTCTGCGGGCGGCTCCTCGAGCGTTTTTAAGAATGCATTTTGAGCTTCATGCGTGAGCTGGTGTGCGTCCTCAATGAGCAGTGCGCGCCGGATCGTGCGTTCACCGGTGGTTTTGAGCCGCAGGAATTCATGTATACGCCTGATGTCATCTATCGATATGACGCCTTTCTGCGGGGTTACACATAGGTAGTATGGGTATCGCTCTATCTTGTCTGGCTTCACTTCAAGAAACGTTGCCAGTAAGCGTCGTGCCAGTGTGCCTTTGCCAGCGCCCCTGAGGCCGGTAAGCAGCACGGCGTGTGTTGGCCGGGCTATGAGCTGTCGGATGGCAGCACTGGTCGTAGAGTGGGTTAGTAATTCTTCAAACATCACTGCACTATTATAGAGAATTCTTCGGGTATTTGTGCGGTGAAGACTTTTCGTTCTCTAGTAGGCAATGTTATCTCCAGGCTATGAGCGTGGAGATACAGACGATCGGCTTCTTCACCACCGTACAACGTATCACCCAGTATTGGATGGTTAAGCTTTGCTAAGTGAACACGGAGCTGGTGAGTACGACCGGTTGTTGGCCGCAGCGTGATAAGAGAATGGGTTTCGTTCGATGTGGTTACCTCGTATTCCGTGACTGCCTGCTTCCCGTTGCTGCCAACACGAAACGTCTGCGGCCGCTTCGGGTGACGTTCTATTGGCATATCAATCATGGCCTTTTCGGGCTTCAACGTGCCTGTGATAACAGCATAATAAACTTTTTTGACCTTCCGCTGGCTAAACTGTTTCTGCAGCCACGAGAGGGCCTCTGGATGTTTTGCACAGATAATAACGCCAGAGGTAGCTCGGTCAAGCCGATGGACAATACCCGCCCGATCACCTGACATGCCGTGCACACGACTACTGATGAAGGTTGCAACTGTCGCCTCGGGATTGAACGCACCCTTACTATGCGTCAGGACGCCAGTGGGCTTGTTTATGACAATACAGTCGTCATCTTCATACAGTACCGGCAGTTCGATGTCCGGGATCTGCATGAGTTCATCTTGGTTAAACTGGACAACAACCCTATCATTCTCGCGGAGTTTGTAACTAGCACGTTCAACGTGATCACCAACCAGCACGTTTTCCTGCTCAATAAGTCGTTGGATGAATGCCCGGCTGAGGTCGGGGTAACACGCCGCCAGAAAGACATCAAGCCTTTCTCCGACAGATTCCTTTTCAACTGTATACGTGGTCATGCAGGACGTAAACCGACGGCACGCTGCACTTTAGCTAGTGTTTCGTTGGCAACATGACGCATTTTTTCCTCATCTTGCTCGAGCTTGGACAATAAGGTTTGCTCGTCAACTTCTGCCAGCTTGGCTTGCACATCAACCAAGAAGTCCTTCACGAGCTCAGCAACGTGTTGTTTCAAGTCACCGTAGCTAGTTTTGCCTTCCCATTCACGTGCGGCATCATGAAGCGGTGTGTTGCTGAGAAGTGCCGTAATCTGCAGGAGGTTGCTTATCCCTGGCTGGCGCTCCCAGTCGAGTTTAATAACGCCCTCTGAATCAGTCGTTGCTGACATGATTTTTTTGGCAGCTTCTTCTGGACTGTCGGAAAGCATGATAGTACCAGCTGGATCTGACACGCTTTTACTCATTTTCTTTTCCGGATTGCGGAGTGAACGAATACGGACACCATTGTCGCGGCTGGCGAATTCCAGCTGCTTTTTCCATTCATGAGGCACGATAAATAACTCGCCGAACTTGTTATTTAGCCGTGTCGCCAAATCTCGAGCTAACTCGAGGTGCTGCTTTTGATCATCACCAACAGGCACCCATTCCGCACCATAGAGCAAGATATCCGCCGCCATTAGCACTGGGTAGGTAAACAGTCCGGCAGTTTGGTTCTCTTGTGACTCGCCTTTTTCTTTATACTGTGTCATACGGCTGAGTTCGCCCATGTAGGTGAAGCAGTTCAATATCCAGGTGAGTTCGCTGTGTGCTGTAATGTAGCTCTGGCGGTACAGGAACGTATCGGGGTTGTTGATATCGAGGCCGGCTGCAACAAACACTGCAAGATTCTCTATGGTTTGCTTGTACAACTTGCTGTGGTCTATGGGCGTCGTGAAGCTGTGCAGGTCCGGCACGAACATATTGAGCTGGTATTCTCCGGCGTGCGCAGCCTGCAGCTCAACCATTGGCAAGATGCCACCAAGATAGTTGCCAAGGTGAAACTCACTGTTGGCGCGTAGTCCCGTCAGGATTACTGGTTTGCTCATTACTTGTATTATACCCTAAGCTTAAATATCCACGCGGAAAAGCTCTTGCTTCGTGACTATTTTAATGGCAGCCTCGCCAAGGTACTGTACAGCTGAATTTTTATCATGTTCCTGTGCTTGCCGGAGAACATCCCTGCCTTCTATATCTGGTATCTCCTGTTGTATTGCTTCTGGGACATTTCTATGGTGTGTCATTTCGTAGTCTCCTTTACTGGTATTTCTGAACACTGATAACTGCCAAGTGTCGCGAGCTGGCAGGACATTGCTCGAAGTTCTTTTGTGATGACCTCCGCTTCTTCCGCGCCAGCGTCGAATTCTATCAAGAATTTCATCTTGAACGCAGAGTTGGGGACGAAAGCAGAATGCAGCGTCGCTATGTTTACTTCTCGATCGGCAAAGACTCCGAGCGCTTTATACAGTGAGCCTGGAGCTTGGCCAGTTTGTAGTATTGCTGACGTCTTGTCTGAATCTGCAATCTCTTGAGAATCGGCTCGCTTCTCGAGTATCAGGAATCGAGTTATGTTATCTGGGTCGTCCTGAATGTTAGCAGCTATCGGTTCGAGACCATGTAGTTTGCCGGCGGTCCGGCTGGCGATAGCAGCTTTGGTGGGGTCGCCCCATGTACTGACTAGTTCGGCACTCAGGGCCGTGTCATCCTGCTCTACTACGGTGAAACGCGGCAAATGGGTCTCAAGAAAATCGGTGCATTGATTGATGGCAGGCGACTGGGAGTGCACTTCACGTACTTGTGATAAGTTCGTGCCCGGCAACCCAAGCAGCTGGTGCTCTACACGCACATATGTTTCGCCACGTATCTGGTATTTGCTCGCCTCTTCGGACACGAGAAGCGCATACGTCTCAGGTATAAACCCTATGGAGTTATTAGCAATTGCAACAACGCCGCGGCCGACTTTACCTGTGCGTATGCTATCAAAAAGCTCACGAAACGTATCAATATAGGCAATATCAACATTTTCGCCCCACAGAGAGCGAGCTGCTTCTTCGTGATACGAGCCTTCTCTTCCTTGTACTCCAACCAGTTCTGACATCTATATTACTCCTTATAAAACGAAAAACCGCCTTGTTGGCGGCTTGATTACTTTTTGGTGATGTATGCGTTTATGAGCGCAGCGAACAAACCGCCTTGGCAAAAGGTGTAAACCAAAAGAAAAAGCGATATGTTACGTTTGACATCAATGGTATATTACCACACTTTGTCAAATTGTCACATAAAACAAAACGGCGCCCTGATGTAAGAGCGTCGTTTTGTGTTGTGCGGTATGCGAATTAACGCTTGGTGAACTGGCGTTGCTTGCGTGCACCTTTGAGACCGAACTTCTTGCGTTCTTTCTCGCGTGGGTCGCGGCCCAAGAGTTCAGCACGGCGTAATGTGCCTTTTAGATCTTCGTTCATGACAGCCAGTGCCTTGGCAATACCGAGACGGATAGCATCAACTTGACCGTTGTGTCCGCCACCAGAAACGACGGCGCTCACATCGTACTTGTTCTCCTGCTCGAGCACTGCAAACGGGCGGCTCAGTTCGTTGAGTAGATACTTGCTGTCAGCAAAGTACTCACTAGCAGGCTTGCCATTGACTGTAATCGTCCCCTTGCCGTTCATAAGCCGAACGCGTGCGGTCGAACTCTTGCGGCGGCCAAGACCATAGAAGTAGTTTTGTGTCGCCATAATTACTTACCTTCCTTTACTGAAATCTTTTCGGGCTTCTGGGCCTCGTGCTTATGCTCGGCACCAGCATAGACCTTAAGTCTCTGCAGACGTCCATCGCGGAGCTTGTTGACCGGAAGCATGCCGCGGACAGCATTGGTGATAGCAAATGTCGGGTCTTTTTCCATCTTCTCTGTAAGTGTTGCTTCGTACAAGCCGCCAGGGTAACCGCTGTGGCTGTAGTACTTCTTCTTCGTTTCTTTGCCGCCGGTTACAACAATCTTGTCAGCGTTTATGACAATAACAAAGTCACCAACATCGATGTGCTTGGTAAACATCGGCTTGTCCTTGCCTGTCAGAAGCTTGGCGGCAACAGTCGCGACGCGGCCGAGAGTTGCCTCAGAGGCGTCAATTACGTACCACTTGCGGGTTACGTCACTTGGTTTTGCGCTGTATGTCTTCATAGTTATGCCTTAGCCTCCTCTGTCTTCTTGGCCGGCTTCTTGTGCGTGTCGCTTTTAGCAGCGGTTGCCTTTGGCGCTGGCTTTGCAGCTTCTTCCTTGAGGTCGTCAACAAAGCTAACTCGTGCCATCTGGGCATTGTCACCGCGGCGAAGAGCTGTGCGTGTAATGCGCAGGTGTCCGCTGGTGCGGCCCTTTAGCTTTGGTGCGATCTGGTCGACCAGCTTGTGTGCTGTTTCGACGGTCTGTAAGTCTGCAATAATTTGCCGGCGGGCATGCAGATCGCCTCGCTTGGCCTTGGTGATGAGTTGTTCAACGTAAGGCACGACTTCCTTGGCCTTTGGCAATGTGGTCTCAATAGACTCGTACTTGACCAGAGACTCTGCCAGGCTCTTCAGAAGCGCGCGACGCTGGTCTCGCTCCCGGCCAAATTTCCTTCCTTGATATCCGTGACGATGCATGATCTAAAGCTCCAGTTCCGACATCTTCTCTTTTACTTCATCCAGAGCCTTGCTGCCAAATCCCTTCAGATCGCGAAGCTCGGCATCGCTGAGGGACAGCAAGTCTTTCAGAGTGTGGATGTCGTTGTTAATCAATGCGTTGGTGGTGCGAGCTGACAGGTTCAGGTCCTCAATCGGGGTCATCAGCTCTGCAGGCTCTTCGCTATCAACGCCGCCCTTGCTATCTGTGCCTGATGGTGCCAAAGGTGCGGCAGCCTCAACACGGGTCTGGCCGGCAAGTGTGGTGTACTGGTTCAGCAAGATTGCGTTAGCCTCCTCAAACGCTTCGCGCGGTGTGATGGTGCCATCGGTGTCGACAGTAATCAGTAATTTGTCGAGGTCGGTCATCTGGCCAACACGGGTGTTTTCAACCTTGTAGCGTACGCGCAGGACCGGACTGAAGATTGCGTCAACGGCGATCATGTCGCTTGCCTTGCGGTGTGCACCAGATTCGTCAACAGTGCGATAGCCGCGGCCAGTCTCAACAACGAGATCCATAACGAACTTGGCCTTCTTGTCATCGAGCGTTGCAATAACGTGCTCAGGGTTAACAACTTCAACATCAGCTGTTGTCTTGATGTCGCGTGCGGTTACCGTGCCGCCACCTGTCTTCTCAAGACGGACGGTCTGTGGTTCGTCGCCGAATACGCGGAAACGTACACCCTTGAGGTTTAACATGATATCTACGATGTCTTCTTTGACACCTGGCAGTGTTGTAAACTCATGGCTTGCACCTTCGATACGGAATGAAGTAACCGCTGCACCTGCGATGCTTGAGAGTAATACTCTGCGCAAAGAGTTGCCGAGGGTCATACCGTAGCCAGTGTGCAATGGTTCGACAACGAAGGTTGCACTGTGTGCACCGTGCTCGTCGACCTGTACTAGTCCTGGAGTGTGAATTGTCTTTGTCATAGTTTTCGCCTAAGCCTCCCCTAGCGTGAGTAGTACTCTACGATTAATTGTTCTTTAATATCTGGCTCTGCCTCATCACGAGTCGGTACGCCAGTGACCTTGATTTCAACCTTCTTGCGATCAACCTTGAGCCAGCTGACACTTTCAGCGGCTGGGCTAACTTCGTCAAGCTTCTTGAAATATTCAGTATTCTTGCTGTGGTCGCGAAGGGTGATTACATCACCTGCCTGCACGCGAATAGATGGGATATCTACCCGGCGGCCGTTGTACATGAAATGGCCATGGGTTACCAATTGGCGTGCAGCCCGACGGCTTGGAGCAAAACCAGCCCGATAGATGGTGTTGTCCAGGCGCCGCTCAAGGTATTCGAGCAACACTTCACCGGATTCACCCTGCTTTCGGGTAGCTTCGTTCATGAGGTTGGCAAACTGCCGCTCAAGTAAGCCATACAGCCGCTTGACCTTTTGCTTTTCTCGTAGCTGCAGTGCGTACTGGCTAGTCTTGCCACGGGGGCCACGGCCACCCTGACCTTGCTGGCCAGGCAGTGTGCTGCGCTTAACAAGCGCCTTGTGAGCCTTGGGATGGAGGGCGTAACCCTCGCGTCGACTCATCTTGACTATAGAATGTGTATCTCGTGCCATAGTTACTCCTAGATTCGCCGTGCCTTCCTTGGCCGTACGCCACCATGTGGTACGCCAGTTATATCAGCGATGTTTTCGACCTGAATGTTTGCGCCAGAAAGCGCACGGACGGCTGCTTCGCGGCCCAGCCCCACGCCCTTGATGAATACATCAGCTTTGCTGAAGCCATGTGCTTGCTTAGCGGCCTGGATAGCACGCTCAGCAGCTACCTGGGCAGCGTATGCAGTACCCTTCTTTGAGCCACGGAAACCGCAACCGCCAGCACTGGAAGCCGACAATACATTGCCGGAGCCATCTGTAACAGTAATAATCGTGTTATTGAAAGTGGCCAAGACATGCACATGACCATAAGGTACTGAGCGCTTGGCTTTCTTCTTCTTGGTTGTTGTTGCTTCTGCCATATCTTCTCTACCTTACCTTACGTCTTAGACGGTGCTTTCTTGGCTGTTCCACCAACAGTCAACTTCTTGCCGCGTCGCGTGCGGGCATTGGTACGCGTACGTTGGCCGCGAGAAGGAAGGTTGGACTTGTGGCGCAGGCCACGGTAGCTGTTAATATCCTTCAGGCGCTTAATATTGCCCGTCACCATGCGCTGCAGCTCACCTTCAACTGTAAGCTTAGCGTTAATGACATCCTGGATGCGGGAAATTTCTTCATCCGTTAGGTTCTTGACGCGAACGGTCGGTTCAACCTTAGCTTCTGCCAGAATGCTCTGGCTGGTCTTTGGGCCAATGCCATATACGTAAGTCAGTGCAACCTGCACCTGCTTTTCGCTTGGAATAGTAACACCGGAAATTCGAGCCATACTTAACCCTGCCTTTGCTTATGCTTTGGCTTAAGTTTGTTGATAACGTAGAGTCGTCCTTTACGGCGGACGATCTTGTCGTCAGGACTGATTTTCTTGACGCTAGCACGCACTTTCATGCGGATCATTGCCTCCTTTAATGTGACGATGACACACTGCTTAAGTTTATTGATAAGTTGCTAGGACTTTCGGAGGATGGTACAGCTTGGGATGAAAAAGGAGCAACGTAAGCGAGCCGTACCGAGTGTACGGTGAGCGCGTAGTGGACTTTTTCGCCCGAGATGTGCCGTTCTCTGAAGGTACTAACTTTTGCGGTACGTGATTCTGCCCTTACTAAGATCGTAAGGCGTCAACTCAACCGTAACGCTGTCACCTGGCACGATGCGGATGAAATGCTTCCTCATCTTGCCGGCAACGTGAGCTATAATTTGATGGCCATTTTCGAGTTCGACTCGAAACTGAGTACCCGGAAGGGTCTCAACTATCGTCCCTGTCAACTCGATCACTTCCTTATTTTTGGCCATAAATATAACAAGAGTTAATTATACTAAACTTACAACATTCTGTAAACAGTATTTTACTTTCTCTTCCCTGAGGACTTATTGCGGCGGAAAATCCGGTTGGGCATAAAGCGCGTTACCCGCGCCCCTGTGCCAGCCGGCGCCGCGTCTGCGGTCGTGTCAGTAAAGAAATCAGGTGTAGTGTATTGGTCATATGTAACCATGAGAGCTCGGGACTCTATCTGGCGCAGCGTCTCGAGCGCAACTGCCACAAGGATGAGTATGCTGGTACCGCCAACAGTGATGTCAGTCTTGAGGAAGATCTGGCCGATAATTGGCGACAGCGCCAACAGACCGAGCGCCAAAGCGCCAAACAACGTCAGCCTGTTTACGACCTTAGCAAGGTATTTTTCCGTTTGTGCACCCGAGCGGACACCTTCTATGAAGCCGCCTTGTTTCTGGAGGTTCTCGGCAATCTCTTTTGCATTGAAAGTAATGCTTGTGTAGAAATACGTAAAGGCAAAAACAAGCACAAAGTACACAACCGGATAGATATATGCCTCCCACCCACCAAAGGCAAAGGTTTGTGCGCTTGGTGTCTGGAACCAGCGCTGCAGGTCCATACCCATAGCCTGCAGACGTGCGCTGGAGTTAGTACTTAAGAGCCCGCCGACAAAACCAGGTACGCTCAAGAAAGCAACAGCGAAGATAATCGGAATAACACCCGCAGTAATCAGCTTCACGGGAAGCATGGTCGTGACGCCACCATACGCGCGATTCCCCTGAACTCGCTTGGCGTAGTGTATGGTAAGCCGGCGCGACGCTTCATTCAGCTTCACAACTATCCAGGTCGTTATTATTGTTGCAACGAGGATAATAAGGGCATACCAGAGTGCCGTCCGGTTAACCGGCAAGTTGCGGCCAAATACTGTCCACGTGCTTGATTCGCTTACGACCGAACCAATTATCTGTGAGGCGGTCTGTGGTAAGGTGCTAACAATACCAGCCGTAATAAGCAACGATATACCGTTACCAATACCCCGTTCGGTAATCAATTCCCCGATCCACATCAGGATCATTGAGCCACCGGTCATGGCTGCAACCATAAGTATCCATTGCATAAATGAAGCATTCGCAGTGATGTCACTGATACCGCTAATGCTCGCTGCAGTTTGCCTAACCAGATAAATTGCACCGATGGATTGGATGATAGCCAGTGGCAACGTCAGGATACGCGTGTATTGGTTTATTTTCTTTCTACCAAATTCGCCTTCTTTATTGAGCGCTTCAAGTCTTGGTATAGCCCGGGTCAGCAGTTGCATGATAATGCTGGCGTTGATGTAAGGACCGAGGCCAAGCAGCATGATTGAGAAGTTGGCTAGCGCACCACCCGAAAGTACATTGATAAAGTTCAGAAGTTGCGGTGTGCCGTTATCAGTAAACAGATTTTCAATAATCTGCTTGAGTGTTTCCTGGTCGCCAATCGGAATAGGTATGTGCGCAAACACACGGAACACCAAAATCATCCCAAGTACTGCAAAAATCCGTTTGCGCATGTCCGCTTCTTTGAGCGAACGCCAAATAATCTTCCAACTCATATTGTCTCTTGTATCCCCAAAATAAAACTGCTCCTAGTATAGCAAGAAGAGCACACTTTTGGGATACTTTTCTATGCGAAACTGGCGCCAGGGTGTTTTCCGCCAGTACCAGGCGACCAAAGCGTAATGGTGATTACGCAGCGGGAGCGGTGTGCTGGCGGAAAGCTGCCTGGGTCTGTTGCAGCAGAAAATGTATACCCTAAAGTGCGCTCTAGCGGAGCAGTCTGGCTAATTGTTTTGCCGTATTTTTACTTGTCAGCCTTCTTGGCAGGTTCTTTTGGCTGGCGCTTGACCTGCTCGACGACATCGAAGCTGCCGCCGGCCTTCTTGACAGCCGCAATTGCGCTGGCGCTTGCGGCCTGCAGTTTCACGGCCACCTTCTTGGTCACATCCCCTTTGAGGATAAGCTTTACCTTGACGTATGGGCTGGTAATAAGCCCTGCGTCAGCTAGTTTGAAATTGTCTACCGTACCGGAGAATTGATTCAATTGACCAGTGTAGACATTTTCGGCTTTCGGGCGAATTGAGCGGAAGCCCGGCAGCTTTGGCAAACGTTGCATGAGCGGGTTCTGGCCGCCCTCGAAGCCCGGGCGAACCCGGCCACCGCTGCGTGAGCTCTGACCCTTGGTACCGCGACCAGCGGTCTTACCTTGACCGGCTGCGATACCGCGACCAACGCGGCGCTTTGACTTATGTGAAGATACTGATAGTTCGTTGTACTTCATTATTTCGCTCCTTTTGCGGCTACTGGTGCCTTCTCAGCCTTCTTTGCAGCTGGTTTCTTTGCTGCGTTTTGCCGAGTCAACCACTGCTTTGCGGGTACGATGCTCTGTAATGCCTCGAGTGTTGCGTACGCAGTGTTGATTTTGTTTGTTGAGCCAAGTGACTTCGAAAGCGCGTTACTGATGCCTGCGACTTCCAAAATAGTCCGGACGACACCGCCGGCGATCAAACCAGTACCAGGGCGGGCTGGCTTCACAAGTATGCGCGCCCCTCCGACCTTGGCCTCTGCTTCGTGCGGGATTGTGTCATTGTAAAGATTGATGCTAACAAGATTCTTCTTAGCAACATCAACAGCTTTGGTGACTGCGGCGGTAACGTCAGCACCTTTAGCAGTACCAATACCAACCTTGCCTTTGTGGTCACCGAGAACAACAAGTGCGCGGAAACGGAAGCGGCGTCCGCCCTTAACAACGCGTGCAACACGGTCGATGTGTACGACGCGCTCGTCATATTGCTTTTCTTCTGTTACGGCGTTTTGGCGTGGCCGGCGGTCGTGATGTGTCTGTGGTCCCATTGCTAAAACTCCAGTCCTTCCTCGCGCGCGGCATCCGCGAGCGCCTTAATGCGGCCGTGGTACAGCCGCCCATTGCGGTCGAAAACAACAGACTTCAGCTTCTTTGCTTTCGCCTTCTTTGCTATCTGCTTGCCAGCCCATACGGCCCGATCTGTCATTGAGCCGGTGGCTTCCTTTTGGCCGACAGTTGTAACTGCGGCAATCGTAACGTGATTCGTGTCGTCAATAAGCTGTGCGCTGATGTGACGGTTGCTGACAAAAACACTGAGACGCGGCCGCTCGGCAGTCCCGGAAACGACGGCGCGGACACGGTTTTTGCGCAAAGCACGGTTGTGTAGTTTGAGAGCTAATTTATCCATGACCTAACCTACTTTTCCTTTCCTGACTTACCGCTCTTGCGGATGATACGCTCGTCGGCATACTTGATGCCCTTGCCCTTATACGGCTCCGGCTTCTTCAGCGCGCGGATTTCAGCCGCGACCTGGCCAACCTGTTGCTTGTCGATGCCTGAGATTGTAATCGTGTTTTGCTCGACAGTTGCTGTGATGCCCTGTGGCAGTTTGTAAATAACCTCATGTGAAAACCCAAGGTTCATCTTGAGATCCTGGCCAGCTAATGCGACGCGGTAACCAACACCATTAATTTCAAGCTTCTTACTGAAGCCTTGGCTGACGCCGGTCACCATGTTGTTAACCAATGTGCGCATAAGACCATGCTTAGCGCGGTTCTTTGGCTCATCATTCTCACGGGTGACAAGTACTTGATCGCCCTCTTGCTTGACGGTAACGCCAGGCATAGTGAACTGCGTCAGCGTGCCTTTGGAACCGGCAACGGTGATGTTCTCAGGGTCGACAGTGATTGTCACGCCGCTCGGGATGGCAATGGGCAGTTTTCCTACTCGACTCATCTCTTACCTTTCTTTAGTAAACCTTACAAATTAATTCGCCACCAAGACGCTGCTTGCGCGCCTCTGCATCAGTCATCATGCCCTTTGAAGTAGACACGATAACCACGCCACGGCCGTTCTTGACGCGAGGGATTTCATCAACCTTTGCGTACAAACGGCGGCCAGGCTTGCTCATGCGGACAATCTCGGTAATGCGGGTGTTCTCTTCTTCAGGGAAAAGGGTCAGGCGCAATGTCTTGAACGCACCGTCTTCAACAACCTCAACCTGCTCAATGTAGCGGTTTTCCTGCAGCAAACGAGCAACCGACTCCTTTACCTTAGAGTACGGGAGTGTTACCTGGCTCTTGCGGACACTAATAGCGTTCCGTATACGGGTAAGCATATCTGAAATTGGATCTGTACTAACCATCATATACTCCTTACCAACTCGCCTTTGTTACGCCTGGGATCTCACCCTTTGAGGCATGTTCACGGAAGCTGATACGACTCATGCCGAAGGTGCGCATGTAAGCGCGCGGCCGGCCGGTCTCAATGCACCGGTTGGTCCACCGTGTCGGGCTGGAATTACGAGGCAGCTTGTGCAGCCCTTCATAATCACCCATCTTCTTCAACTCAGCACGCTTTGCAGCATACTTCTTGATCATCTCCTGGCGCTTTTTATCTCGTGCAACGATAGATTTCTTAGCCATTACTTATTCTCCTTCTCAAATGGCATGCCAAACTTTTCGAGCAGAGCCCGTGCATGCGCTTGCTCCTCGGCTTTGACAACAAATACGACCTGCATACCATGCAATGTTGTTGTTTCATCGAATGTTAACTCTGGGAAGACGGACTGGTCAGTCAGACCGAGGCTGAAATTACCTTGGCGATCGAATGCCTTAGGACTAACACCGTGGAAGTCACGAAGCCGCGGCAACACGATGTTGATGAGGCGGTCCATGAACTCGTACATTTGCTCGCCACGAAGTGTGACCTTGAGGCCAATCTTGTTGCCTTCGCGCAGCTTAAATGACGCGATTGACTTCTTGGCAACCGTCTCAACCGGCTGCTGGCCAGTTATTTTGCGAAGCGTGTTTGTAGCAACTTCCATGAGTTTCTTATCGTCTTTTGCGCGGCCAAGACCAACGTTTATGACAATTTTTTCAAGCTTTGGCACCTGGTGAGCGTTTGTAACACCAAGTTCTTTCTTCAGCTCAGGAGCGTACTGGCTGTTGTACAGCTGCTTCAAGCGTGCTGTGGTTACTTCTGCTGTCGCCATTACTTAATCTCCTTTCCGCTTGTCTTCAGGATGCGTGTCTTGCTGTCTTTGCCAAGCTTGTAGCCGATACGGGCAGGTTTCTTTTTCTCTGCGTCGAGAATGCCTACCTTTGATACCCAAATCGGTTTTGTTATCTCAACGATGCCGCCTTGTGGCTGCAGCCGAGTTGGCTTGACGTGCTTCTTGACGACGTTGATGCCTTCGACAGTAACTTTGTTCTCGGCAGGATGTACGGCAATAACTTTGCCAGTTTGGCCTTTGTACTTGCCAGAGCGTACCATGACGGTGTCGCCCTTCTTCAGCCGGATCTTGTATACTTGCTTTTCCATTACAGGACCTCCGGAGCGAGTGAAATGATCTTGTTATAGCCAAGGTCGCGCAGTTCACGCGGCACCGGACCGAATATACGGGTAGCACGAGGCTGCTTGTCGTCGCCAATGATAACGGCTGCGTTATCGTCGAAACGAATGGTTGAGCCATCCTTGCGCTTGATAGGATTCTGCGTGCGGACAACAACTGCTCGGACAATTTGCTTCTTCTTGACGTTACCGCTTGGGTTTGCGGCCTTGACGCTGGCAACAATAACATCACCAACCCGTGCGTATCGGCGACGGGTGCCACCAAGCACGCGGATGCACAAAATTGACTTTGCGCCGCTGTTGTCACAGACGTTTAGGCGTGATTCTTGTTGGATCATTGCTCTTCCTCGTTCGTTGTCTTATCTTCCTCAGGTTCCTCGACCTTAGTAACCTTGAGTGCGTCTTCACGTAGTAGTGGTCGCTCGATAATCTTCTTCAATACATGACGTTTGCGTGCGCTCAGCGGACGGGTTTCTTCTACGAGAACCTTGTCGCCAACTTGCGCTTCGTTCTTCTCATCATGCGCCATGAATTTCTTGGTAATTGTGTACTGCTTCCGATAAATCGGGTGCGTCTTTCGTGTCGGCACGGTGACCACAATGGTCTTGTCGCCGCGGTTGGACGAGACAGTACCGGTTAATGTCCTGGCCATTATGCGGTCTCCTTTGCTAGTTGTTCACTGAGAACTGTCAGAATCCGCGCCAGATCTTTGCGCTTGTTGCGCAATACCTTGGTGTTCTGCACCTCGCCCATGTGCAAGCGGCGACGTAACTCGGCAATCTCATCACGGAGTTTGGTGCTCTCGGTTGTCAGTTCTGTGGTTGAAAGTTTACGAATATCAGCAATCTTCATGACTAGATCTCCTCTCTTACGAGGAACTTAGTTTTTACCGGAAGCTTGTGACTTGCCAGGCGCATCGCTTCGCGTGCGACTTCCTCTGAAACACCCTGCATCTCAAACAAGACAGTTCCGGGTCGGACTTTGGCAACAAAGAATTCGGGGTTGCCCTTACCACTACCCATCTTGACATCCTGCGGCTTGCGGGTGACAGGAGTGTGCGGGAAAATACGAATCCAGATCTTACCGCCGCGCTTGACGTAACGAGTCATTGCCTGACGAGCAGACTCAATCTGGCGTGAGGTAATGCGCTCGTGGCCTTGAGCCTGGAGTGCGAAATCACCAAATGCAATTTCGTTTCCGGATGTTGCAGCGCCACGGATTTTGCCCTTAAAGACCTTGCGGTGCTTGGTTCGGTTTGGAATTAACATACTAGTTCACCTCCCCTTTGTAGATCCACACCTTGACACCAATGATGCCAGCAGGCGTCTGGGCGTTCACGTGGGCGTAATCAATATCAGCGCGGAGGGTGTGCAGCGGTACAGAACCGGCAACTTCTTTCTCGCGACGTGACATTTCTGCACCGTTCAAGCGACCGGCTACTTCGATACGAATACCCTGTGCACCAGCACGCATGGTTGCACCGGCTGCTGACTTAACTGCGCGACGGAATGAGATACGTCGCTCCAGCTGGTGTGCGATGTTCTCTGCAACCAGCTTGGCATACAGCTCCGGCTTCTTGATTTCCTCAATATTAACCCGGGCCGGTACGCCATAAATCTTCTCGATAGCTGCCTTCAGCTCTTGGGCGCCCGCACCACCGCGGCCGATAACAACACCGGCTTTTGCGGTCGTAACTGTCACAGTAACCAGGTTCGGTGAACGCTCGATATCAACTTTGTTGATTGCTGCGCGGCTACCAAGCTTGTCCTGGATAAGTTTGCGGACTGCCAGGTCCTGGGTGAGGTAGGTAGCGTACTCGCGCTTGTTTGCGAACCACTTGCTCCGCCAATCCTTGTTAACCTGGAGGCGCATGCTAATTGGATTAACTTTCTGGCCCATTATTTTGCCTCCTTCTTCGTTGTTGCCTTGGCTGGCTTCTTGGGTGCACGAACTTCACCGTCAACTTCGACATGAATGTGTGAGGTGCGGCGTTGGAACGGCAACGCGCGGCCGTGAGCAGCCGGACGGTAGCGCTTGAAGCGCGGCCCAGGCGTTACGCTGATCTGAACAATCGTAAGCGTATCAGGCTTGAGGTTGTGGTTATGGTCGGCGTTTGCACGCGCGCTTTCAATAACCTTCTTTACCGGCAGGGATGCACGGCGTGGCGTGTGCTCAAGAATAGTCAGCGCATCGGCGACAGTGCGGCCACGAACAAGACTCGCAACCACGCCAACCTTGCGCGGACTCATCCGCACACCTTTGGCAAATGCTTTAACACTCATTATTTGCCTCCCTTGGCGAGCTTACCGCCATGAGAGCGGAACTTGCGTGTCGGTGCAAATTCGCCCAGTTTGTGGCCAACCATGTTTTCGGTAACGAAAACCGGCACATGCACGCGGCCGTTATGGACAGCGATTGTGCGGCCAACAAACTCTGGCGGGATGACTGATGCCCGCGCCCAAGTCTTGATGATAGTACGGTCCTCATTGCCAAGTGCATTTACTTTCTTGGCAAGCTTCGGATCGACAAATGGTCCCTTCTTCAGTGAACGACTCATAGCATCCTACCTCTTATTTCCTCTTAGCCGCATGGCGGCTTCTTACAATCATTTTGCCGGTGTTCTTACGACGGCGGGTCTTGTAACCCAATGTCTTCTGACCCCATGGCGTCTTTGGTGCGGCACCGTGGTTCTTACCACCACCGACACCGTGACGGCCACCATCACCACCACCGTGTGGGTGATCAGCTGCGTTCATAACGACACCGCGGACACTTGGACGAATACCGCGCTTGCGGTTGCGGCCGGCCTTACCGATCTTGATGTTCTGGTGCTGCTCATTGCCGACAGAACCGATGGTAGCCATACACTCTTCACTCACCATGCGGACTTCTCCGCTCGGCATGCGAAGTGTTGCGAGGCCATGCTCCTTTGCGGTCAACTGAGCGCTGGCACCGGCGGCACGCACCATCTGGGCACCCTTGCCTGGTTGCATTTCAATTGCATGCACCACGCTACCTGTCGGGATATTCTTCAGCGGCAAGCGGTTGCCATTCTCAATTGGTGCTTCTTCAGCACTGACGATCTTTTGGCCGACGCGCATGCCCTGGGCAGCCAGGATGTAGTGGTAGGTACCGTTCTCGCTCTTAATACGTGCTATGTGCGCTGAGCGGTTTGGGTCATACTCAATATGCTCAATAGTCGCAGTTGTGCCTGGCGCAAGCTTAAAGTCAACAAGGCGATAGAACTTGCGCGCGCCACCACCGCGATGCCGTACCGTGATGCGGCCGGTGTTGTTGCGGCCACTTTGCCGCTTCCTGACAACGAGCAAGGACCGCAACGGTTTCTTGGTTGTAATCGTACTGAAATCCTGCGAGGTCATGCCGCGCTGGCCAGGAGTCATGGGGCGTTGTACTTTAATAGCCATTACTTAGCCTCCTTCTTGGCCTTCTTTGTTGCCTTCTCATTATCCGCTTGAGCTACTTCTTCTGCGGCAAAGACAGGGATGGTATCACCAGCCTTAATGCGGACATAGGCCTTCTTTACATCATTATCGCGGCCAACAACCGGGCGGCCACCACGACGATAAGTACGCTTGACCTTACCCTTTGTCAGTGTGATATTGACGGTTTCGACAGTTACATCAAACTGCTTGGCAACCGCTACCGCAACTTCATGCTTGTTGGCTTCTTTCGGAACCTCAAACACATATGTATTTCGGATTTGGCTCATGCCATAGGCCTTCTCGCTCATGCGAGGCTTCAGTGTCATTGAACGTGCCATTACTTAGCCTCCTTTTCTGCCTTTGGCGCAGTGTTGCCAAGCCACTCGTGAATGCCATCGAGTGCCTTCTGTGTCACAACGACTGCATCAGCGTTTAGCAGATCATAGACGGTGACATAGCGGGCGGTAACCATGCGAACATCTCGTAGGTTGTTGATAGCCCGGGTGGCCTCATCGTTCTTCGTGTCGACAATGATGAGCACATTGCCAGTCGCCTCAATCTTTTTCAAAAAGCCGGCGGCATCTTTCGTCTTACCATCTTTGCTAGTAAACTCTTCAATAACTTTCACACGGCCCTCGTTAGCAGCTAGTGACAGTGCCTGGCGGATAGCCTGGCGCTTCATCTTGGTGCTGATGTGGTGTGTGTAGTTCTCCTCGCCAGTTGGGCCGAAGACGATACCACCACCACGCCAGATAGGGTTACGTGAGGAACCGAAACGAGCCCGGCCGGTACCCTTTTGTCGCCATGGCTTCTTACCACCACCACGGATAAGACCGCGAGTCATGGTGCGGGCGTCACCCTGGCGGCCATTAGCCAGATACGCTACGTAAGCTTGCTTGAGCAGCTCATGGTTTGTAACTTCAATGCCAAATACCGCCTTATCGAGCTTGGCTGCGGTTGTCGCTTTGTTGCCGGTCTTGGTATAGGTCTGTACAGTTGCCATACTTTAAGCCTCCTCGCCCCGGATGATTACGACGCCTTTACGTGGGCCAGGAACAGCACCTGTCACACCAATAACACCCATCTCTGTGTCAACTAATGCAACCTTGAGGTTACGTACCGTCACTTGCTCGTCGCCCATGCGGCCAGCCATTTTCTTACCTTTGAAAATGTGCTGCGGGTACATCGATCCGATCGAGCCAACCTTGCGGGTGTTACCCTTACCACCGTGCGTTTTGCGCTGACGGTGGAAGTTGTGGCGCTTGATGGTGCCAGCCCAACCCTTACCCTTGCTGGTACCGGTTACGTGGACAGTGTCACCAATTGAAAAGACCTCGGGAGTAAGTTGTTCGCCTACCTTGAGGTCTTCGGTCAGTTCATCGACGCGGAATTCGCGTACAATCTTCGGCTGCACGCCGGCGGCCTTAAAGTGGCCAGCCTGGGCCTTGTTGAGCTTTGTTTCCCCATAGCCGAGCTGAACAGCGGTGTAGCCGTCCTTGTCGTCTGTCTTGACCTGTGTAATGACACAGGGACTAGCGGAAAGCAAAGTAACAGCTTGAACAGTACCGTCGTCAGCGATGGTACTTGTCATGCCTACCTTTCTCGTAATGAGAGCTTTCATAGTTCTCCTTTAATTTAACGGTTGTTATTGGTCACCGAAGTATCGGTGATTTGAAAAATGACACAAAAATGCTTGGTCAAAGGTGGTTTCTACCTCTGTTAATTTCAGTAGACCTGCCAATAGACCAAGTACAAGAATTTGTGATACCCATACAGATTAACAAAAATTGCTACCTCTGTCAATATGAAGCAAATATTACAATGACTTTACACGCACCTTGTCATTGTGACTTATATGACGATAGATACACCGAGCGGCAGCCAGAAGCTAATAAATGCCGTGACCAGCAGTATGGCGTAATGAATTTTTCGATCCAGGCTAAACCGTTCGTTCTGGACAAAATATATCCCAACAAGCAGCCCAACTGGAATAGGGATAGAGAACGTTTGGTTGTTAGTGATACGAAGCCACTGAGCACCAAGCACCAGAAGCAGCACCAGCTTCAGGAAGTAGACACTGTCCTGTTCGCGGAGCAACCTGAACTTAGGCCGCTTGGTTTTTGTTTTTGTTCGGGACATTGCATACATCATACCAGTTACTCTTATAACAGCAAAACGACACCCAAGGAGTCTTGAGTGTCGTTTTAGACCAGATGTACGCTGGTAGTTTACATCTTGATTTCGGCGTCACACCCAGCCGGCAGTGACAGGTTCATGAGGCTGTCGATGGTCTTTGGCGTCGGGTCCAGGACATCAATAATGCGCTTGTGGATCCGCATCTCGAACTGCTCACGACCCTTCTTGTAGACGTGCGGGCTCTTAACCACCGTGTAGGTGCTGCGACGGGTTGGCAGCGGGATTGGGCCGGCAATTGTCGCGCCAGTCCGCAGTGCCGTGTCAACAATCTGCTTTGCTGACTGGTCGATTACTTTGTGGTCGTATGCCTTAAGGCGGATACGAATGCGCTGCTTGCTCTCTGGCTTGGCAGCAGTCTTCTTGGCTTCAGCCATTACTCTTCTCCTTTGTGATGTAACATCTCTGCACAGCTATAGAGAGCGAGTGCAACGACTTTTAGTCATCACGATTAATTTACCAAACTATTCTATAACAATTGTTGGCAAAATAAAAGAGCTCCCTTGGTAATTAGGAGCTCTTTGTATGACCTAGCGGAGCTAGATTATTTGTTGATCTTGGTTACGACACCAGCACCAACGGTGCGGCCGCCTTCACGGATGGTAAATCGCATACCCTGGTCCATAGCAATTGGAGCGATCAACTTGGCCTTAAAGGTGACTGTATCACCTGGCATGACCATTTCCTTGTCAGCTGGTAGCTCAACTTCACCAGTTACGTCCGTAGTACGGAAGTAGAACTGTGGCTTGTAGCCCTTGAAGAATGGTGTGTGACGACCGCCCTCTTCCTTGGTAAGGATATAGACTTCTGCGTCAAACTCGGTGTGAGGAGTGATTGAACCTGGCTTAGCCAAAACCTGGCCGCGCTCAATGTCATCACGCTCAATACCGCGGAGCAGGATACCAGCGTTGTCACCAGCCTGGCCTTGGTCGAGGCTCTTCTTGAACATTTCAATACCAGTTACGACAGATTTTTGCGTGTCGCGAATACCAACGATTTCAACTTCGTCGTTAATCTTAACAACACCTTGTTCGATACGACCGGTAGCAACCGTACCACGACCCTTGATTGAGAACACGTCCTCTACAGCCATCATGAACGGCTTGTCCAGATCGCGCTGTGGCTCTTCGATGTAGTCGTCCATAGCCTTGACGAGTTCCATAATGGCGTCTTCGTTAGCTGCGTCGCCTTCAAGTGCCTTGGCGGCAGAACCCTTGATGATCGGGCAGTTCTCATCGAACTCATACTTCGCGAGCAGTTCGCGGATGTCCATTTCGACCAGCTCAACGAGCTCTGGGTCGGCGAGGTCCATCTTGTTCATGAAAACGAGAATCTTTGGAACACCAACCTGGCGAGCCAAAAGTACGTGCTCACGAGTCTGCGGCATTGGGCCGTCAGCTGCAGAGACTACGAGGATAGCACCGTCAACCTGAGCGGCACCGGTAATCATGTTCTTTACGTAGTCGGCGTGACCCGGCATGTCAACGTGCGCATAGTGGCGCTTCTCTGACTCATACTCGTTGTGAGAAGTAGCAATGGTGATACCACGTGCTTTCTCTTCTGGTGCATTGTCAATTTGGTCATAAGCGACCGGCTTGTTTACTTCACTCGGAAGCTTCTTAGCAAGGACTGCGGTAATAGCTGCAGTCAGAGTGGTTTTACCGTGGTCGACGTGGCCCATGGTACCAACGTTGACGTGCGGCTTGCTGCGGTCAAAATCTGCCATGTTTGGTATATCTCCTTAGTTACTTGTTATTTACGCATAAGAATATAAGTCTCATGCGAGATACCCGTTCAGTATAGAGGAACAACAGGGGTTTGTAAATAGTCTAGTCGGTGTTTAAAGCAGGTGAATCCGGCTCAAACGTTCCGTCTAACGACACTTCGCCTAATCCTTCGACGATACAGTGTGCCTTGGCAGCCGCTGCTTCAAATTTGTACACGCCCAGCTTATGTGTCGTAGGATCATCACTCATGAGCAATTTATAGATCCCTCTCATCTCATCGTGATCAACTACGACTGGGGTAGCCATATTTTCAGCACTCATAGTGTGCTCCTCCCTGCTTGTCTTACTTTATCAGTAAGTATACGTCAGGGTTGCAAGAATGAAATAGCAACTGCTTATTTGCCGCTTTTGGCGATGATTGCTTCAGCAACATTGTTCGGGACGTCAGCGTAGTGGTCAAGCTCCATGCTTGAGCTAGCACGGCCCTGGGTCATGCTGCGGAGGTTCGTCGTGTAGCCGAACATTTCGCCAAGTGGCACAAAGGCTGTAATTTCCTTGATGCCAGATGGCAGGTCTTCCATCGATTCAATCCGGCCGCGCTTGGCGTTCAGGTCACCAATGACGTCACCCATGAACTCTTCCGGTGTGACAACAACGACTTTCATGACTGGCTCCATAAGGACAGGGTTAGCTTTCTTCACACCCTCTTGGAGCGCCATAGAACCGGCAATCTTAAAGGCCATCTCAGAAGAGTCTACTTCGTGGTAGCTGCCATCGTACAGCTCAGCCTTGATATCAACAACTGGATAACCGGCCAGGACACCATTGTTCATGGCTTCCTTGATACCTTCTTCAACTGGCTTGATGTATTCACCAGGTACGACACCACCTTTGATAGAGTTGATGAACTCGAGGCCCTTGCCCGACTCGTTCTGCGACAGGCGAATCCAGACATGGCCGTACTGACCACGACCACCACTTTGGCGAACAAACTTGCCCTCCACCTCGACGCCATCCTTGCGAATGGTTTCGCGGTAGGCAACCTGTGGCTGGCCGATGTTTGCATCAACGTTGAATTCGCGCTTCATGCGATCAACCAGGATTTCAAGATGCAACTCACCCATTCCTGAGATGATGGTCTGGCCCGTCTCTTCGTCTACTTTGATGCGGAATGTTGGGTCTTCCTCGGCCAATCGCTGCAGGGCGGTTGACATCTTTTCCTGATCACTCTTGGTCTTGGGTTCAATGGCAATGGACACAGGTGGCTCAGGGAAGCTAATGCTCTCAAGCACAACCGGGTTATTCGGATCACAGAGGGTATTACCTGTAGTAGTACCCTTAAGGCCCACGATTGCGGCAATATCACCGGCGCTTACTTCGGCAACCTCTTCGCGCTTGTCGGCCTGCATACGCACGACACGTCCAATGCGCTCTTTTTCACCAGTTGAACTGTTCAAAACATATGAACCGGACTGAAGCTTACCTGAATACACACGGTAATATGCCAGCTTGCCCACAAACGGGTCTGCAGCAATCTTAAACGCCAAGCCAGCCAGTGGCTCGCTTTCGCTCGCTTTGCGCTCAACCTGCTCGCCAGTCTTCGGGTGCGTACCCCAAACAGACGAAATATTATCAGGAGAAGGCAAGAAGTCAGTGACCATGTCCAGCAGCTTTTCGACGATAACGCCACGTCCGTCACCACCGGTGACAACGAAGAAGTTACCGCTGAGGATGGCCGCACGGATAGCATGCTTGATGTCGCTTTCGCTCAAACCTTCTTCACCAACTTCGAGATACTTCTCAAGCATGGCTTCGTCTTCGGCAACAGCATTTTCGATAAGCAGGCTGCGGTAGCGCTTGGCTTCCTCAAGCATATCTTCAGGGATGTCACCAACGATCAGCTCATGGTCAGTGAAGTCGTTGTAGGTGTACGCCTTCATGTCGACAAGGTCGATGACACCCTTGACGCTTTGTTCAAAGCCAATTGGCAGGTGAATCGGAAAAGCTTGGCGATTGAGGCGATTGCGGATAGATTCGAGAGACTTGTAGAAGTCACCGCCGGTCTGGTTAATCTTATTAATAAAACAAATACGTGGCACACCGTACTTGTCAGCTTGGCGCCACACCGTCTCGGACTGTGACTCGACGCCCATCTTGCCGTCAAAGACAACAACCGCACCATCGAGAACGCGAAGCGAGCGCTCTACCTCGACGGTAAAGTCAATGTGACCTGGTGTATCAATAATGTTGATCTGGTGATCTTTCCAATAACACGTAACAGCGGCGGAGACGATCGTGATACCGCGCTCGCGCTCCTGAGCCATCCAGTCAGTTGTGGTCTCGCCCTCATGGGTCGTACCAATCTTGTGCTTGATACCGGTGCGGTACAAGATACCTTCGGTTGTCGTGGTCTTACCGGCGTCAATGTGCGCGATAATACCGATGTTTCGGATCTTTCCAATTGCGTATTTCTTCTGTGCCATTACTTTTGCTCTCTTCTTAATTTAATATCGAAGCTCATCTCCTCAACTCGCTTTCGTACACTTTCGACTGCGAAACCACATATGTATTCAGTGCAAAGTAAGCCATCGATTTCAAGCATTTCGCTAATGCGTCGGAGATCTCTCTGTCTGTCATTTTGTGTATCTCGCGCACCATTATCACCCCAGCCATTGGCTGCAGCTGCTTCTTGCTGCCTTACCCACTCTTCATTTTGGTCTATGATTTCACTGAGCTCAGATTGAGTTTGCGATGCTAGGTTTTTGTAAACGCAGTCAAACTCACACGACATTGTTAGTACCTTGCAAAGTGGGCGAAGGCGCGGTTGGCCTCGGCCATCTTGTGCGTGTCTTCACGCTTCTTAACGGCAGTACCGGTGTTGTTGTAGGCGTCAATCAATTCAGCTGCAATCCGGTCTTCCATGCTCATGCCACTACGGGCACGGGCAGCTTGGACAAACCACATGATTGTCAGGTGGTTCTGGCGTTGGCCGCGTACCTCGAACGGAATCTGGTAGTTGGCACCGCCAACGCGGCGTGAACGGGTTTCAACATGTGGCTGAATATTCTTGAACGCCTGCTCAAACACTTCGAGCGGGTTCTTGACGCTCAGCTTGTCAGCTGCCTTCTGCATGCCGTTATAGACAAGACGCTCAGAGAGCTGCTTCTTGCCGTTCAGCATGACGCGGTTAATAAGCTTCTGGACCATGACGCTGTTATAGAGGCGGTCTGGCTGTACTTCTCGAACGAGAGCTTTGGTCTTCTTACGTGGCATGTCTACTTGCCCTCCTTCTTGGTGCCGTACTTGGAGCGGCCTTGCTTGCGGTTGTTGACCCCCTGAAGGTCAAGCGCGCCGCGGACAATGTGATACCGCACACCTGGAAGGTCTTTTACGCGGCCGCCACGAACGAGCACAACAGCGTGCTCTTGGAGGTTGTGGCCTTCACCACCGATGTAAGCCCAGACTTCCTGGCCATTCTGCAAGCGGACACGAGCAACCTTACGAAGCGCTGAGTTTGGCTTCTTCGGGGTCTTGGTCGTAACCTTCACGCACACACCACGCTTGAATGGCGATGGTTTTTCATAGGATTTGTTCTTGAGGTTATTGACCACGCGCTGCAGAGCCGGAGAGTTGGAGCTCCCTGACTTGCTCTTGCGAGACTTCTTAACCAATTGGTTGATTGTTGGCATTTATACTCCTTTAGATGTGCAATCTACTGCTGCGAGCGAATGCCCTAGGCGCCATGCATGGGAAAGCCCTTCATTCAGAGACGCCCTCTTTGCCCGCTGCAAGCGAAAGCTCACTCAACGTGCCTACGGGCATGCTTCACTCGCTTTCGCTCACAGCGAACTAAAGATTATCGTCTCTGAGTTGTAAAGGTATCCCATCCATGTCGCCTACACCCGGCTCGGATTGCTTAAATAACTTGTAAACTATATCAGGTACACGGACAATTTTCAAGGTTGCCTTATTCTTCGTCTTCCTCGCGGTAACCGGTTCCGACAGGGATCGGACGCCCCAGGATAACGTTCTCCTTGAGACCAAACAGGTGGTCAACCTTACCGCTGGTCGCAGCAGCGATGAGTACGCGGGTCGTATCCTGGAATGAAGCGGCACTGAGGAATGAATCGGTCGCAAGCGAGGCTTTCGTGATACCCAGCAACAACTGGTTGAACACTGCCGGCTTCTTGCCTTGCTTGACCAGCTTCTCGTTTTCTTCGAGCACGCTGACTCTGCTCACAATATCACCGGTCACAAATTCGCTGTCACCAGAGTCTTCGATCTGGACACGGCTAAACATCTGTCGAACGATGATTTCAAGGTGCTTGTCGGAAATGTTCTGACCCTGTGAAGCAAAGATGCGCAAGATCTCGTTCATGATGTAGCGCTGCGTAGCTTCGACACCCTGCAGACGCATGAGTTCGTGCAGGTTGATCGAACCGTTGGTCAGACGCTGACCAGCCTTGACTTCGTCACCATCCTTGACAACAAGCTGCTTGAAGCCTGGGATTTCGTACCGGACCTTGGACTGCTTGGTTGGGACAATCGTAATCTTGCCCTTCTTCAACTCAACCTTACCAGCCATTGGTGCGATAAGCGGATTAGCACCGCCTTCCTCTGCGGCAATGACATCGCCAACAGCGACTTCTTGCCCCTTCTTCACCTGAGGCTCACGGCCGTTCAATTCAATCTCGCGACGCTCATCTTCCTTGCCGGTGACTTCCACGATGAACTGCTCGCCTTCTTCCCATGCGGTTACGACACCGTCAATGTCTGAAAGGTAAGCCTGGCCCTTTGGCGTACGAACTTCAAAGAGCTCTTCAACGCGAGGTAGACCAGTCGTAATGTCTTCAGCCGCCACACCACCACCGTGGAAGGTTCGGAGTGTCAACTGGGTACCTGGCTCACCGATACTCTGCGCAGCAATGACACCAACTGGATGCCGTTCTGCCACAATCTCACCAGTAGCCGGATCGATACCGTAAGACTTTTGTGCAACGCCACGGAGTGAGGTACAGCTCAGTACGCTCATAATACGGACAGCGCCAATCTTTTCGTCAGCCTCAATCGTACGAGCGATTTCTCGGGTAATCAGCTCACCCCGCTTGACGTGTCCTGCTACATCTTCTGCTGCGAACCGGCCTTCAAGGCGTGAAGCGAACTCAACACCAATATCCTCGGCATCTGCGCGATACATAGCAAAGCCTGGATCGTCGCACTCTTCCTCGACGGTAAAGACATCCTGGCTCACGTCTACCAAACGACGAGTAAGGTAGCCGGAGTCGGCTGTCTTCAAGGCGGTGTCAATCATACCCTTACGGGCACCACGGGTTGCGGTGAAGTACTCAAGTGGGCTCAGACCGCCCTTATAGTTGGAGCGGATAGGCAGCTCAATCGCACGTCCGGTGGCATCGATACCGACACCGAGCATACCGACAGCTGTCTTTACCTGACCGATGTTACCACGTGCACCAGAAATGGCGGCGATTGCCATAGCGGTATCCTCGTGCATGAACTGATCTGCCAGCGTGCTTAAGACCTTCGCATCAGTGTCCATCCAGGTTTCTACTGTCAGGCGGTATCGCTCTTCGTCAGTAATGAAACCTTGGTCGTACTGTTCGCTAATAATCGCGGCTTTCTTCTCGCCTTCCTTGAGGATGGCTTCAAGCCCCTCAATGTCGCGGAAGTCGCTCATACCAAGCGAAAGACCGGATCGGGTAGCGTATGTAAACCCAAGGCTCTTGAGGTCGTCAGCGATACGCGCCGTCTCATCCTGGCCGTACTTGTCGTAGACCTGCGCCATAACAGTTGCGAGCTTCTTCTTGGTCATCGGCTCATCCTGGAACGCAAAGTCTTCCGGGAAAATCTCGTTGAACAGAACACGGCCGAGCGTCGTGGTACGAACTTCGCCACGGAACGGTACGCGAATACGGCTTTGCAGCTGGATTGCCCCTCGCTCAAGCGCCATAACGGCTTCAGCAACTTCCATAAATGGCTTCGGTTCTTTGTCGCTGACACCAAGACGTTCGTAGGTCAGGTAGTAACAGCCAAGCACGATATCCTGCTCAATGTGCAGAATTGGCGAACCGTCAGCTGGCTTCAGCAGGTTCTTGTTGCTGGCCATAATGTCGCGCGCTTCAGCCTGAGACTCATCACTGAGTGGCAGGTGGACAGCCATCTGGTCACCGTCGAAGTCGGCGTTGAAGCCCTTACAAACAAGCGGATGCAGCTGGATGGCCTTACCTTCGATAAGGACCGGCTGGAATGCCTGGATGCTCAAGCGGTGCAGTGACGGCGCACGGTTAAGCAGCACATACTTACCTTTAATGACTTCATCGAGAGCGTCCCATACAGCGGTTTCACCAGTTTCGATCATGCGGGTTGCGCTGCGAATGTTGTGAGCTTGCTCGCGTTCAATGAGTTCGCCGATGACAAATGGCTTGAAGAGTTCAAGCGCCATCATTTTTGGCAGACCACACTGGTTAATCTTCAACTCCGGACCAGCCACGATAACAGAGCGGCCGGAGTAGTCAACGCGCTTACCAAGCAAGTTCTGGCGGAAACGGCCCTGCTTACCCTTCAGCATGTCGCTCAAGCTCTTAAGGCGACGGCGCTGGCCAGTGGCTGCTACGGCGCGGCCACTGCGGGCGTTGCTGTTGTCAATTAATGCATCGACTGCCTCTTGCAACATACGCTGTTCATTGCGGCGGATGACTTCCGGCGCATTGAGCTCAATAAGCTTCTTCAGGCGGTTGTTGCGGTTAATGACACGGCGGTAGAGGTCGTTGAGGTCACTGGTTGCAAACCGGCCACCAGTCAGCTGAACCATCGGACGAAGATCCGGAGGAATAACCGGCAATACCGTGACACACAAGCTGCTCGGCTTGATACCGGCACGCTGCATGCTCTCGAGCAAGCGAAGGCGCTTCATGACCTTCTTCTTGCGCTGGCCTTTTGCTTCTTCAGCCTCTGTAGTCAGCTCTTCAATGAGCTTGGTTAGGTCAACTTCTTCAAGCAAGTCCTTCAGTGCTGAGCCACCCATACCAACGGTAATGAGCTTTTGCAGGTCTTCAGGTAGATTGCGATATTCGGTCTCGTTGATGAGATGAAGCTTCTCAAGGCCAAGTAGCTGCTCGCGAAGTACTTCATAGTCGCGGGTTACTTCCTCGAGTTCTTTGGTCTGTGCTTCAGCCAGTGCCTTGACGTCGGCGTTCTCGTCCTTGGCTTCATTTTCGTAGCGCAGTTTGATTGCTTGCTTGGCCGCCTCGAACTCTGCGTCCTTATCGGCAAGCATCTTGTCGCGCTTTTCAGCATCAACAGACTTGATGATGTAGCTTGCAAAGTAAGCAACACGCTCGAGGTTCTTGACGGTCATGCCAAGCACCAACCCGATAGCAGATGGCGTGCCACGCAGGAACCAGATATGTGCAACCGGCGACGCGAGGGAAATGTGGCCCATGCGTTCGCGGCGGACAATGCTGCGGGTAACAATCTCGCCATTCTTATCAACGGCAGCCTCGCGTGAACGGACGCCCTTATATTTTGCGTCATGCGGGTTAATGTCCTTGACCGGACCAAAAATCCTCTCACAGAACAAACCATCGCGTTCTGGTTTCTGTGTGCGGTAGTTGATGGTCTCCGGCTTCAATACCTCACCGTGTGACCAGTCCAGAATGTCTTCCGGGCTGGCGACTGCGAGCCGGACGGCATCAAAGACTGAAATATCTGTGCCGTAAGCGTATCGTCGCATTAGGCTGCCTCCCTTTCGTTAGTAGAAGTATCTTCTTCGTCGTTAAGCGTTGCTGTTACCTCTGACGGAACGTCATCTTCAAGCTCCATGATTTCGAACTCGTCGGCAACAGCTTCCTCAGTAACATCAATCGGCGGTAGCTCATCAGCCGGGACATCAACCTGGGCGGCATTTTCTGCCTCATCCTTGATGTTTTCGGCCAAAACCTCTTCGGCATCCACCACCTTGTCGGATGCGATCAGGTCAACCTTCAGGCCAAGACCCTGCAGTTCCTTGACAAGCACGTTGAAGCTCTCTGGAACCTTCGGACCAACAATATCAGTTTTCTTGATGATTGATTCGTATGCTTTGGAACGGCCGTACACGTCGTCAGACTTGATAGTCAGCATTTCCTGGAGTGTATTGGCGGCACCGTAAGCTTCGAGTGCCCATACTTCCATCTCTCCGAAGCGCTGACCACCGTTCTGAGCCTTACCACCAAGCGGCTGCTGGGTAACCATGGTGTATGGACCGGTCGAGCGGGCGTGGATCTTGTCGGCAATCATGTGGTTCAGCTTGATGATGTACATCGAGCCAACTGTTGTGCGCTCTGCAAATGGCTCACCAGTGCGGCCGTCGTAGAGCTGCTGCTTGCCGTCTTCCGGCAGGCCTGCTTCCTTGAGCAGATTCTGGATTTTCTCGGTCGGTACACCGTCGAATGACGGGCTCGCAACCTTGATACCAAGCGCGCGGGCAGCCATGCCCAGATGTGTCTCAAACAACTGACCGACGTTCATGCGTGATGGGACACCGAGCGGGTTGAGGATGATGTCAACTGGCGTACCGTCATCGAGGAACGGCATGTCCTCGACTGGCAGGATTCGGGCGATAACACCCTTGTTACCGTGGCGTCCACCAAGCTTGTCACCAACCGCAATCTTGCGGGCCTGGGCAACGAAGACCTGGATTTGCTTGATAACACCTGCTTTTAGCTCGTGGCCATTCTCGCGGGAGAATACCTTCACACCGACGACTTTGCCATGCTTGCCGTTGCTCATGCGCTGTGACGTGTCACGAACTTCCTTGGCCTTTTCGCCGAAGATAGCGCGAAGCAAGCGCTCTTCTGAGCTGAGCTCCTGCTCACCCTTCGGCGTAATCTTACCAACCAGGATATCACCCGGGTGGACTTCGGCACCGATACGGACAATACCGTCCTCATCGAGATGCCTGAGAGCGTCTTCTGAAACATTCGGGATGTCACGGGTGACGATTTCTGGCCCAAGCTTGGTCTCTCGGACTTCAGTCATGAAGTCGACGATATGGATAGACGTAAGCGTGTCATCCTCGACCAGCTTGCGGGAAATGATGATAGCGTCCTCAAAGTTGTACCCAGTCCATGGCATAAAGGCCACCAGCAGGTCTTTACCAAGTGCCAGCTCACCGCCAGCGATAGACATACCCTCGACGAGCACTTCACCGGCCTTTACCTTGTCACCGGTGCTGACAACAACCTTCTGGTTGATGCTCGTGCCTTCGTTGCTACGGATAAAGTGCAGCGGCTCGTACTTGACGGTGCGGTCTTTGTACTTAACCACGACTTCGCGGGCATCTGCCTTGGTCACCTCTCCGTCAGCTTCAGCACGGATGACCTGACCGGTATGCTGGGCGGCATGCGCCTCAAGGCCGGTACCGACAATCGGTGACTGCGGGCGAACTAGCGGCACTGCCTGGCGTTGCTGGTTGCTACCCATAAGGCTGCGGTAAACATAGTTCTTCTCAATAAACGGAATCAGACCGGCGCTGGAACCGATAATCTGCTTGCGGCTGGCATCCATGTGGGTGACTTCGTATGAGTCAACCTCACCGGAGCGGAGTTTTGCACGGGCGCTGATGCGGTCATTAATGAAGAAGCCGCTCTCGTCGATCTCTTCACCTGCGCTCGCAATAACTGCAGATTCTTCACCCGCTGCGTCGAGATAGACAATCTCATTGGTCACCTTAGCCTTGATTGGCCAGGTAACGCGGCTCTTGACGGCTGCCAGCTTCTTGGCCTGCTCTGCAGTAATCTTCTCGCCAGCCTTGACGATAACCTTGCCTTTTTCATCTTCAAGGTTGATGGCTGCGATGTAGCCGGGGGCTTCCTTGGCAGTTACGGCGTTAATAACCTTGCGGTATGGGGTTTCAATAAATCCGTAGTCATTCACACGAGCAAAGTTCGCGAGGTTCAGCACCAACCCAATGTTGGCGCCTTCCGGCGTCTCAACGGCACAAATGCGGCCATAGTGCGTCGCATGAGCGTCGCGGACTTCGAAACCGGCGCGTTCACGACTCAAGCCACCAGGGCCCATAGAGCTCAGACGACGCTTGTGTGCCAGCTCTGAGAGCGGGTTGATCTGGTCCATGAACTGTGACAACTGGCTGGATGCAAAGAATTCCCGAACAGCTGCAACCACGGGCCGAGCATTAATAAGCTGCGCAGGCGTTACCGTTTCGATCTCGCTCATTGACATGCGGTCCTTGGTGTTGCGCTCCATCCGTAGCAGGCCGATGCGGAACTGGCGTTGCACCAGTTCGCCGACGAGCTTCACGCGGCGGTTAGCGAGAGAGTCGATATCATCGGCAGGCTCCTGGGTGTTATTCAGCCGGATAATTTCAGCGATGATTGCAACCAGGTCCTCAAGCCGCATGACGCGGTTCTCGATAGTGTTCGGCACATCGAGATCAAGGCGCTTGTTGATCTTGTAACGACCAACCCGAGAGAAGTCGAACCGCTTGAAGTTGTAGAACATGTTTTCGAGCAAGGAGCGGGCATTATCAACGGTCGCCAAATCCCCTGGGCGTAGCCGGCGATACACCTCAATCAGCGCTTCGTTGGCGCCGCGGGTTGGGTCCTTTTCGAGCGTAGCGTCTACGTGGCTGAGCTTACCTTGGTCAACGTGCTTGAATGCATCACGCATCTGGGCCTCGGTAAGGCCAAGGGCACGCAAGAGAGTGGTGACGGCTATCTTGCGTTTGCGGTCAATCTTGACGTAGAGAGCGCCATTGGCAGCGGTCTCGAATTCGAGCCAGGCACCACGGCCAGGGATAACCTTTGCGCCGTAGAGATTCGTTGTACCGTGCGCATCTGCAGTGAAGAATACGCCGGCCGAACGGATAAGCTGGCTTACCACCACGCGTTCAGCACCATTAATGACAAATGTACCCCTGGTGGTCATCCATGGGTAGTCGCCAAGATAAATTTCCTGTTCTTTTACTTCACCAGTGACCTTGTTGGTCAGCTCCACCGTAGCCTTCAGCGGCGCTTCGTAACTCACGTTATTTTCGCGGGCTTCAGCTTCGGTCATCTTCGGATCTTCGAAGTGATAATCCTTGAACCGGAGTGATAGTTTGGTTCCGGTGTAGTCCTCAATCGGGCTGATTTCAGCCATGAGCTCACCGAGCCCCTCTTCGACAAACCACTGGAACGACCTGTTCTGGTGGTCAACGAGGTTCGGGAACTCGACGATATCTTGATGATTTGTATAATAAACGCGCTTTTTGTTGTCGGCTGTCTTCTTGGTTGTAGCTTTCGCCATATTAAAAGAACATCCCCCTTCTAATGAGTCTACGCCATGTCACCACGCTGGCGCAGGCCCACGGTTATTACGTTATTGGTGGTTTCGTGATAAGAATCGTTTTTGGGTTTGTTTTAACAATTTCGCGCGAAGGACCCTAAGTTGGAATTTTGGTGCTGTTGTAATATTCAGCACATCCGAACTTACACTGCTTCTTACGTTATATGGTACAGAGTAAAAGACAACGAGTCAAGAGGTGTGTCTGCAAAAACACACCCTGCAGCCTGCTCGTTGGTTAGGGGGATTATCAAGCCTCGGATTACTTGCGATGGACGGGCTTCTGAATAACGTCGTCGACAATGCCGTATTTCTTTGCTTCATCGGCCGTCATCCAGAAGTCACGCTCCATGTCTTCATGGATCCGCTCGGGCTTTTGGCCGGTGTTGTTGGCCATAATCTGCTCCATGAGCCTCTTCACCCGCAGTGCCTCACGCAAGTCAATTTCCTGATCAGTCACCTTGCCGCGTGTACCGCTTGATGGCTGGTGAATCATCACTGTCGCGTGTGGCAGGAGGAAGCGCTTGCCCTTTGCGCCAGAGCTGAGCAAGAAGGCAGCCGCGCTCGCCTGCACGCCGATACCCACAGTCTGAACGTCGCTCTTTACGTACTGCATCGTGTCATAAATCGCCAGCGCGTCATACACGCTACCGCCAGGGCTGTTGATATAGAGATAAATGTCTTTGTTCGGGTTTTCGTTATCGAGGAACAACAGCTGGGCCACGATAAGGTTCGCGGTGTGCTCGTTGACATCATCGCCCAGGAAAATAATCCGGTCTTTCAGAAGGCGTGAATAGATATCATAGGCGCGCTCAACCCGGCCCTCGTTCTCGATAACGGTTGGAATCAGTATTTGGCTCTTTGGCTTTTCGGTAAACATCTTTTCCACCTCTCTTTAAGTATCTCCAGCATAACCCAGCTAGCACTCACGAGTCAAGAGTGCTAATTGGCTTGCCGTCCCGGCATGCCTGGAGTGGTGCAGCGGGGCGATTGTGGCGAAACCCTGAGCAAGCCGTAGCTGTAGCTACGGTGAAGCTGGACTGCAGCCAGAAGCGTCGCGATGCGCTGCTGCCAGGTCATGCCCGGTGGCAAGCCATATTAGTATTCTTGGCTCGGTCAAGAGTGCCAATTATTCAGCTGAGCTCGTTCGGCGCTGGCCTTCAATGGTAATCGCCATCGATCGAAATATCAACTCTGCAGTTGAGGGCGACATAATACCCTCACGCACCCGGCCATAAACATACAAGAAGTTATTAGCATCATCCGGATAGTCGCCGCACAGCGCCATGCAAAAGTCACTCAACTGCTCCAGGCTCAGTGGTTGCTGCTCACCAGTTATAGCTGGCAGGGCATCACGCGGTGCTGCCGAAGCCATACTTTCCGGGTAACGGGGACCTTCCATAGGCTTGACCTATTTTGTCGCGTAATTTACCAGCGCGCCAAGGGTCTTTTCTGTCAAAAGACGCATTGCGATGTCGCGCCTGTTCTCAGGTTTATCAAGCTCAGCCTGCATGGTCGGATCCTGGTATTGGCCCTTGAGTAGCTGGATGCGGATTTCAAGTTCTTCGGGGGTAACGGTCAGGTTTTCCTGATCAGCAACCTCGGAGAGGATGAGGCCTGCCTTGACCCGCTCGACCGCCTGCGGCTCGAGTTGGTCTTTACGGTACTGTTCCTCAGTTACGCCCTCTGCTTCCAGGAACTCATTATAGGTCTGTCCGCGATACGCCAGGTTTTGCTTGAAGTCGCGCAACAATCGCTCTACCTGCTCGTCGAGCAGCACCTGCGGCACTGTCACTTTACTCTTCGAGACCAGCTCTTGGATAATCTCCTGCTCTAGGTCGCGGTCAGCAGCATACTGTCGCTCCTGAAGCAGCTGGCGCTTAATGTCTTCTTTTAGTTCACTGAGGTTCTTGAATGGGCCTATCTTCTTCGCAAACTCATCATCAATTTTTGGCTCAACGACCTCCTGTACTTTGGTCACCGATACCTTAAATGTCACTTTGCGGTTCGCGAGTGCCTTGACACCGTAATCTTTTGGAAACGTCAGCGTGAACTCCCGCTCCTCGCCAGGCTTTACGTCAATAAGGTTGTCTTCAAACCCCGGGATAAAGGTATTACTGCCCAAGATAAGTGGATAATCTTTGCCATCAGCACCATTGACTGGCTCGCCCTTTTCGTCGGTTCCAGCAAAGTCAATCCACACCTGATCACCCTTCTTGGCGGCACGATCGACATCCTTGCGCTCGGCAGCTCGAGCCTTGAGGTTTTCGATTACTTCTTCTATATCTTTTGCTTCTACTTTGACTGGCTTTTTCGTCTTCTTTATCTTCTTGTAATCAGCTAGCTTAATCTCACCGACAACCGGCACCTTGGCCTCAATTTCAATAGTCGTAAACGGTACAAACTTCTTGATAGCAACTTCCGGCCGCTCAACAGGACGAAGCTTCTCGCTGTCAATCGCCTCAATGTACAACTGGTTGACGGCGGCTTCCAGGAACTCGGTTTGCAGTACCGATGGATCAAGGTTCTTCTCAAGCAGGTTCAGCGGTGCTTTGCCCTGGCGAAAACCAGGAATCTTGGCGTTTGAGCCGAGACGCTTGAGTGTTTTTTCCTTGATTGGCTTAAGATAACTCTCGTCAGCCGTGATAGTAAGTGTTACTTGTGTGTCGGAATCGGTGGTTTTCTTTACATGCATAAGAGATGAGTATAACAGAGATGTCACCGACTTTCTACTAGTGCTTATGGGATGACACTGAAGTAGAAGAAAGCTGGCAGCGCGACCGCAAACCATAAGATTTCTACGAGGTACCCCCACGGCCGCTCACCCCACTGGATACGGGAATGAAACTGCGAGAATGGATCGAGAGGATCGGTAGGCTGCCGCTTTCCCTGGAGCTCAAGGAAATAATACGGCGCCCACACCACATCAGGCAGCATTGCCACAATAGCTCCCGCCAATAAAAGTAACCAGCCTGGCGGCTGCAGCAACACAATTGATAGCAGGAAACTGCTGGCCATAATGACATCAAAAGCCAAAGTGTACTGGAACTTTCGGCCTCTCGTATCAGCACCAAGATGCGGCAGCGCGTCAAGCATGAAGTGTGAGAGAAAAGCCAACGGCAACGCAAGCACCGGTTTGTCTACAACAGCTGCAATAAGCGCCCCTGTCACCGCATGGTTCGTAGCTGTCATCAACCTTTCCTGTAATCTTTAATGAGGGATACGGCTCGTTCGACTGCATGACGATCTTCTTCGCCGCTCTTCAGGTCTTTCACGACAACTTGATCGTCCTCAATCTCCTGGTCGCCGATGATGATAGCGTGCCTAATCTGCTTCTTGTCGGCTACCTTCAGCTGGCTGCCGAGCTTCCTGCCTGTCATATCAACGGAGACATTAAGCCCCAGCTTGCGCAATTTGGCAATAAGCGGATGCGCTGCCTCGTATATGTCACCAATAAGCACTACGTAAGCATCAGTCTCTGTTCGCAGCTTTGGCAGCAAATCATGTGTTTCCAGGAAGTTCGCGAGCCTCACATCGCCAAGCCCGAAACCCACCGTCGGCACCGGCTCGACACCAAAGAGGCCTACCAGGCCGTCATAGCGGCCTCCGCCAAACAGCGACCGGTTATTGTCAGGGTGGTTATCAAAGACTTCAAAAACAATATCAGTGTAGTAGTCAAACCCGCGCATCAGCGTGACATCAAAGACAACATTCGTAATGCCGCTGTTGTCACACATGGCCAGCAGTTTCTGCAACTGGCGGACCGACTCATACGCGCGCAGGCTTTCCGGCAGCTCAGCCAGATTCTTAACCTGCAATACCTCAAGCAGCTTCTCAGTGTTGCCTTCGTCCCGTTCCGTCGGACTCATCAGCGCATCAACCTGCGCAGTAAACTCAGCCGGATCCATCTTGTGCATGCGATCGATAAGCTTACTCAAGGAGTGGCTCTGGACCTCATCAAGCCCCAGGTATTCGCGCATGAGCGTATTCATCAGCCGCCGGCTGTTTACCTTGATGGTGTACATTTCGTGCCGAGCGCCAAATGCCCGCATCAATTGGTCAGCAAGTTCAATGAGCTCATGCTCAGCGCTTAAGCCAGCCACGCCAAAAATGTCCACATTCAATTGCCAGTGTTCGCGCAACCGGCCGCGCTGCGGCCGCTCATAGCGCCAGAGATTCGGGATGGAATACCACCTTACCGGATACGCCAGCTCCTGCCGCCGGGCAGCTACCATACGTGACACTGTCGGCGTCATCTCCGGACGAATAGCCACCTGGCGGCCACCACGATCCTCAAACGCGTAGGTCTGCTCATCAACAATCTCTTGGCCAGTCTTGGCTAAGTACAACTCCAGCGGCTCCAAAATCGGTGCGTCATACTCTTCATAGCCAAACCGCTCCACAACAGAACGCATGGTTTTAAACAAATACTTCTGAAGGCGTTTGTCCTCAGGATAAAAATCCCGGGCGCCCTTATAGGGTTGGGTTGATAGTGCCATATTGCTTCTACTATACCATTTCTCTCAGTTTCGCGGGCTTTCCGGACACTATTTTTATAGTTTGTTGACCCGCCGTTGTACATCCTACTTCATGCGCATACATACCACTTATGGTATGATGGAGGTCTTAGAAAAGTGTAATATTTCTCACAGAGGGTATCATGACAGAAGCCGACATATCACAACTGGCATACGCCATAATCGGCGCCACACTGGCAATCATCGTGTCATTTGCGCTGAAAATGCGCGCAGAAGCAGACGACTTCTAAAACAAAAATCTCCGGGAAAACCGGAGTTTTTTGTTTGGTGGGGATGAAAGGACTTGTCATTTTGTGCTCGTCTTCGAGCTAAAGCTCTCCAGACTCGGCCAAGCATGGAAAACTCAAACAGCCACCGACTGTTTTCGACCCAAGGGTTCAAATCTGACATACCTAAAGACAAACGGGCCCCATAAGGGACCCGCTCGTCTTGGTGGGGATGAAAGGACTTGAACCTTCACGCCTTCTAGGCACATGCTCCTAAGGCATGCGTGTCTACCAATTCCACCACATCCCCTGATTGATTCTATTATGAAGGTTCAAGCGTTAATTGGAAAGGACTTGGCCACGTCCCGCGGCCCCGGAAGTTCGCTATTGCAAGCACAGCTTGCATCGGAACGTTCCCTTGCGAAATGCCACTGGCATTTCTCACCTTCACGCCTTCTAGGCACATGCTCCTAAGGCATGCGTGTCTACCAATTCCACCACATCCCCAAATGAGGCAACTGGCGGTCATTATACCAGATGTAATTGCACCGGCGACAGACCCATACATAAATGATGATTGACATGCATATGCTTTATGCGGAATTATTAGGGCAACCATAAGGAGCATGCATGGATCCTCAATCAAACACCAACTCGAACAACCCAGAACAGCCCGCTACATTCCCTCCACCCACAAATGATGCTGCAAGCACTTCACCTAGTGGCTCACCAAGCGCTTTCGAGCTCTTCAAGCCAAGCATCGAGGCGGTGCGGCTCAACATCGGCACGCTGCTCTTTCTCGTCCTGCCGCCAACGGTATACTTTCTGCTCCTCAGCCTGATTACCGGCGCAATGCCGCACATGCTCTTTATGCAAAACGAGCAGATAGCCGACGGGTCGGTAGGTTTTAGCTATTTCCTGCTTACGCTTATTGGCTCGGCTTTAGCAATCGTTTTCTCTGCAGGGCTGCCATATACCCTTCTCAAGAGCGTTCGGCACGGAACAGTCACCGTCCGGGAGGCATTTGACGTTGGCCTGCACTTTTTGTGGCGGTTTGTCGGTGTTACGTTTATCAGCAGTTTAATTGTCGCGGCAGGTTTAATCTTATTCATTGTGCCTGGCGTGATTGCTATCCACCGCTTGCTCTTAGCAGTCTATGTGCTCTACGACGAAAACCTCGGTATAAAAGACGCTCTCAAGCGGAGTGCCGAGTTGGCCAAGCTGCACCCTGGTGAACTCTGGGGTGTCATCGGTATTTTAGCGGGGCTTGTTCTGCTTTCCGCCATCCCTTATGCCGGCTGGCTCTTTACGGTTGTGTCGTTCTTCTACTCTGCTGCACCTGCCCTCCGATACCAGCAGATACAAGCAAAGAGCCACGAAACACCGCAGGTTACCCCCACAACCTAACAGTTTACTGGTGCTTGTAGACAACCAGCTGAGCGTCGCCGTAGGATTTCGCCGTAACGCATGACAAACCTGGTAATCCGGGTTTTTCCTGGCTGCCCGGCCAAGAAAGGACATACGCACCATCTGGCGCTACATGCCGAGCTAACTTACGGAGAACTGGAAGTTGCACCCTATCATACGGCGGATCGCATATAACCAAATCAAACTGTTCATTCGGGTTATTGTCCGACCATGAACTGACGTTTGCGCGGATACTTTTTATCTGTTTGTCGATACCGAGTTGCGACACGTTGGCAGCAACTGTTGCATTCGCGTTTTTGTCCGCATCAACCGCAATCACCCGCTCTGCGCCGCGGCTAACTGCTTCTATAGCAATCGCCCCACTCCCTGCAAAGGCATCCAACACCGATAGTCCGCTGATATCCCCGAGCATGTTAAACAATGCTCCCCGAACCTTGTCACTCATGGGATGAGTGCGGTGCCCCGAAGGTGAGCTGAACTGACGGCCGCCTAAGCGCCCTGCTATGACTCTCATTATTTGGTGAGTCCTGCTTCTTCGGCTGCCGAATACCACGCCAGGACAACCGTCTTAACCAGCCGCGGCCCCAGCTGGTGACGTACCTGCCACGCAAGTTTTGGCGTCCAGCCTTTCTTGTAATACGCACTGTACATATCAAGCGCAGCGATTTCACGCGCCATGCGCCGGAACCACTCCAGAATACCGATTTCTTTCAATGTCTTGAGATCATCCTCGGTTGGAATCGTCTCTGCAAAGGTCAGCGGCGCTATCAGGGTCGCGACGCCCATCTCAAACAACCCATGTGTTGTGAATAGCCCTTTCGGCCCCCACATCCGCCAATTGTTCACCACCTTTTCACCGGGAGTCTCGCCATGCATGACAAGCTTCTCCTTGATGGTTGTCCGGGTTTCAATACTCTCTCCGCCGCGCAATTCAACAAGCTTCTCTTCATATGGGTAATGGTGCGCCGGTGTCAGCCCGTCAACCATGGCATGCGACAGCCACGCCGCTTCAAAGGCAACCCGTTCCATATTGCCGGCCTTCAGCTCTTTTACCAGCTGCTTGTAATGGTCATCGATGAGATCAATAAGCTTTGAATCCTTGTCATCAAACGGGTTGAAGTAGTGCCATGGCTCATCTTTGGCCGGGCTTTTGCGCTTGATGCCATCAGGCCCGTTCTTTCCCTCAAAGTACAATATCCGCCGTGACGTGGGAAAGACTGCGTTATCCGGCAACAAATACTTAAGATGCCGCCGAGCAATGCGGTCAATCTTTTGGTGTGCGCCCAAAAGACGCCCAGAATATCGTGTAAGTGTCGTGCCGGAATACATGGCTAAAAACCTTGTCTATCTCTTAACGGGGTTATGTTCACCCTCGAAATGCTAATTCAAGTTCGTCACGGCTCGTAGCCTACGGACGTTCTCGTAAAGCTGCTTATAGTTTAGCAGGTTTTCCTTGCGGTCGATGAAGGCCTGCGCTGCGCTTCTGGCGGCTGCGATAAGCTTGGTATCCGCCAAGCTGGCAATCCGAAGGTCCAGCTGCCCATGCTGGAACGTCCCATATATCGCACCCGGGCCGCGTAGCTCAAGATCAAGCTCAGCCAAGTGAAAGCCGTCGCTCGACATCTTGAGCGCCCGCAAGCGATTGGACGGCGCGGAGGAGTCGCTCATCATGAGATAACAATATCCCTGGTGCTCGCTCCGTCCCACCCGACCACGCAGCTGGTGAATCTGCGCAAGCCCGAAGCGGTCGGCCGACTCTATCAACATAATAGTCGCATTCGGGACATTAACCCCCACCTCAATAACAGTCGTAGAGACGAGGATATCCAGCTCATGGGCGGCGAACTTTTCCATGACTTCATTTTTCTCGGCCGCCTTCATCTTGCCGTGCAACAACCCGACGCGCCGGTGCTTGAAATCGCGTTTGGCGAGCTTTTCATATGTCACCTCAGCCGAAACCATACTGCCACTGTCCGTTTCGGTAATTTGCGGCGTAACGACAAACATCTGCCGGCCAGCCTCTAACTCTTTATCAATTTTTTCATACAGTGTTTTGCGGGAATTGGGCGAACAAATTTCTGTAATGACCGGCTTCCGCCCCACTGGCTTAGCGTCAATAATAGAAATATCAAGCTCGCCATACAGGGTTAGGGCAAGGGTGCGCGGGATAGGAGTCGCCGTCATGCTGAGCACATGAACAGCGTGCCCCGCCTTGGCCTGCAACTTTTTGCGCTGCTCGACACCAAAACGATGCTGCTCATCAATGACAACCAAACCCAAGCGATGCATATCAACCTTCTCCTGGATAAGCGCATGAGTGCCGACAATCAGCCGTATTTCGCCGCTAGCGATACGGGCTTGTGCCGCCTTCTTGGCCGCCGGTTTCATCCCACCAACCAGCAACCCTACCTGATCAGCAAACCCTAAAGGTTTGAGCAAAGCGTGAATCGTGTCCGCATGTTGTCGCGCCAGTAGCTCGGTCGGCGCCATAAAAGCCACCTGGAAGCCTTGCTCCATAGCCATGAGTGCGGCCATTGCCGCCACCACGGTCTTACCTGAGCCGACATCACCCTCGACCAACCGGTTCATTGGCAGAGTCTTTTGCATGTCAAGATATATTTGCCAGATTGTCTTGCGCTGCGCGTCAGTTAGCTGAAACGGCAGATGGCCGACAAACTCTTTCGCCAGCGCCTCATTAAACGGGATCGCCAGCGCTTCTTCCTGCAGCAGCTCATATTTATTGAGCAACCCCGCGAGCGTTAACTCAAACACTTCCTCGAAGCCCAGCCGCTTTTTCGCCTCAGCCAGCTCTTCAGCAGAAGCCGGAAAATGCATGGCGCGCACCGCCTGCGCCCGCGCCATCAGCTGCTGGTCCTTAAGCAACCATGTCGGCAGAGTCTCCGGCAGCTTTTCTGCCAGCGGCACGACCTGCCGCAGAGCCTTTCGTAGCTGCGCAGATTTCAGTCCCTTTGTCTCGCGGTATATAGGTACAATCCGGGCAGTATTGACGGGAAACTCGCTGACCAACTCCACTGATGGGTTCATGATTGCTAACCGCTGGCGGGACAGTTCGAACTTGCCGGAAATATAGTAATCTTCACCGGACTTCAGCGCTGTCTGGCGATACGGCTGATTGAACCACACTAGGCGCACGCTGCCGGTTTCATCGCTCGCTACGGCTTCCGTTACGTGCATGCCGCGCCGGACGTACCTACCGCGCGCTTGTTTTATCTGAGCCCTGATGGTTACTGTGCCTGGCTTGATGCCGACGATAGGCTGCACTTCAGAATAGTCATCGTAGCGGCGCGGGTAATTAAGAATCAAATCATCAATGGTCTCAATGCCAAGCAAGCCGAATTTCTTGGCCAGCTCGTCTCCCACACCCTTAATTACCGTTACAGGATCACTCAGCCTCATACTCCTTAATAGTACAGGAGTTACTGACCTTTCTTGACGAGCAAGAATATACTTGGGCCAAAATATGTCTTGGCGAGCGTTGGCTGCAATAGCTTTTCAACTGGCAACATCACCGCTCGTGGCAAGACTTTCTTCAGTGCCGGCGAACGCAAGTTTGACACAGACAACACTTTATCAACCTTCAGTCCGGCATGCGCGAGCTGCTTCATGATAGTTTGCGGATTGTGATTAACGAACGGAATCACGTCACGCTTGCGGTTCTCGGCAGAACGAATATCCACCGGCTCCTGCGGTAATCGCTTGCCCTTTAACAGGTGCTTGAGCCGGTTGCGGCCATGAGCGTAGTTTGCGAATTCCAGGATAAATTCGCCGTCATCAGCCAATATGCGTTTGATTTCAGCGAACTCTGCGGAGGGGTCAGGCAAGTGGTGCATGACGCGGACCATCGTTACCAGATCAACCGAACCGTCTTTAAACTTCAGGTCATCAGCCTGCAACAGCTGACGATCTATGCGGGGGTGGTCTTTCAGGAAGTCCTCGGCAATATCGAGCTGCTGCTGAGATGGTTCAGCAAGCGTCACTTTGTCGGCGTAATTCTCCAGAAACACACAGAGGCGTCCGTAGCCGCCACCCACGTCCACTGCGTGGCGATAGTGTTTGCCTCTCAGCAGCTTCTTGAGCGCCGCCTCTTCGGCGGCGTGTTCGTAATCACGACCCTGCCAGTATTCAAGGTAGTTGTGTGACGGGTCGTTATATTGGTCTGCGCGTTTGCGCTCGGTTTTTGGTTGTTGTTTCTTCATGACCTGCACTAGTATACCAACCTTTACGCCGTAATTCTCACAATTGCGTTGGCATTCTTGCCACGCCTGATAATCGCGTGCTGCCCGTCGAGGGCATCTTCGCGCTCAACAACCCGTTCGCCGCTTACCTGAGCGCCATTGATATACACGCCACCCTGCTCGACAAACCGTCGCGCTTCACCCTTAGAACTTGCCAGGCCTGCCGCAACCAGCACATCCGGCAATGCCTCGCCCGCTCTTGCGTCAACGAGCGGTAATTCTTTGGCCAACACCTCAAAATCATCCTTCTGTAAGCTGGCATAGTCAGCACCACCAAATAACACTTCGCTCACTCGTTTCACAGAATCTGCCCGCTTCTCGCCGTGGACAAGCTTGGTCACTTCATACGCCAGTGTCTTTTGCGCCAAACGGCCTGCGCGGTCAGCGCTAAACTGCTGCATAACCTGCTCAATTTCTTCCTTTGATAATAGAGTGTAGATCTTGAGATAATCCTCTACGCCTTCGTCGTCGACATTTAGCCAGAACTGGTAGAACTTATAGACGCTGGTCATGTTCTCATCGAGCCAGACAGCGCCATCCTCAGTCTTGCCAAACTTCTTGCCGGTAGACTTGTTGATTACCAATGGCGATGACCAGACATGTGCCTCCTGGCCATTCAGACGGCGGATAAGGTCGACGCCAGCGATACTGTTTCCCCACTGATCAGAGCCGCACAGCTGCAGCGTCACACCGAGCTCGCGGTTGAGATGCACGAAATCATACGCCTGGATAAGTACATAGCTGAATTCCGCATAGGAGATACCCGCACCCTCATCGCTTAGGCGTGTCTGGACGAAATCACGGCCCAGCATCTGCCGCATTGGCACATGCTTGCCGACGTCGCGCAGGAACTCCAGGTAGCCTAAGCCCTTAAACCAGTCATAATTATCGACAAGCTTGAAGTCTTTGCCACCAAATATCTGTTTGTACTGAGCAGCGATTCCCTGCTTGTTCTTCTGCACTTCTTCCACCGTCTTGAGCTTCCGCTCCTCTGCCTTGCCATCAGGATCACCAATCAGACCCGTCGCGCCACCGACAAGCAAAACCGCTTTATGGCCATGCTCAATAAAATGCCGCACCATCATGGCGGCCGCCAAATTGCCTATCTGCATGGAAGGCGCGCTCGGATCAACACCCCAATAAAACGTAAACTTTTTTGTATCAAGATCGGTGATGTTTTCCAGGGTGGTTTGGTTGACAAACCCGCGCCATGAGAGTTCTTCAGAAAGTGTCATGTTGCCTCTTGCTTTTATCTTCTCTGAAACCAGTATAAACGAAGGGGCACATGCCGCATAGTGCTAATGAATTTAGCGCTTGTTTACATGCTTAGTCTGGTATAATAAATGACGAAATAATGGAGTATTTAGGGAACAGTCATGAGTGATAACCGCAACGGTTCATCAGGACGTCGTGCACGTGTTAATAAGAGCAAGTACGTCACCAAGAGCGGCAAGACCATCAAGATTCGCCGCAGTCTGCGGGATCATTTGGCAGCCCGCCAGGATTCGAAGCTTGCACGTAAAGCGCTAGCTATGCACAGCCTGCCGAAAGGCAAGGTCAAGCGGTTTTTCGCGCGCTTGCACCCCAAGCGCATGTACCACTATTGGTTTAGCCGCCAAGGCGCGGTTATGGCGCTCAAGATCGCCGGCATAGGCGTTATTACCGGTGCGTTGTTTCTCTTAGGCCTGTTCGCTTACTTCCGTAAAGATCTCCCTAACCTGCGTGATATTTCAGGCAACAACATCGGCGGCAGCATGCGCTACTACGACCGCACTGGCCAAGTACTCTTGTGGGAAGATTATGACGCCGTCAAACGAATCCCTGTTAAGGGCGAAGACATCCCGCAGATCATGAAGGACGCCACCATCGCCATTGAGGATAAAGATTTCTTCAAGCATGGCGGTTTTGACGTGCGCGGTATTATGCGCGCCGGTATCAACAACACGTTTGGGGGTGGCGACACAACCCAAGGTGGCTCAACCATCACCCAGCAGCTCGTAAAGCTCACTCAGAACTGGACAAATGACGTTACCTACACCCGTAAAGTCAAGGAGCTCATCCTGGCAATTGAGCTGGAGCGCAGCTATACCAAGGAAGAAATCCTGACCGGCTACCTCAACACCGCACCATACGGTGATATCACCTATGGCGTCCAGGCGGCCATGCAAGACTACTTCCACAAAGACGCCAAAGACATGACACTGGACGAAGCGGCCTTCTTAGCTGCAATCCCGAAGTCACCGACCGTCTATTCCCCTCGCGGAGCACGGTATACTCCGGATTCTCTTTTAGGACGCCAAGATTACGTCCTCGACCTCATGGAACAGCAAGGCATGATCAGCAAAGAAGAGCGGGACGAAGCCAAAGAAGTCGATACCATTGCAAAAATCCAGCCCCGCACCAATAAGTACACCGGCATCAAAGCCCCATGGTTTGTGCTCACTGCCAAGAAGCAGCTTGAGGAGAAGTACGGTGGCGAAACTGTATCGCGTGGTGGTTGGTCAGTCATCACCACACTGGATATGAACCTCCAGACCATTGCAGAAGAAGAAGTTAATAACGGCATGGCGCAAATTCGGCGGCAAGGTGGCGATACGACGGCCTTTGTGGCTGAAGACGTCACAAACGGACAGGTAGTCGCGCTTGTTGGAGGCTCTGACTTTAATAATGAAGAGTTTGGCGAGTTTAACTACGCCACAGCCCAGCTACCACCCGGCTCGAGCATTAAGCCGTATGATTACGCTTCTCTGATCGAACACACAACTAACTTCGGTGCAGGCTCCGTGCTCTATGACAGCCAGGACCCCTTGCCAGGCTACCCATGTACTATCAAGGGCAATCCCCGCACGAACCCCAATGTTAACTGTCTCAACAACTACGACTTGCGCTACCCAGGCCCATTAACACTTCGCTATGCACTCGGCGGATCCCGAAACGTACCAGCCATCAAGGCAATGCTCACGGTTGGCATCGAGAAAACCATCCAGACCGCTGAAAGCTTAGGTCTCAAGAGCGGCTACAACTGTTACTACGACGAACAATTGACAAGAGAGGCACCCTGTTACGCCTCAGCCGGTATCGGTGACGGTGCCTACCTGCGCCTCGATGAACACGTACACGCTTATACAACCCTATCCCGTAATGGCGTCAAGATCCCCCAAACATTCATCCTTAAGATTACCGATGCCCAAGGTAAAACCGTTGATGAGTGGAAACCCGAAAAGGGCGAACAAGTCATCCGGCCTGATACGGCCTACATCGTCTCAGACATGCTCGAAGACCCGAACCCAAGCTACTTCCGCGTCAAGCCACACCGCTACAACGGGTGGAAGTTCGCAATGAAGACCGGTACAACCAACGACGCTAAAGACGCCTGGATGATGGGATATTCGACCAAGTATGCCGCCGGTGTCTGGACTGGCCACCACACCCGCAACGTAGAGATGAGCGGCTCAATGGAGACAATGACGCTACCTATCTGGCAGGGCTGGATGCGTCGCGCACACGACGGTCATCAGCCGGTTGAACGTCAACGCCCAAGTGGTGTCCAGACGCTCCCCGCCTTCGTCGTCCGCACCAATCCAGGACTTGGAGCTGTTGTGCCAAGCCCAGCAACTGATCTGTACCCATCATGGTATGAACCAAAGAAGCGCGGTAACACAACAGAGAAAAAGGTAATTGATATCATTTCAAATAAGCTGGCGACTGAATGTACGCCACCACGCGCACGCCAAGAAGTTGACGAAAGCAATGCTGACGCCTTCAACGGCGACCAGTGGCATGGCGGCGGTGGCAACACAACCGAAGAAAAAGATGATGTCCACCAGTGTAGCGATATCAAACCAAGCATTACGCTTACCGTGAACAAACTACCAAGCGGCCGGTACCAGTTCGTCGCGACTGTCAGCCAAGGCACCCATCCGCTCTCTGGGGGGGATCGACAAGGTACCGTGAACTTCCTCGTGGACGGCCAAGTTGTTAATGGCGGCTCATTCACGGTCAATAAAAACGGCACCATCACCATGGAATACAACCCGTCAAGCTCTGGCTCCGGTACCGTAACCGCCGAAGTTATAGACAGTGTCCTCTACGATGATTCCGATAGCAGAACAGTTACTTTCGAGAAAAACTCAGACAACAATGGCAACGACGATGATGACGATGACGACATCTCGCTCCTGCCAGATCCAAGGTGGCGGCGCGGCCGCTAGTCCCACTCGTTACCTGATAATCGTTAGTTATTCTTTCTCGAGGAACGTATTCAGTGCCGAGCGGACATCGCTGACACCGTGGAGCAGTGCCGGTTTCTTGCCCGAACGCATAATGGGGCCAATAGCACTATCAAAGCCAAGTTTCTTGGCTTCCGCTACTCGCTTGTCAATGTAGGGCACATGCCGTACTTCACCGGACAAACCAACCTCGCCGAACACGACGGCATTGCCCTTCAGCTGCAGCCCCTTAGCCGCCGATCCGATGGCCATACAGATAGCCAGGTCGGCCGCTGGCTCAGTGATACGTATACCGCCCACAATATTCACATAAATATCCTTGTCACCTAACCGTAACTTGGTGCGCCGCTCAAGCATTGCAACCAGCAGATTAATGCGGTTCAGATCAATGCCACTTGCCGTACGCTTGGGGTAGCCATAGCTAGTCGGGTTTACCAGCGCCTGCACTTCCACGAGCAGCGGCCGTGTCCCCTCCATTGTCGCCAGCACGATTGAACCGTCGGTGACTTGCCGTTCGGCTAGTAAAGCAGCAGACGGATTCTCGACCGGCATGAGTCCGCCTTCTTGCATTTCAAAAATTCCCGCCTCGTTCGTCGAGCCATAGCGGTTTTTCACACCTCTCAGCAGCTTGAAGCCGCCATAGCGGTCACCTTCCAATTGCAACACCACGTCAACGAGGTGCTCAAGTAACTTCGGGCCTGCGATCGAGCCTTCTTTTGTGACGTGGCCGACGATGACAAGCGCCGTATTAGATTGCTTGGCCGCAGCTGTCAAGATATGCGTACTGTTTGTTATCTGGCTGACTGACCCGGGCGCGGATGAGACTGCAGAGCTTGCAATCGTCTGGATAGAGTCAACGATGACTAGCTCGTGATCGCCCGCAAGGATGGTCCGGGCGATATCATCGGCACTTGTACTGGTCGCGAGCAGTAAGTTTTTGTTATCTGCGCCTAAGCGGCTTGCACGGAGCCCGATCTGGTGACCCGACTCCTCACCGCTGACATACAACACGCGGTTCTTTGCTGCCACCGCATTAGCAATTTGCAGCAATATGGTGCTTTTACCTATGCCCGGCTCGCCGGCGATAAGATTGACGCTGCCCAGGACAATACCACCCCCGAGCACCGCATCCACTTCGTTAATGCCAGTGGTAAGTCGTTTGTGTTTGTCGCGAACGGCCAAGTCTTTGACCTGCTCAGGCTTTAAAAGTATTCCGCTTTTTGCAACCGCTTCCGGCTCTGCTGCCAGCTCTTCCTGAAGCGTATTCCACTCACCACACACATGGCATCGCCCGGACCAGCTTGCACTGGCTGCTCCACAATTGCTACACACATACCTGACTGTCTTCTTTGCCATGTTATTCCTCCGTCTCGGATACTGATCGACTGTCTATGGCCTCTATCAGCTCCTGCTCTTCTGTTGCGACCGCGTTACGAGCTTCTACGAGCTGATTATAGTCCTCGATGAGCTGCCGCGCCGCCGCCAACTCGTTATTATAAGCACGCACCAGCGCGTTAAACCCGCTCACCGCGGCGTTATAGTCCTCGGTCTGGCCGTTTGCCAGCAGGCCGTCCAATCGCCTTCGCTCACTCTCAATAGCGCTTGATTGATGTTCCAGACTCGTCTTGGCCGTATCAATACGTGTGCGCAGGCCACTCAGTTGCTCATCATACGCTGCAACCCGATCCCGGCGTGAAGTAAACTCCTGCTCATACCCCGCCATGTAGGCGACAATCTTCCGTCGGTCATTAAAGTAGCGCTGATAGTACGCCTCCAATTCTGGACTCAGATCCCACACTTCAGTGCCAAGAATAGAATGAAGTTCATTGAGGACAACTGATGGGTCACGCGCACGATACCGCTCGACCGTCTGTACAATCCGCTCATCTGCGAGCGTCTCAAAGAATGCAGCTGTCATCCCATCAACACGCTGGCGCTCCTGGCGACTCAACCGCTCGTAGGCGGCATGCAGCATTTCGTGGGCTGCCGTCACTTCATGTATGCCACTCAAGCGCCCGTCTTGCACATCCAGTATGTAGATATGCTGTCTTGATATGTAGCACCCGAGCACTATCGAGGCCTCACCGATATCACACACTTCCTGGAACTGCTGCTTTTCACTCAGCTGCGGGTCGTGGACGTAGAAGAGCTTTTTGCCTTCATCGGTCATTTTCGTATTATCAGCAAGCGCAGCGATACGCTCACCAGGCTCGTAATCCCTCAGCACCCACCAGTCAGATAGCGCCTGGCGCTGGCCCCAAGCAACCAATGACCCGCCTAAGACAATAGCAGTAATGACAATCCCTGAGAGCCTGCGCGTCATTTTCATAGTTTAAAGTATACCAACTTAAGCGCTTTCCTAACCAATCATATGAAAGCGACAGTGCTGGCTAGGGCGCTTGACCGCTTCCGACATTATTCCTGCGTCGCTGTAAATGTCAGTTCTTTGTTCTTCGCTCCGACCTGAACCATGTCACCCTTATGGTAGGCGTTGTCGAGTAGCTTGATAGCAATGTGGTCCTCAATCGTATCCTGGAGCAAGCGACGGAGTGGCCGTACACCGTTGTGGGCATCGTAACCCTCTTCAATCATCTGCTGCCGGGCTGCCGGAGTGACTTGCAAACCAAGTCCATGCTTGACGAGACGTTGGCGCAACTCTTCGAGCTGCAGGTCGAGAATCCGAAGCGCGTCTTTTTTCGTCAACGCACGGAAGACGATAATCTTATCGATACGGTTCAACAGCTCCGGTCGCATGGTGCGCTTCAGTTCTTCGAGCACCTTGTCCTTATTGGCTTTGTGCAGTGCGTCCAGGTCTTTCAGGTCACCACTGCCCGAGGCATGGAAACCGAGACTGGCTTCCTTTTGTAGCTTCTCGGCGCCAATGTTGCTGGTCATGATGACAATGGTGTTCGTAAAGTCGATTTTGCGACCTTTCGCATCAGTCAGTACGCCGTCTTCAAGGATTTGTAGCAGCATGTTAAAGACTTCGGGGTGAGCCTTTTCAATTTCGTCGAACAAGACGACGCTGTACGGCTGGCGACGGATCTTGTCCGTCAACTGGCCGCCGTCATCATAACCGACATACCCCGCCGGCGCACCAACCAGTCGCGCGACGTTGTGGTGCTCGCCAAATTCACTCATGTCAATCTTCACGAGCGCGTCCTTTGAGCCAAAGAATTCGCGTGCGAGGACACGGGCCAGCTCAGTTTTACCGACACCTGTAGGCCCGAGGAAGATAAATGAACCGATTGGGCGTGTCTCGCTGCCGATACCAGAGCGGTTACGCCGCACCGCCCTTGCTACTGCGCTCACTGCCTCATCCTGGCCGATGACGTGTTTTCCGAGCTGCTTCTCGAGTGTCAGCAGATACTTCGCCTCGGAACGAATCACCTTTTGAACCGGTACGCCAGTCATGCGTGAGACGACTTCCGCAACATCATCACTGGTCATAACGATGCGTTTGGTTTCTTTGGTATCTGCCTGCAGTTTGGCCAACTCATCGGCAATCTGGCTGGCACGCGTCTTGTAGTGTGCCGCCCGTTCATAATCCTCAGCTTCCGCAGCTTCTTCGCGGCGGGTATTTACCAGTTTCAGTTCTTTCTGCAAGCGACGGATCTCTGGAGATGACTTGGCCTTAATAACCCGCAGGTGAGCCGCAGCTTCGTCAAGCAGATCAATAGCCTTGTCGGGCATGTAACGGTCGTTGACATATCGGTCGGCTAAATTGACCGTGTCTTCCAGGACGGTGTCGCTAATCTCAACGCCGTGGAAATCCTCGTAATGCTTACGGAGGCCTTTGAGAATAGAGAGTGTTTCGGACGGCGTTGTTTCAGGGACTTGAATCGGCTGGAAGCGCCGCTCCAGTGCTGCGTCCTTCTCAATGTGCTTCGTGTATTCCGCCGTAGTCGTGGCGCCGATAACCTGTATCTTGCCGCGCGCCAAGGCGGGCTTCAGAATATTACCCGCATCCATAGCACCCTCAGCGGCACCAGCACCAACGATCAGGTGTAGCTCATCAATAAATACAATCGTGTGCTTGTCACGCTCCAGCTCGGCCATGACTTTTTTAAGCCGCTCCTCGAACTCTCCGCGATACTTGGTACCTGCAATCATTCCGGCCAGATCAAGCATAATGATGCGCTTATCCACTAAGCTATCTGGCACCTCTTCGGTAATGACGCGCTGAGCCAGGCCTTCAACAATAGCCGTCTTACCAACGCCAGGCTCGCCAATAAGCACTGGGTTATTCTTGGTCCGACGGTTCAGGACAGTTATAAGCCGCTTAATCTGCGCCTCGCGCCCCACCACCGGGTCAAGCTTGCCTTCCCGGGCCAGTGCAGTGAGGTCAGTACCAAAGAAGTCCAGCGCCGTTTTGCGCCCCTTCTTGGTGCCCGCCGCCTGCGAGGGCCGATTAGCCTGGTCGGCAGATTCACCACTACCCTCGTACTGCTGCCGGTTCAAGAACTGCTCCAGCTCGCTGATAAGTTGGTCTACATCAATATTCATGTCGCGCAGCAATATCGTCGCTCGTGCGTTCTTTTGGCTCAAGATACTGTAGAGAATGTGCTCTGTGCCGCAGAACTCTTGGTTAAAATCTTGCGCCACGTCATAGGCCATCTTGAGCGTCAGCTTGGCTGTTTCGCTCAAGCCCTTGGCACCGAGATTGATAACAAGTGTCTTTGGCGTCAGGTTCAATGCTAGCCGGGCTCGGTCTAGCGTCACGCCGGCGCCTTCCAATATCTTTGCACCCATACTGGAATCTTGCGCCAGCACACCGAGCAACAAATGTTCAGTGCCGACATACGCGCTACCAAAGCTGCGCGCAATGGCATCCGCATGCTTCAGACTCTGCAGTGCATTGTCTGTAAGATGATTCAAAAATTCTTGGAACTCAGATCCTTGTGGCATCATAGTAACGTTTATTATGAGAGCTTTCTCACCCCTGTTCGTTGAGAAAAATTACAGACTTTTAGGGTTGCTCTTCTTTTCCCCTTTCCCCCTTAAGGTTCGCAGGCCAAACCTGCTATTTACATGATACCAGCTAGCACTCACGAGTCAAGAGTGCTAATTGGCTTGCCGTCCCGGCATGCCTGGAGTGGTGCAGCGGGGCGATTGTGGCGAAACCCTGAGCAAGCCGTAGCTGTAGCTACGGTGAAGCTGGACTGCAGCCAGAAGCGTCGCGATGCGCTGCTGCCAGGTCATGCCCGGTGGCAAGCCATATTAGTATTCTTGGCTCGGTCAAGAGTGCTAATTGGCTTGCCGTCCCGGCATGCCTGGAGTGGTGCAGCGGGG